>JANOBY010000333.1:0-19733 GCA_031411935.1 Planctomycetales bacterium | reverse complement strand
GGCAAGACGCTCGACGGCTGGAAGCCCACCGACTTCTACAAGCCCGGCGAGGTCAAGGTGGAAGACGGATCGATCCTGATGGCGGCCGGGACGCCCATGACCGGCATCACCAGCACGCGAAAGGATCTGCTCACGACCAATTATGAGCTCACCTACGAGGCCAAAAAGCTGGCAGGCTCCGACTTCTTCGCCGCCGCCACCTTCCCCGTGGGCAAGTCGCACCTGACCCTGGTCAACGGGGGCTGGGGGGGCTTCATCACCGGCCTGTCCAGCCTGAACGGGGCCGACGCCTCGGACAACGAGACCGGCCACTCCGTCAAGTACAAGCTCGACACCTGGTACCGCTTCCAGGTCCGCGTGACCGACGACGTGATCCGCTACAGCATCGACGGCAAGGAGGCCAGGCCCGTCGAGATCGAGGGCCGATCCGTCGGAACCCGCATCGAGTCCGGGCCCAGCAAGCCCCTGGGCTTCTCCTCCTACGAGACCACGGGCGCGGTCCGCGGGATCCAGATCCGCAAGCTCACCGAGGACGAGGTCGCCGCCGTCAAGAAGCTCGAATGAGATCACCCCGAGGCCGGAATTCCGGGAATCCCCGTGCGATTCGCGAACGGAGTGGGTCTCTCCGAAGAGGGGCCGTGAGAATCCGGTCCTCTTAAAAATGTAATCATATCGCGTAAGTCCCTGGAAATCCTATCGCCCGTCGATCGCCCTCGCCGGTCCGGGATCCTCGGTCGAAGAGCTCTCGACTGAGGTCCGGATCGTGCAGGGCGATCGTCCCGCCAACTCGCCCCTGTGCATGGCCCTGATACCTCCCCACATCAGGGCCGTCGAAAAAGACAGAACTATCAGCCTGAAAATGGGAAATCGTGCCCGCGACCGGCAAGGGTTCGGGCATGCCGCACCTGTCCGACGTGACACCCTGAGGGATAGGGATTATGAGCGACGCCGACCCGGTCGGGGCCGCGCAGAACGCCTTGTTCGGCGTGCTGGCCTTTCAACACGGATTCATCGATCGCCGGGCCTTCCTCGCCGCGTGCGAGTCCTGGGCGTCCGACCCGTCTCGCCCGATCGCGAGCCTTCTGGTGGACCGGGGCGAGCTCGTCCAGGACACGCTCTCGCTGGTCGAGGATCTGGTCACGGCCCACCTGTCTCGCCGCGACGAGGAGCCGCACACGAGCCTGCCCGATCTCACCGGGCCGGGCGCATCCGGCGATGATCATGTGGCCGTGGCCCAGTTCGCGATGGTCTCGAGCCTGGGCTCGGGCCCGACGGACGAGGATGCCACCGAGCCCCCGCCGTCGCGGCCCCAGGCCGTGGGGGCGCCGTCCTCGGCCGGCGTGCGGTTCCAGATCCTCCACCCCCTGAGCAAGGGGGGCATGGGCGTGGTCTCGGTGGCGCACGACACCGAGCTGAACCGGGCGGTCGCCCTGAAGGAGATCCGCGAGGCGTCGGCCGACAACGAGGCCTACCGCGCCCGGTTCCTGGCCGAGGCCGAGATCACCGGCAAGCTGGAGCACCCCGGGATCATCCCGATCTACGGCCTGGGCACGTACGACGACGGCCGCCCGTTCTACGCCATGAGGCTCATCCGCGGCGACAAGACGGGCTCGCTCAAGGACGCGATCGAGCGGTTCCACACGCAGCCCGACCCCGACCCGTCGGCCCGCGTGGTGGCGTTTCGCGCCTTGCTGGGCCGGTTCCTCGACGTGTGCAACGCCCTGTCGTACGCCCACAGCAAGGGCGTGATCCACCGCGACCTCAAGCCCGAGAACGTCTTGCTGGGCCCCTACGGCGAGACCCTGGTGGTGGACTGGGGGCTGGCCAAGGCCGCGGGGCGCGCCGACCCGATGGGCGGGCCCGCGTCCGACCCCGTCCGGCTCCGCCCGTCGGCCAGCAACGTGAGCCCGACCCTGGCCGGTTGGGCCTTCGGCACGCCCGAGTACGCCCCGCCCGAGCAGATGAGGGGCGACCTGACCGAGATCGGGCCCCGCAGCGACGTGTACGGGCTGGGCGCCGTGCTCTACTGCCTCATGACGGGCGGGGCCCCGTTCTCGCGCAAGGAGATCGACCTCGTCGAGCTCACCCGGAAGATCGAGGCCGGCGAGTTCCCGCCCCCCCGGCAGGTCCTGGCGCACCTGGACAGGCCGCTCGAGGCCATCTGCCTGAAGGCCATGAAGCCCCGCCCCGCCGACCGCTACGCCTCGGCGGCCGAGCTGGCCGCAGACATCGAGCGCTACCTGGCCGACGAGCCCGTGACCGCCCTGCGCGACCCCTGGACCGTTCGCGCCCGGCGATGGACGAGCAAGCGACGGACCATCGTCTCGGCCGCGGCCGCGGCCCTGCTGGTCGCCGCCGTGGGGATGACGGCCGTGGTCGTGGTCCAGACCCGCTCCAAGCACGACCTGGCCCTGAAGAACGCCGACCTGGAGAGGCAACGCTCCCGCGCCGAGGCCGGACAGGACCTGGCCATCGACGCCGTGAAGCGGTTCCACGACGCGGTGGTCAACGAGCCAGGGCTCATGAACACCACCGAGCTCCAGGGCCTGCGCAGGCGGCTGCTGAGCGAGCCGCTGGCCTTCTACCGCAGCCTGCGGGCCCGGCTCCAGAACGACGCCGACGCCCGCCCCGAGTTCCTGGTGCGCCTGGCCCGTTCCAGCATCGACCTCGGCAATCTGATCGGCGAGATCGGCAATACGCGGGACGCGCTGGACGTGTACCTCGAGGCCCAGGCCATCTATCGGAAGCTGGCCGAGGCGTATCCCCACCTCACCGAATATCAGGCCGGGCTCGCCTCCTGCGACAATCACATCGCCCACCAGTACCGGGCCCTGGGGCAGCTGCCCCAGGCGCTCGAGGCCCACGAGACGGCGCGTCAGATCTTCCAGGGCCTCACCCAGGCGTACCCCGCCGCTGTCCTCTACTGGGGGGACCTGGCGTCCACCCACAACAACATCGGGCTCCTGCTCAGGGTCATGGGCAAGCACGCCGAGGCGGTCAGGTCGAACGAGGCGGCGCTGGCGATCCTGCGGACGATCCCCGGCTCCAATCCGCATTCCCTCATCTACCGCCGCGAACAGTCGGTCAGCTACCACAACATGGGGCTCTCGCTGCGAGACCTCGGCAAGCCGGTGGAGTCCCTGAAGGCCCAGGAGCAGGGCCGCGCGATCCGCCAGGCGATGGTGGACGCCGACCCCGGCTCCGTCGTGGCCCGGTCCGACCTCGCCGCCAGCGACAACGCGATCGGGACGCTTCGCAGCGAGCTCGGCCAGGCGGACGCGGCCATGGAGGCCTTCGAACGCTCGCTCAGGCTCCGGGAGGAGCTCGCGCGGGACTACCCCGCGGTCCTCCGCTATCAAATCTTCGTGGCGCTCAGCCACAACAACATCGGCAACCTCCTGAAGCGCAAGGGCGACCTGCAAAAGGCCATGGCCTCCCACAGGAAGGCGCTGGAGATTCGCGAGGCCCTCGCGCTCGCCAACCCCAACCAGGTCGAGCTACAGAGGGCCCTGGCGGTCAGCCTGGACAACACAGGGGCCGTGCTGCGGGCCTGGGGAAAGCCGACCGAGGCGATGGAGTACCACGACCGGGCCCGGGGGATCTGGCGGGAGCTGGGCCAGGAACACCTCGACATGGCCGAGGTCCGCGACTACCAGGCCCGTTCCGACTTCCACTCCGCGCTGGCCCTGGCCGACATCGGCAACACGTCCGCGGCCCTTGACATGCTCCTCTCGGCCCTGGCCCTCCAGCGGGAACTGGTCCTCGCCTGTCCCGAATCCCCGCACCACGCCAGCGCCCTGGGCCGGACCCTGGCGATGATCGGCCTGATGGACCTGGCCGAGGGCCGCCTTGAGCCCGCCCGGGACCGGCTCCGCGAGGCCGTGAACCTCCAGAAACGGGCGCTGGGCACCAACCCCGCGAACCCGACCTTTCGCGCCCTGCTGAGGAGCCACCTGGCGCATCTCATGGAGGCCACCCAGGCCCTGGGCGACGCCGAGAACGCCGTCGGAGCCGAACGCGAGCTGGCCAGCCTCCCCGCCACGCACCGGGAAGAACGCGACCCCGACGCCCCTCCGGCCGCGGTCCTCGCCCACCGGCCCACCGCCCCGGAAGGCGACGACCTCCAGCAGCCCGCACGACCGCAGAAGGATTGATCGCCCGCGCCCGTTGGGGCGAAGCCCCCGGCCTACCCGTCCACAACCGCGCACGTCGTGCGCCTCGGGCTCCCTGGTCTTCGGGCGAGGGTCCGGATCGTCAAGGAGCCGGTGTGGTGCCCGGAAGCCCCTGTCCTTGCCATCCTCTCGAAGGGGGCTCGCCTCGGCGTTTGTCCGCCCGCCCTAGCGTTCGAGGATCACGATCAGCTCGTCGTGGTGGCCTCCGTGCGAGGGGATGTTCATGGTCACGGCGCTCTTGAGCGTCCACCCGTGGCGGGCCTGGGCGTTGAGCATGTCCTCGAGCTTCGTGGCGTTGAACTTGCCGCTGAAGCCCTGGTCCTTCTGGGTGATCACGCGATATTGCCGCGATCCGTCGTGGGTGCGCGGGACCTCGGCCAGCAGGGGCGAGTCGGTCGCCACGGAGTCGATCTTGATCAGGCCGCTCTCGGGGCGGTCGGACGCCGCCGGGGGAGCGGGCGGGTGCTGGGCCTCGACCGTGGACCAGTCCAGGTTCAGCGTGAACGGGTCGGCCTCGATGACCGACGACGGGGACGAAGCCCCGGCCCCGGTCGTGGCCGAGGAGGTGGCGACCGACGCGCCCACCAGGCTCGCGCCGGGGATCGTGAGCACCTGGTTGCAGCCGGGACACCTGGTTTTCTTGCCGGCGGTCTCAAGGCTCGCGCGCAAAAGACGCCCGCACTGGCACTGGAAGCTGATCGCCATCGTCGCCCTCCCCGAAGGGCCGGCGCCAGGGGCACCGACCCGGGCCCGCGAAGGATTGCCGTTGTCGAGGGATCGAGATTCCCCGGCCCTGGGCCGTGCCTCGCGGGCGACGCCAGAGACCGGGAACCGCGATCCTACCGCGGCCCGGCGCTGGGACAAGAGAAAATTTGCGAAATCGACACAAATGGATCCTCCGGGATGGCCCGGGTCCGGGGCCACGCGGAGGGCGAGGGTCTCCCCCCTCGACACCCCGGGCGTGACCATCCTGGGCAAAGCGCCGTGCTCGTCGGCGAATGGCCTGAAATTCGCGTCTCGAAAGGCCAAGAATCGTTTCCGATGGACCGTCGGCGGTCCCGCCCGACCCGAGATGGGGAGAGGTCGCCCAGTATGCATGCCCCCCTGGTCGATCGAACCCTGATCCGTCGCTTGTGTCCCGGCTCGGCGGCCTCGGCGCTGGCGGTGGCCTCGGCGCACCGGCGGGAAGTCCGCGTCCCGTTCGCCATGCGCGGGGCTTCTCCCATGGCGGTCGAGCCGTCGCCCGGCGATCTTCTCCCGATCCACGGCCGCACCCCGGCCGCTTCACGCTCCGCACGATGGCCGATCGTCGCCGACAAGGTCCCTGTGACCGCCCCCGGGGCCGGCGCCTGGCGCGTCCTTCGCGCCGAGACCTGAAACCGTCTGGAGGTCGGCCCCGGTGCCCGGTATGCTCGCCTCGTGATGCGTTCAGGCGAATTTCGAGCGGGAGTGACCGGCATGGTTGTTAGCTCCTTGATCCTTGCGCTGGCGGCGTTCGCGGCCTCGGCCGAGGAAACGCTTGTGGGGACCGTCGTGGGCGGCGACGGCAAGCCGGTCGCCGACGTGCGGCTGTTCCTCGCGGATGGATATATCCCGATCGATGAGCAGGGGCGTCCCAAGCCTCCCGTCGGACAAAAAAGGCATCATGCGAGTGGGACCGTGACTCGCGGGGAAGCCACGTCGGATGCTTCGGGCGGATTCCGCCTGAAGGTCGTCGGCGAGCCGATCGACGTGCAGGACAGGGTCGTCCTGTGGGCGTATCGGCCCGGATCACTTGCGACCTCATTGACGATCGATCGCAATGCGCTCCGCGAAGATCGGCCGGTGCGGGTCACGCTTCAACCGGGATCGGAGACCATCTTCCGCGTGTTCGGCCCCGACGGCGAGCCGGTGGCCGGGGCGAGGGTCGTGCCCACCGTGCTTTACCGCGAATGGCTATCCTTGCCGAAGCCCCTTGGCGAGCTGGTCATGCCCCTGACCAATGCCGAGGGCGAGGCGGCCACGGCCGCGCTCCGTCCGGAAGATGTTCGCGGAGTCCGCATCTGGGCGCCCGGGCTCGGGATGCAACAATGGACATCCCCGACCTTCGGCGAGGGAGAAGGGACCAAGGTTGTGCACCTCCTGCCGGTGGCTCGCCTTGAAGGCGAGGTGGTCGATCCCGACGGCAAGCCGCTCCCCCTCGTCTTGCTACGGGTGATCACGATCCCCGAATCGTTCCGGGGCCCCTACGTGGGGGTCGTCGAGATTGCCAGTGACGCACAAGGCCGATTCGTCGTCCCGGAGTTGCCCGTCGGCCTCCTCTTCGTCCGCATCCTTGCGACCGAAAGGGATCAAGAGGGCCTTCTCGTGCCTCTGGACAAGAGCAACAAGCTGGTGGAAGGCGAGCCCATGGCCCTGCGGATCGTGCTGGATGCGGAGGGGAAGCCGGTCAAGCCCTGATCTCGCGGCGAGCCGCCCCCCCCTGGGAGTGCCCCGGCCGATTGGCTACAATGCCTGCGTCTTCTTCGGCGAGGCTTGCCTGGTCTGGTGAGGGGTCCTGGGGCGGCATGGTCGATCGTCTGAGCGTTCTTTGCTTCGCGGGAACCTATGGCCTGGCGCTAGTCTGCGACCTGGCCCGGTTCGCGGTGCGGGGCTCGGCCCGGTGGTATGCCACCATCGCGCTCACGGCCCTGGGCTGGATCGTCCATACGCTTTATCTGGCCAATCGGATCTGGTCGATCCACGAGCTGCCGGTGGGCACGGTGTTCGAGTCCCTGCTCGTCCTGGCGTGGATTTTGGTGGCGATCGACCTTTATCTGGAATTCCGGTCGCCGAGGCCGGTGGCCGTGGGCGTGTTCGTCCTGCCGGTGGTGATCGCGATCCTGGCGGCGGCCACGCAGGCGCCTCGGCAGGGGTGGACGGGCTGGGGCGGCGGGTGGGTCACGTTCTGGGGCGTGGTGCACGGGATCCTGCTGCTGGGCGGGGCGGCCGCGACCTGCGTGGCGTTCGTGGCGGGGCTCATGTACCTGATCCAGTCGAACCGGCTCAAGCACAAGCGGCCCCCCCGGCTGGGCGTGGCGTTGCCCAGCCTGGAGCAATCCGAGCGCTGGAACCGGGGGGGCATCACCGTGGCGTTCCCCCTGCTCACGTTCGGGATGCTGATCGGGGTGGGGCTCATGCTGGGCGCGAAGAAAAGCGGGGGCGGGGCCGAGGTCCTGGGCTGGTCCGACCCCAAGGTGGTGGCCACCCTGGCGCTGTGGGTGGTGTTCGCGGGGCTCCTGCACGCCCGCTACCGGCCCGAGTGGCGGGGCAGCCGGGTGATGGTGCTCACCATGGTGGCGTTCGCGTTTTTGGTGTTCGCGATGGTGGGCGTGGGGCCGTTCCTGCCCACGCAGCACGGCAACGGCCTGAGCCTGGGCGGCGGTCCGGCGGCCTCGGGGAGGACCCCGTGAAGCTGCTGGCCCTGGGCGTGGACCACCGGTCGGCCCCCACCTCCGTACGCGAAGCCCTGGCGATGGACGGCCCCCGCCGCGACGAGGCGCTGTCCGCCCTGCGCGGCGAGTTCCCCGGCGCGGAGTTCGTCCTCCTGTCCACCTGCAACCGCGTGGAGGCTTACGCCGCGAGCGACACGCCCGAGAGCCTGCCCGGCGTGGACGACCTGACCGCGTGGCTCGCAAGGTTCCACGCCATGCCCGCGCCGTCGCTGGCCTCGCACCTGGTGGCGCATCACGACGAGGCGGTGGTCGCGCACCTGTTCCGCGTGGCCGCGAGCCTGGAGAGCCTGGTGCTGGGCGAGGGGCAGATCCTCGGCCAGGTGCGCGACGCCTATCAGGGCGCGGTCGCGCGGGGCTCGGTCGGGCCGATCCTCCACGACCTGTTCCAGAACGCCATGCGCGTAGGGAAGAAGGTGCGCTCGGAGACCGGGCTGGACCAGGGCAAGCTCTCGATCGCCAGCGTGGCCGTGGACGTGGCCCGCGAGGTGTTCGACCACTTCGCCGACAAGACCGTGCTGGTCATCGGCGCGGGCAAGATGGGCGACCTGACCCTGCAACACCTCGCCGAGCTCAAGCCCGGCAAGATCGTCGTGTGCAACCGCAACCTCGGCCGCGCCGTGAAGGCCGCCGAGCGCTGGGGCGGGCGCGTGGTGGAGTTCGAGCGGCTGAACCAGGCCCTGATCGACGCCGACGTGGTGGTGAGCACCACGGCCGCCGACGAGCCCATCGTCACGCGAGACCAGTATCTCCGGGTCCAGCGCGCCCGCCGCAACCGGCTGGCCCTGATCCTGGACATCGCCGTGCCTCGCGACTTCGAGCCCGGGATCGGCGAGCTCGACCGCGTGATGCTCTACAACGTGGACGACCTCCAGGCGCAGGTCGCCCGCAACCTGCAAGGCCGCAAAAAAGGGCTGGAGCCGGCCCGCGCGATCATCGAGCGCGAGACCTCCCTTTGCCTGGCGAACCTCAGGCACCAGCGCAACGCCGGCACCCTGCTCAAACAACTCGGGGCCTACGCCGAGACCGTGAGCGAGCGCGAGCTGCAACGCTTCCACGCCGCGTGCCCCGACCTCACCGACACGCAAAAGGACGCCGTGGCCCACCTGGTCCACCGCCTCCAGAACCAGTACCTCCACCACCCAAGGTCGGCCCTGAAGTCCGCGGCCACGAGCGCCGACAAGCACGACCCCCACGCCCTCCTGAATGCCGTGAGGCACCTCTTCGGGCTGGGCGACGGCCCGGCCCACCATTCGTGATGGAAGAGGAAGACTTCACCGCAGATGACGCAGATGTTCTCAGATGAAGAATGAGAAATTGTCTTGATCTGTGATGATCTGTGTCATCTGCGGTGAAGTCTTCCGTTGCGACCCTGTTGTGGAGACGATCTCGCTCATGTCGCGACGAGCCGCGGGCCGGATGCCGAAGCCGCGACGGGGCGCCAGCCCGGGGGGGACCCCTCGGCGGCGATGGCCGCTGGTCCTCGGGCTCGCGGCCTGCGGCGTGATCGGCCTGGGCGTGGTCGCGGCCCTGGTGGCCTGGGGGATGCGCCCGGCGGGGCGGAGCGAGGCGGCCGACCTGGCGTGGATCGAGGCCAGGACGGCGCTCAAGGAAGGCCGGGCCTCGGTCGCCGAGAAGGCGTTGGAAAGGGCCTCGTCGCTCGACCCGCGCGACCCCGAGCCCTGGCTCCTGCGGCTCGAGATCCTGCGCGTGGAGGACAGGCAGGTCGAGGCCTCGCTCGTGGGCTGGCGGGCGTATGAGAGCGTCCCCGAGGCGGCCCGGCGGAAGGTCCTGCGGGCGCTCACGCTCGCCCTCCTGGCCGACACGCCCGACGACGTGGCCAGGGACACCCTGGCCCGGTGGACCGAGGCCGACCCCGACGACCTGGACGCCCGCGTGGCCCTTTTGCAGAGGATCGCCGCGTCATCGCGCGCGGGCGACCCCGGCCGCGACGATCGCGTGGACGCGCTCGCGAAGATCGTCGCCGGGCACGCCGATCATGTGGCCGCCCGCGAGGCCCTGGTCCTGGCCCTGGCCGACGCGGGGGAACAGCCCGAGCGAGGACGAGCGATCCTGGACGCCTGGCCCGAGCCCCTGCGCGACGCCCGCTACGCCCGCCTCCGAGGGCGATGGAACCTGGAGTACGAGCCCCGCGACGACGCCTCGGCGATCGTGTCCCTGCGCAAGGCGCTGGAGCACCTCCCGCACGACTGGAGGACCCGCTCCCGCCTGGCTCGTGCCCTGCGCAACGCCGGGAAGCGCGACGAGGCCGACCGCGAGGCGTCCGCGGTCGAGCTTCTGCGCGAGGTCCTGGACCCCGTGGCCCTGGGCCGCCGGCTCGACGCCGACCTCGGCAAGCTCGAAGCCCCCGAGTCCCGCGAGGACCTCGCCAGGCTCTGCGCCCGCGTGGGCCTGAGCCGCCTGGCCGAGGCCTGGAGCCGCGATGCGCGGGCCTCGCCCTCCGTCCCGGCGATCCTGAACGGACGTCCTCGATAACGCCCCGCTCGGCACGCCGATTGCGATACGTTTGTTCATGGTCGCACGGTAGGCAGTCTTCGCCCGAGGAACGGGCGAGGGCCGGGCGATCGGCATCGGCAGAGGGATCCTCTCATGAGCAAGCAAGACGTGGCGGATACGGACAACGGCGCGATCAAGGACCCGGCCACCTGGACCACGGGCGCCGAGGAGATGACCGGGGCCCAGGAATCCTACCTCCACACCCTGGCCCGCCAGGCCGGCGAGGAGGAGGCCCTGCCCGACGAGCTGACCAAGGCCGAGGCCTCGATGAAGATCGAGGAGCTGCGCGAGAAGACCGGCAAGGGCGACGCCAAGCCCAAGGCCGCCCCCAAAAAGCGCAAGTCGGGGGCCTGATTCGGGGAGACGAAGGGTTTCACGCGGAGACGGGGAGCGGAGCAGAGGACGCAGTGAGAAGGAGAGTCCTTCCGCCCGAGTCCCCTGGGCCGCCCCCCGTCTCCGCGAGGGACGCCTTGCAGCCGAAACGCGCTAGCCGATGGCCCCGGCGTCGATCAGGACCTTGATCGTTCTCTTGGATTTTCTGGCGAGCGCGGGGGCGGCCTTGATGCTGGCCAGCACCGTTTTGCGGTCCTTGGCGTTGAGGTGCACGTCGGCCCCGAGGTCGATCAGGCTCTTCACCAGCTTGTACGAGCCGTGCCAGGTGGCGTACATGAGCGGGGTGGTCCCGTCCTTCTCCTGCGCATTCAGGTTCGCGCCGGCGGCGAGCAGGCTCTTCACGATCTCCAGGCCGTTGGCCTCGTTGCGGTAGGCGTCGCGCACGGCCTCGTGCAGGGCGGCCTTGCCCAACCTGTCCGTCTCGTTCGGGTCCACGCCCGAGGCCAGCCAGGCCCGCACCGATTCGAGATCCTGACTCCCCGCGGCCTCCATCAGCGGAGACGCCCACCGGGGGTCGGTCTTCGGGAGCGTGGACGGGTCGATCAGGTAGGTCTGCGCGATCTCCATCCCCTCGAAGCGAGCCGCGGACTCTTCCCGGCGCCGGGCGGCGCGGGCGCGGGCGGCGTCCAGGGCCTTCTCGATCTCGTCACTCATGCGGCACCTTCGCCCGCCCGATCCCGTGGTAGGTGAACCCGAGCCGGGCCATGCGTTCGGGTTCGAAGAGGTTGCGGCCGTCGAAGATCACGGGGGACTTCAGGAGGCTGCGGATCTCCTCGAAGTCGGGGTTGTGGAACTCCTTCCACTCGGTGGCGATGACCAGGGCGTCGGCGCCCTTGAGGCTGTCGTACTTGTGGCGGGAGTAGGTGATGCGGTCGCCGTAGACCTCCTTCACGTTGGCCATGGCCTCGGGGTCGTGGACGTTCACCTTGCAGTTGTGGGCGAGCAGGGTGTCGACCAGCACGAGCGCGGGGGCCTCGCGGATGTCGTCGGTGCGGGGCTTGAAGGCCAGGCCCCAGAGCGCGATCGTGAGGCCCGAGAGGTTCCCGCCGAAGTGGTCCTTGAGCTTCGAGGCCAGCACGTCCTTCTGCGCCTCGTTCACGGCGTCCACGGCCTCCATCATCCGGGGGGCCTGCCCCACGGTCTTCGCCATGTGGATCACCGCGCGGATGTCCTTCGGGAAGCAGCTCCCGCCGTATCCCACGCCGGGGAAGAGGAAGCTGAACCCGATGCGCTGGTCGTGGCCGATCCCCCGGCGCACGTCGTTGATGTCCGCGCCGTAGCCCTCGCAGAGGTTGGCCATCTCGTTGATGAAGCTGATCTTCGTGGCGAGCATGCAGTTGGCCACATATTTGGTCATCTCGGCCGACTCGGGCGACATGACCAGGTACGGGTGCTCGGTGCGGAGGAACGGGGAGTAGAGCTCCTGGATCTTGTCGGCGACCTCCTCGGTGCGGGCCCCCACGACCACGCGGTCGGGCTTGGTGAAGTCCTCGATCGCGGCGCCTTCCTTGAGGAACTCGGGGTTGCTGGCCACGTCGAACTTCACGCCGGTCACGGCGGCCATCCTGCGGGCCAGCTCGGCGTTGGTGCCCACGGGCACGGTGCTCTTGGTGATGATGATCTTGTAGGATTCCATGGCGCGGGCGATCTCCTCGCCCACGGCCCAGATCCCGCTGAGGTTCGCCCCTCCGTCGTCGCCCTGGGGCGTGCCCACGGCGATGAACACGATCTCGGCGTCCTTGATCCCCCTGGCCAGGTCGGTCGTGAACTTGAGCCGGCCGTCGCGGGCGTTGCGGTTCACGAGCTCGGTCAGGCCGGGCTCATAAATGGGCACCTCGCCGCGCTCGAGCATGGCGATCTTGGCCTCGACCTTGTCCACGCACGTGACCGTGTTGCCGCTCTCGGCGAAGCAGGTTCCCGTGACAAGCCCAACGTAACCGGTCCCGATGACGGCAATCTTCACGGAAGCAATCTCCTGGAGAAACACGAACGGGGCCGGACCCACAAGGGGAAAGCAAGGCTGGTCCGAGGGCAAGCACCGCGAGCGAAGGTGGCGACAAGTCAGGCCAAACGTCCGGCTCAACCTGGCGATCTGGCGATCGAAGCGAAATTTTCCCAGGCCCACCCCGGATTGACAAGGGGAGACGCCCCGCGCGGCGGGAGCGGGGAGCGCCCGGCCTATGGCTTGACGGGACCAGCCCGGGGCCGCGATGGTGGAACGCTAACGTACAGGCGTGCCGATGCGATCCTTTTGACGACCGGTTGCGAGATGGCGATGGACCCCTCTTCCGAAGCGCAGATCCTCCGGGCCGTCCTGGAGCAGTACACCCTGCCGCCGAACGGCGACCACGGCGTGGGGCACTGGGCCCGCGTTCTGGAGAATGGCCTGCGGATCGCCTCGGAGAGCGGGGCCAGCGTCCTGGTCGTGCGGCTGTTCGCCATCCTCCACGACGCCCGCCGCGTGACCGAGCACAACGACCCGAACCACGGGCCCCGGGCCGCCAAGCTCGTGAGGCGGTGGCAGGGGGAGCGGTTCGAGCTCTCCGAGCGCGAGTTCCTCCAGCTCCAGATCGCCTGCGAGGGGCACACCCACAAGCGCACGCATCCCGACCCGACCGTGCAGACCTGCTGGGACGCCGACCGCCTGGACCTCGGCCGCGTGGGGATCACGCCCGACCCCGCCTACCTCTCGACCGCCGCCGCCAAGGCGCCCAAACTGATGGCCTGGGCCCACGGCCGGGGGACCATGGGGTTCGTGCCCAGCCTGGTGTTCGACGAGTGGGGCGTGGACCTTGGGGACCCCTCCGCCTAGGGGCGGGGTGTACGACGAAACGCATTGCTGTCGGGGAGTTCGTTTCACGCAGAGATTGCGGATTGCAAAGGATCGGGTGCCCTAACTTACGCCGCGTAAGCATGATACCCAAACATCGGGGATCTTTCTTCTCTACGACTCCGCGCGAAACTCTCCCCCGAGAAACGCACGGATTGGGCCACCGGCCCCGCGTTTGCGTGCACATGTGGCATGCAGAGGCCACGATGCAGGACCCGGCTTCCGGGCGAACCGCAGGATGAGCCCCCTTTCTCCCCGAAGGAGCACGCCATGTCGGACAAGATCGAGCCGATCATTCACAAGCTGAGCGAGGCCGTCACGCCGATCGACGACACCGCCGATTTCCCGGCAATCGATCGCGAGGAACATGACCCGAAGGGATCCGAGATCAAGCAGCACAACGCCGAGCTCCAGCCGGACGCGAAAGATCGCCTCGTGGACATCGGCCGAGGCCGCGACACCGCCGGCCGAGGGGGCCACGGGCAAGAGTGAGCCCCGGCCCGGGGGAAGCGTCTGGCGAACCCGAGAGCCCATGGGGTACGCTCGGGTCGCGGACCTCTGCGCCGGAATCGCCCCTTGAGGAGCCCTCCCCTTGTCGGACCTGAAATCGCTGCGCAGCCTCGGAAGTTCGGACGTGAAGGTGTCGGCCGTGACCTTCGGCGCGTGGGCCGTGGGCGGCTGGATGTGGGGAGGCGCCGAGGAGGCCGAGTCGATCGCCGCCATCCAGAGCTCGGTCGACCACGGGGCCACCACCATCGACACCGCCGCCGTGTACGGCCAGGGCTACGGCGAGGAGGTCGTGGGCAAGGCCATCCAGGGCCGCCGCGACCGCGTGCAGGTCGCCACCAAGTGCGGGATGCGCTGGGATCCCGAAAGCGGAGGCTCCGGCGGTTCCGACCCCTGGCAGACCCAGGACCGTCTGGGCAACACGATCGAGATCCGCCGCAACTCGCGCCCCGAGAGCATCGCCCACGAGCTCGAGCAGAGCCTCAAGAGGCTGGGCACGGATTACATCGACCTCTATCAGGTCCACTGGCCCGACACCTCCACGCCCGTGGAAGACAGCATGGCCGCGCTCCTGAAGCTCAAGGATCAGGGCAAGATCCGCGCGATCGGCGTGAGCAACTACGATGTCGCGTGGCTCAAGAAGGCCTCGGCCGCCGCCCCGGTGGCGAGCCTGCAGCCCCCCTACAGCCTCATCCAGCGCAAGATCGAGCCCGAGATCCTCCCCTTCTGCCGCGAGCACAACATCGGCGTGATCGTCTACTCGCCCCTGGAACGAGGGCTCCTCACCGGCGCGGTCGGCCCCGACCGCACGTTCCCCCCGGGCGACCACCGAAGCTCGCACCGGTTCTTCACGGTCGAGAACCGCAAGCGGGTCGCGGACGCCCTCGAAACGATCCGCCCCATCGCCGAGGCCCACAAAGCCAGCCTCGCGCAAGTGGTCATCAACTGGACGATCCAGGAGCCCGGAATCACCGCCGCCCTCGTCGGGGCCCGGAACGCCGACCAGGCCGCCCACAACGCCGGGGCTATGAGCTTCACCCTCTCGCCCGACGAACGAGCCCGGATCCGCAAGACCTTCGACCCGGTGTCGGCCGCCATGATGTGAGGACAGGGTCCGAGAAGCGAGCGGCCGGATGGCCCTGGGGGGCAGGCCGCCGGTGGTGCCCGGTGAATGGGTTCGTTTCCCGTTCGGACGCCGGAAATTGGCTTCGTTTTGGCTTCGTTTCCCGGCAATTCACCCCTTTGGCTTGCCCCGTCGTCGTGACCTAAACCCTTTGGTGAAAGCGATATTCGCGCGGTCGTGCCGCACGATCTGGGCGGCCAAATTGGGTTCGTTCTGCAAATTCACGTTTTTCGATGCGCAGGTTCCTGGCGCTGGGCTGTGCCCGTGGCGATGGTCCGGATTGTCAACGAGCCGGGGTGATTTGCGGAGGCTTCACGCCTCCAGACTATCGTGGGGGGCCCGGTTTCCGATCTGCGGGGTGCGGCGTGGCTCCCCGGAATTTGTCCCCATGGCGTGAGCATCCTCGCTCACGCTGGTTCCCGACTCGTTGGAGCGATTCCCGGTTGTTCGTTGCGGCCTTGAAGTACGGCGGAGGTCCCTGCCCAATGGTACTTACTTTAATGTTCGCTGATGCGAGGATCGTTAAACTGCGACCTTTGGGCGGGCCATTTCCGGGACTTTGAGGGGTAAACGGCCTCCCCCAGATTGCTCAGGACGCCTCTAGTCCCATAAGCGGTCATTAAAGTAAGTGCCATTGGGCAGGGACGCCCGCCCTACTTCATTCAAGGGAAGGCCGCGCTAGGGCGAGAGCCGGTCCATGATGGCGAGCGGCGCGAAAACCTCTCTCGCGAGAGGTCACGCTGCGGGCGTGGGGGCGGCGTCGATCGCGAATCGGGCGAGGGTCTCCTGGTAGCGTCTCTTGCCTTCCTCGACCACGCGGCGGATCTCGCGGGCGCTCTGCTCGCTCTCCTTGCGGAGGTCGGCGATCATGGTCAGGGACTCGACCTGGTAGTCGGAAATCGCGTGGACGAGCTTCTCGACCGACTCGGGCTTGATGGTCGATCCGTAGCCCGCCTTGATCGCGGCCTTCTCCAGCTCGCGGCCTAGGTCGGCCACGTCTTCCAGCCCCCTGTTCACGCCCTCCTTCATGGCCTCCTGCGCCTGAGTCGCCTCGTGCAGGCCGTGCTGCGACGTGTAGACCGTTCCCAGGATTGTGAAGACGTGCTCATTGGTGGTGAAGAACGTGACCGAGCGGCGATACACGCGCTCCTTCACGTCGTGCGTCTGCTTGAGCTTGGTGATGAGCGTGTCGCCCACGTCGTAGCCCACCGAGAGGTTCTCGGTGATGTCCTTCAGGAGCTGATAGTTGCGGTCCTCGACCTGGAACGCGTTCAGGGCCTCGTCGCGGGCGAGCTCGTTGCGCGACTTCTCGGTGTCGCTCGCACCGGGGGTCTTGGCCTTTTCCTGCGCGGCGGCGAGCGCGGCCCTTGCGGCTTCGAGGGGGGCGTTCTGCTTCTCCAGGAGCTCGCGGGCGAGGACCTCGGACTCCTTCAGGGCGAACCGGAAGTCGATGTAGGCGTCCATGATCTTCTGCTCGCGGTCGAGCTGATTCTTCGTCTCGTGGGCGACCGCCTTGTACACGCCGGCGATGTCCTCGAAGCGTTTGGAAGGCGTCCCGCGGCGGAGCTTCATCCAGAGGTTCTGCATCTTCTCGGTGATGCCGATCTTGCCGTCCTGGAGTTGGTTGATGAGGGTCTTGGAGTCCTCGCGGATCGAGTCGAACATCTGGGCGATTTCGAGATAGCGGTTGCCGACGTCGATGTTCTCCACGTTGTCGCGCACGAGCTGGTTGAACTTGCTCATGTAGCTGATCGTGCGCGAGATGGCGAGCACCTTGGGCTCGTCCAGGTGCTTCACGTCGTCGAGCAGGCGGACGAGTTCGTTGTTCGTGTCCTCCTGCTTCGCCACGTTGAACTGGCCCAGGACCTTGACCGCCTTGTCCAGGTACTTCTGCATCGAGGTCCCTGGCGCGGTGGCGGACGCGGACGCCGAGCCTTCACCGACCGGGGCGGGAACCGGAGCCGAGCTGGCCATGATGCGCTGTCTCCTCATTGCGGCGGAGGGGGTCGAACCGGACCGGGGCGGGTGATACGATCGTGGGGCGGGGCGCGGCCTCTGCGGCGAGAATTCCGCCCCGACCCGATGCACTCGCGCGGCCCAGCGATTAATCTATCCGGCGCCCGGGTCCAAAGAAAGTCCGTCCGCCGAGGCGATCCCCATGCCCGCTCCCGCAGCAAGCGACCCCGCCCACGCGCTCAGCGTCCCGGAGATGCTGCGGATCATGGACGTGGCCACGGCGCTGAGGCAGGACCGCGAGCTCGTGGAGGAGCAGCTCAACCTCGTCGAGCTGAAGGGCCGTCTGCGGGAGAGGATGCTCGCCGCGTCGAAGGTCACCGGCGAGGAGGTCACGCCCGAGGAGGTGGACGCCGCCATCGCCACCTATTACGACCGCCTGCACACTTTCCGCGAGCCCGAATGGTCGGTGCGCGTGGCCCTGGCCCACCTCTGGGTCGGCCGCGGCCCCCTGCTCCGCCGGGGCGGATTGGTGCTGGGAACTCTGGCGCTGGGCTGGTGGCTGTTCTTCTCCAGTTCCGGCCCGTTCAGCGCCTCGGGGCGGATCGCCCGCGACCTGGCCCGGGCGCAGGCCGCGATCGCGACCCGAGAGGAGACCATCCTCGCCGTGGCGAAGGATCCGAAGGCCCTCGCCGAGTTCCAGGCGATCCGGGCCGAGGCCGCGCTTTACGCCGAACGTCGGGACGCCCCGAAGCTCCAGGAGATCGACGAGAAGCTCGCAGGGATCGAGGCACGCCTCCAGGAGGAATACACCACCAGCGTGGTGGCGGGCCCCGGCCGCAAGAGCGGGATCGATCGGTATTACACTGACGCTGGCGGCAAGCGGATCTCGGGCTATTACCTGCTCGTGGAGGCCAAACGCCCCGACGGCACGCTGGTCTCTCGGACGATCCACGACAGCGAGACGGACAAGGACAGGACCGTCGAGACCTGGGGCGAGCGCGTGGCGAAGGAGGTCTACGACCGGATCGGGAAGGACAAGAAGGAAGACGGGATCCTCAACGAAACACTCTTCGCGGTGAAGAAACGCGGGTTCCTCGACGAGGAGACGGTCATGGCGGGCTCGGACGGGCGACCTCTCACGCGCATGGGGCAGATCACGTCATGGTGACGGGCAGGCTTGAAGGGACCGAGGTCTTCTCCATGCTCCGGGGAGAGCTCGACCGGACCCGCCGGGAGCTTTCCGAATGCCAGGGGCGCGCCTCGCAGGGGGACGACGACCTGCGATCGCTGGTCGCGCGGCGGGGCGACACGCTGTTGCAGCTCGCGCGTCATTACCTGCCCGACATTTCGCGCACCACGATCCAGAAGACATTTGAAGAGATCCGCGACGAACTGCTTGCGGTCCTGGCCCGCCGCGAGGCTCGCCAGCGCGAGGTGCGCCGCGACCTGGACGACGCCCGCAAGACGATCGACCTCCGCGTGAGGACGCTCGACGAGGTCACGGCCCGGCTCAACGAGAAGGTCGCCCGTCGCGAGCTACTGGAGGCCGAGGTGGCCCAGAGCCTCAAGCGGAACGAGCACTTTCAGAAGCGCTCGGTCCTCGCCCTGCAAGCCGAGGAGAAGCTCCACCGCGACGAGCAACGCGCCGCCGACCTCGCTTCCGAGGCCTCGGCCAAGCTCCCGCATTACGAGAAGAGCCGCCTTTTCCGCTACCTGATCGCCTGCGGATACGGCACCCCCGCGTACAAGGCCGGCGGGTGGACCCGCTCGATCGACACGTGGGTGGCGGGGCTGATCGACTTCGCCAACGCCCGCAACGGGTACGACTTCCTCAAGAAGACGCCCCCGCTCGTGGCCGAGGAGGTCCCGCGGCGTCGCGAGCAGTTCTCCGGGCTCATGCAGCAGGTCGAGGCGATCCAGAAGGGCGAGGCCGACCGCCTCGGGCTCACCGACGTGATGAAGGAGGGCGACGCCCTGGGCACCGAGCGCGACCGGCTCGTGGCCGAGATCGAGGCCCTGCATGCACAGGCCCAGGCGACCCAGAAGACGCTCGCCGAGCTGGACGAGAACCAGAATCCCTTCTACGCCGAGGCGGTCGAGAAGCTCCGCGCCTTCCTGGGCGAGACCCGCGTAGCGATCCTCGAACAACGGGCGAGGCTCACGCCCGAGCCCGACGACGACGCGCTGGTCCGGGACCTTGCGAGGCTGGCCGAGGATTCCGAATCGCTCCGGAGGCAGATGGACGAACTCGCCCGGCAACGCGCCTCGCTCGACCGCAAGCAGGAGGGGCTCGACCTGCTGGTGAGACGCTATCGGCAGGCGAACTTCGACTCGCAGCGATCGTTCTTCGAGGACGGATTCGACCTGGGCCGCGGGCTCGACGCCTTCGACAACGGCCAGCTCGACGCCGACCGGCTCTGGCGGTCGATCCAGGCGTCGCAGAGGTTCCGCCCGCACGCGGTCGACCCGCCGAACGGGATGGGGACGCAGGCGATCGACAACCCCGCGGGCCGCGTGCTCATGGGTGCGCTGATCGAGGTCGCCAGCGCCGCGTTGCAGCAGGCCGCCGTGAGGGGCGTGCAGAGGCGGGGCGACGTGTTCACCCCGTCCTGGTCCCCGCCCGACACGTCGGGATCGGGGTCGGGGTCGGGGGGAAGTCCGTCTCCTCCGCCCCCGCCTTCGAACGAAGGGAGCTTTACGAGCGGCGAGGGTTTTTAGACCGTTTCCCCGCGGCTTTTGAGAGCACCCGAAGCTCTTGGCTGTTG
>JANOBY010000332.1:0-24158 GCA_031411935.1 Planctomycetales bacterium | reverse complement strand
GCCGATCCACAGCAGGTTCACGCCCCGATCGGTCCAGAGGCCGAGCACGCTCCCGCGGCGGCCCGGGTGGAGCTCGTGCCAGAGCACCGGGTCGTCGCCGCAGGCCGGGCGCGGCCACCAGCGGGCCTGGACCATGCGAAGCAAGCCGGCGCGGGATTCGGCATCATGGGCGGCCCGCGAGGCCGGGCGGAGTCGCCGGATCGTCCACAGCACGAACCCCAGCGAGGCCACCGCCTGGATCGCCACCATCTTCACGACCACGGACACGAGCGGGCCGCGGGGGACCACGCGGGCCAGGGTCAAGAGCACGGCCAGGGGGCCTCCGTCCAGCACGGGCAGGACCGCCGGGATCACCAACCGCGCGGCCGAGGGCCAGATCCGCGGCAAGGTCATCACGATCAATCCGGGCAGGAAGTTCCACGCGATCGCCGCGACGACCGCCTGCGAGACCCCCCTGGCCGACGACCTCGCCCCCGCCGACATCGCGACCGAAAGCGACGCCAGAAGCACGGCGGTCGAGCCCGTTGCCGCCCCGGCGAGCAGGACCCACCGCGGGTCCACCCCCCCCAGATACACCACCAGGACGACCAGCGGGGCCAGCGAGATCATGCCGTTGAGGCAGCGAAGCAGGCCCGCCGCCACGACCCCCAGGACGATCTCCCACGAGGCGAACGGCGTGCAGAGCAGCGAATCCAGGCTCTTCCGGTCGCGCTCCGACGCGATCCCCGGCCCCACGAGCGAGGGGACCCACGCCACCAGGAGCATCATCTGCGTGGCCACGATCCCGCCGAACGCGATGAGCGCGAACCGCGAAGCCCCGGTCTGCGAAGCCCGATCCCACCCTTCCCAGTCCCAAACGCCCACAATCCCCGCCACGACCAGCGCCGAAACGACCACCACCGCCCGCCGGTCCGCGAACAAAGTCCCGCGACGCCCCGACGTGATCAACTCCCGCCTCAGAAATGGCCCGATCGGCATGGGGAGGCCCCGCGAAGAGTCCATGACAACTGTCGTAACCCGGGCCATTAGACTGCGGAGGTGGCCGTTCCGCAAGCGAGGGGCGACGGCCTCGATCCAGCGGATCGCGGGCGGCCGTAGTCTACCGGAACCCTCTCGGAAGTGGCGCCGTGCCGTCTCGCGAGGGGAGCCGATGGTTCCGGACCCTCAGATTTTCCGCCTGTGCGCGGGGCCTCGGCAGGTCGAAAAGCACTCCGTGCTTGTCAGGAATCTCCTGGTTACGGTTACGGAGTGGTGCGGGTGCCGGGATTTTTGAGCTTGCCGTCGCGATCGAAGAAGGTGGAGAGGCGTTGGACCTCGCTTTCCAGCATGGCCTCGAAGCCCGTCCAGTGATGGAGCGGTTTGGCCGACCTCGCCGAGCATCGCGAGACGGACAGGTCGCCGCCGTCGAGGTAGAGCAGCGAGCCATCGGGGCCGTAGCCGCCGATGAACAGGTGGGTCGGCCTGGCGTTTCTGGGCCTCTCGAACTGGTTGGGCGTGAGGATGCTGAACGGCTGCCACGCCGCCTCCCCCTGGCGGGAGTAATTCGATCGACGTCCGCAAAGGTAAAGGTGGCCGGAGAAGATTCGGATCCCATTCGCTTTGAGAAAGAAATCGGCGAGGACCGCGGGGATCTCATGTCCCAGTTCCTGCCCGAGGTGCTCAATGCCGAGGGCATCGAGGGGGGCAAAAATCTGGTGGAACCATGCCTCGGGGGCCACGTGCGGCACGTGGCCGATGAGCCTCGTGCCGTTGTCGAGGCGCCTCGTCCCGAGCGATTCGTAGGATGCCAGAGTCTCGAGAATTCGGCCCCACGAATCCATGATCGTTTGCTCCCGGGCGTGTCAGGTCGTGGGCTTCTCTTCCAGAGGGCCGTACTCCACCCGCGTGAGGGCCTTCGGGTGCAGGTGCTTGCGGGCGGCCAGACGGACCTGCGCGGGGGTGATGGCGGCGATGCGGCCGGGCCATTCGATCGGGTCGTTCAGGGGCTGGCCTCGGCGTTCGAGCTCGAGCAGGCGTTCGGCGCGCTGGTTCACGGTCTGGTAGTCGAAGACCCAGGAGCCCGCGAGGTAGTCCCTGGCCCGCTGGACCTCGTCGTCGCCGAACTGGCCCGCGTGCATGGCCTCGATCTGCTCGACCACGGCGGAAGTGGCGCGGTTGGCCTCTTCGGGGCCGGTCCCCACGTAGATCCGCAGGTAGCCGGGCTCGATGTCGGCGGAGTCGGTCATCCCGCCGCCGACCGAGTAGGCCAGGCCCAGCTCGTCGCGGAGGATCCGGCTGAGCCGATCCGTGAACCCGGGGCCGCTGCCCAGGATGTGGTCGAGAACCACCAGGGCGTCGTGATCGGGGTCGCTTCGCGTGATGCCCAGGTGGCCGATCAGGATGTGGACCTGCTCGCCCGAGGACCGGACCCGGCGGACCCGCTTGCGGGTCGGACGCGCCGGGGGCGCCGGGGCGGAGAGCTTGCGGTGCTTCGGGGCCCAGCGGCCGAAGTGGGTCTTCAGCAGGGCTCGGAGCTTTTTGGGGTCGAAGTCGCCCACGACCACCAGGGCCGCGTTGTCGGAGGCGAACAGGGTCTTGTGATGCCGCTTCACGTCGGGCAAGGTGATGCGCGAGAGGTCGCGGGATGAGCCGCGGAGGTCGCGGCCGTAGGGGTGGTCGCCGTAGATCACGCCCCGGAAGCAGGCCTCGGCGCGGAATGAGGGGTCGTCGCGGTCGGCCCGCAGCTCCGAGGCGATCCGCTTCTTCGTCCAGTCGAGCGCCTCGGCGGGGAAGGCGGGCCTCAGCGCGAGGTCCGCCATGAGCTCCACGGCCAGCGCCAGGTCCTCGCCCCTCACGCACAGGGACACGCCCGTGGAGCCGATGTCGAGGGTCCCGCCCACGTCCTCGATGTCGCCGTACAGGCTCTCGGCCGAGCGGGTGGTCGTGCCCTCCTCGCGGAGTCGGCCCACGAGGAAGGCGAGGCCCGGCTGGCTCTCGCGCAGGACCCCGGCATCGACCCAGAGGTCCAGCGACACCGTGCCCGTGCCCGGGCGGGTCTCGGTCACGAGCCGCAGGCCGTTGGGCAGGACCTCGCGCTCGGGGCGGTAGTCGGTCAGCCTGGAGGCCGAGGATGGGATCACGAACTTGCCGAGGTCGCCGGGCAGGTCCAGGGCCAGGGGCAGGGGGGCGACCGGCGACGGGTGCGTCGCGGGCCGGTCCCCGTTCCGCTCGCCGCTGCGGCCGGGGCCTCCGAGCGCCAGGGCGCGGCCCGAGCGGGGCAGGCTCCAGCCGACCGTGAGCCCGGCTTCCTGGAGATACGTCTGGGCCACGCGGCGGACGTCGTCGGCCGAGACCGCGATGGCCGCGCGGTGCTCCGCCTGCCAGGCCCGCCAGTCGTCCCAGAGCGCGACCTGCCCCAGGCCCGAGGCCAGCCCGAACACGTCCTCCTGCTCCCATCGCCAGGCGGCTTCCAGGCGGTGGCGCGACCGGCTCAGCTCCTCGGACGTGGGGCCGTCGGCGGCGATCTCGGCCAGGACGTCGAACAGCGCGGACTCGATCTTCGGCACCGACGCGCCGGCCGCGGCCTCGATCTGGATGAGGAACTGGCCGGCGAGCCGCGACGGCTCCTGCGCGGCCTCGACCCACATGGCCAGGTGATCGCGATCCACGAGGCGTTCCCACAGGCGGGCCCGCCGCCCGCTGGTCAGGATGTCGGACAGGACGTCGAGCGCGGGGCCGTCGGCATGGCCCCGGGGCGCCGAATGCCAGCCGAGCAGGCCGCGGGCCACGCTGTCGGGCTCGATGAGCGAGAAGTCGCGACGCCCATGCTGCCGGGGCTCGGGGCAGGGCAGGGGCGGGCGGTCGCGCGTGCCCGGGTCGAGCCGCTCGAACTGCGAGGCCACCAGGTCCAGCGTCTTCTCGGGGTCCACCGCCCCCACGACCACGAGCACCGCGCCGTCGGGCCGGTAGTGGGTCTCGTAGAACGAGGTCAGGTCCTCAACCGTCGTGCGCCTGAGGTCGTCGGGCCAGCCCAAAATCGGGTTGCGATAGGGGTGGACCAGGAACGACACGGCGAGGTGCGTCTGGTCGAGCCGGCCGAGGGGCGAATCGAGGTCGCGGGCGCGCTCCTCGGCGATCACCGAGCGTTCGGCCTCGACCTCGCGCGGGTCGAACCGGGCCCCGTGCATGCGGTCGGCCTCGATCGCCAGGGCGAGCTCCCAGCGGTCGGCCGGGAAGGCGAACCAGTAGTGCGTGGAGTCCTCGCCGGTCTCGGCGTTGGTCTGCCCCGCCGCCAGGAACGCCAGGCGATCGATCTGCCCCTTGGGGAACCGCGCCGTGCCCTTGAAGAGCATGTGCTCGACGAAATGCGCAAGTCCCGTCCGGCCCGCGGGTTCGTGCACCGAGCCGACCGGGTAATAGAGGTCGCAGACGACCACGGGCGAGTGCGGGCGCGGCAAGACCAGGGCCTTCAACCCGTTGGACAGCACCCGCTCGAACACCGGCAAGTCGCCCACCCACGAGGGCATCGCAGGGGCAATCAATCGTCGGGCCATGACATGCCCCCCCTCGGTTTGGCGGGTCCGCGACCGATCGCGGCGCGAGACGGAAGGAGGCCTCCCGAAACCCGGGCCTCCCCCCTTCTATCCTATCACCGGAGGACAGAGGATCGAACCCCAACCGGGGAAATGGCCCCCGGGGGCACGATCCGGGATCCGGGTTGCTCATGGCTAACGACCGCGGCCATGGCACGTTATTCCCTGGGTGAGACACGAAAGGGAGGGACTGGCCATGACCTTGCCTCGCATGACGATCCGCCGCCTCATGGCGATCATCCTGGCCCTCGCGATCTGTCTCGCCGTGCCCTGGGCGGTCGTGGTGCTGTCGATGCTGACGGGCGCCGTGCTGGCGATCCGCAGGCTGGCCAGGGCGTCCCCGCTGGCCGTGTACCTCTCGCTCCTGGCCGCCTCCCTCGGCCTCTGGGCCTGGACCGAGAAGGTCTATTATCGGCCGCTGGAGCCCCCCATCGTGGGCGTTCGCGCCTTCGGAACGCTCGCCCAGGTGGGCGCCCGACAGGGAGCGGTGCACCTGCTCTGCATGAAGGACGGCCCGTTCGACAACTTGAGCCTGCAATGGGGACGCGCAAGCTCGATGGGCATCGGGGCGGCCCACCGCGGGGCGATCGTCGACGGCCTGGGGGTTGCTCTGGTCCTCCTGCCCGTCGGGATCCGGGATTCCGACGTGGATGTGGGGCCCCACGCCGCGATCATCCTGCCGTGCTGGCTTCTGGCGACGATCTTCGCCGGACTGGCCGGGCACCAACTCCTGCTCCGAGCACGCCGCCCACGTAAGTACGGGAGGGTCGATCCGGGGCCACCTCCGCCGCCCCGCTCGGATCGCCGTAAGGCGATGGGCAAGCCATGAGATTCGGATCTTGCCCTTGCATCGGGACGACTCATCCTCGACAATAGATGACCCACCAGGAAGCTGGTGTGACTCCTTCGCGGGGGTCTGGGTGAGCCGGGGGGGACCCGGGCGATGGGGGCTTGCGAACCTGGTCAGGGCGGGAACGCAGCAGCCATAAGCATCGCCTTCATGCGCCCGGGAGAACCTCCCCGGCTCTCCCAGACTCCTGCGAAAGCCCTCCATCCGTACGAAGATGTGCGGCAGAGAATCCGAGATCGGCCCTCACCCAGGTCATGGGGACGCGGGTCTTTCTTGCCCTCGCCCGTCCCGGCTAGAGGGCGGCCGCGCAGCTCGCAGGCTCGGGCATCGCCGAACGCCCCCTCACTCGGGCGTCGCCCGGCCTCTCCCCCAGGGGGGGCGAGGCGAAGAGGCTTACCATCCTCGCGGGAGGGATGGGCCGGGTCGAGCCCACGAATCTAGACGAAGAGCCCCGTGAGCGGGGTCCCCGCGTTGATCTTCATGGGGCGGCCCAGGGGGTCCTGGATCTCGGTCGCAGGATCGACCCCCAGGGCGTGGAGGATGGTGGCGCCGAGGTCGTCGGGGCTCACCGGGTCCTTGCTCGGGTAGGCCCCCCAGCGGTCGGACGCGCCGTAGATCTGGCCTCCGCCGATGCCCCCCCCGGCCAGGGCCGCCGAGTAGCAGCGCGGCCAGTGCTCTCGCCCGGCGTTGGCGGCGGTGATCTTGGGGTTGCGCCCGAACTCGCCGACCCACACGACCAGGGTCTCGTCGAGCATGCCCCGCGAGGCGAGGTCGTCCAGCAGGGCCGAGAACCCGCGGTCGGCCGGCGGCATGAGGTGGTTCTTGAGCCGGTTGAAGTTGTCGCCGTGGGTGTCCCAGAAGTTCTGGCCGTCGTCGTGCCAGTTGACGGTCACGAGCCTCACGCCGGCCTCCACCAGGCGCCGGGCCATGAGCAGGCACTGGCCGTGGATGTGGCGGCCGTAGCGGTCGCGGGTGCGCGGGTCCTCGCGGTCGATCAGGAACGCGCCTCGGGCCTCGGCCGACCCCAGGGCGTCGAGCGCCCGGGCCTGGAGGTTGTCCCACTGGGGAACCCCGTTGTGGTCGCCCAGGTGGGTGAGCAGGTCGCGGCGGGCATCCATTCGGTCGGGCGACACGCCCGGAGGGAGGGTCAGCCCGCTCACGCGGAAGTCGGGCGCGTTGGGGTCGCCGTCCACGCGGAACGGGTCGTAGGTCTTGCCCAGCCACCCCCCGTGCTGGCCCGGGGCCTTGCCCCCGGGCGCGGCCGGATGCGCGACCGTCCAGGGCATGGTCACGGCGTCGGGCAGGGATCCCTTGCGCGGCTTCACGCGGGCGATGAGCGAGCCCAGGTGCGGCCAGTCGTTGGACGACGGGCCGTCGGCGTCGGACTTCGGCTTCGGGGCGATGTGGCCCGTGACCACGCGGTGCGCGGTCGAGAGGTGCGCGGGGTCGTCGTGCGTCATCGACCGCACCACGGCCAGGCGATGCGTCTGCGCGGCGAGCAGCGGGAAATGCTCGCTGATCCGCAGGCCCGGGGTCTTCGTCTCGATGCTCTGGAACTCTCCGCGCACGCCCGAAGGGGCTTCGGGCTTCAGGTCCCACGTGTCCAGATGGCTGGGTCCGCCCCACTGGAAGATCAGGATGCACGCGCGGGCGCTTCCAAATCCCCCCGAGCTTGGCCCCTTCGCGTGGGCATAGAGCCGGGGCAGAGCGAGCCCGCCCAGGGTCAGGGCCCCGGCCCGCAAGGCGTCGCGTCGCGAAGGCTGCCGTCGCCGGAACCCCTCGCAGCCGTCTGCACCCGGTGATCGCCCCATCGCGACGGCCTCCTTCGCCAGGCTCCGCGGCCGCGAAGCGGGAAAGTTTGATGATTGCTTAACAAATCTCTGTGGTGACTCTACCCGCCATCCCGCGGCTTGTCCATCCCGCGAGCCCCCCGGACGGCGGTGAGGGACGTCGCGGGTTCCGGACATACGTGATTACGACGACGGCGATTCGCCAGGAAGGCATCGTGTTGAAAGAGCGAGACGAGGCCCGGCGGACACCTGGAGCGGGCATACCATGCGATCGTCGAGGCAGGCATTCATGGATGAGAGGAAAGGTGTGCAGGGACGCGGGCCGATGTTGGCTCGACTAATTTAAGGGGGAATCGTCCATGTCCATGATGCTCGGTCGGAAGCTGCGTCCCTGGGGATTGTTCCGTTCGCTGGCGGTCGTGGGGGCCCTGCTGGGCGGGCTCTCGCAGGCCCGTGCCGATCTGGTCACGGGGATCAACACCGGCGTCGATTCGCTGGGGAATCCGCTGGCGGCCGGGGCGATTGATCCCCATTATCAGCTGGTGACGAGCGCCGACAGCAACGCGCCGGGGCCCAACGCCTATGTGGTCCAGGACGGCCAGTTCCCGATCGGTCCCTGGTATGCCAACGGGGCCTCGCAGTGGATCGCGCCCTATGCCGACGGGACCACGGCCACCGACGGCCTGTATGTGTATCGCACCACGTTTGACCTGACCGGGTATGACGTGAGCAGCGCCCAGATCTCGGGCGAGTGGGCCACCGACAACAACGGCCTGGACATCGTGATCAACGGCAACTCGACCGGCAACACCACCGGCGCCACCTCGTTCACCGGCCCCACCGCGTTCCTCATCACCCAGGGGTTCGTCTCGGGCCTGAACATTCTGGAATTCAAGGTCAACAACGAGTTTCAAGCCACCGGCAACCCCACCGGCCTGCGGGTCGAGGGGGTCGTGACCGCCAACAGTGCCGTGCCCGAGCCGGCCTCGCTGGCCATGCTCGCCACCGGAGGCCTGATCGCCGGCTGCGCAGCCCGTCGCCGCAAGGTCCGGGCCGAGGCGGACGCCGTCTGAGCCTCGCCTCTCGCCGCGAAAATCGAACCGATCCCCATGCCCCGAGGACGAGGCATGGGGATCGTTGCGTGGACGGTGCCGCGTTTCGGGTTCCCGTCGCGGACCGTTCAGCGCCCGTTGACCGCGATCTTGCGGGGCCTGGCCTCCGCGTTCTTGGGCAGGTCGATCCGGAGGATGCCGTCCTTCAGGTCGGCCTGCACCTTGTCGCCATCCACCGGCACGTTGAGCTTGAGCACCTGCTCGAACTTGCCGCAGGCCCGGCTGTTCACGAGGTACTTGCGTCCCTCATCGGGCCTGCGCTCGCCTCGAATGGAGAGCGTGCGATTGTGGATCGTCACGTCCAGGTCCTCGTACGTGAGGCCGGGCAATTCGGCCTCCACGTGGATCCGGTCCTCGTCCTCCCACACGCTCAGAGGGATCGCGGGCTGGACCTGAAGCACGCCGCCCGCATCGAGCATGCGGTCGAAGAGCGAATCCAGCCTGTTCGTCGGGATGACCGTCGTGGCGTTCGGAAAAACCGGCAACATGAGAAACCTCCTCTCGGACCTTCGCGGGTCGCGCACTGAGAAAATCACCTTGTTTCCGAGGAGTTCGAAGGGGCGAGGTCCCGTTCATGGCCCTCCAGCCGCCTCTCCTCGACCGTCAAGAGAAAGCAACGCTCATGCCACTCGCAAAGGGTTCATGCCGACCTGTTGACGTCCTGGTCTCAAGTCCTTGCGGCCTCCAAATTTTGGGCGAGCCACGCCCTGGGTCCCATCCACGAGACGCGGCGTGAGTCCCTTTCGTGGCTCCTCTGCGGGCTGTCAAACTGGCAGATTCCTGCCGGAATGACCCCGGGGTGAACCCGCCGGGCGGGTCGAGTATCTTACCTCCACGCGCCGCGTTTTCTGGGGAGATCCGCCGTGAGCACGCTCCAGCATCTGACCGACCGGGGACTCGTCCGGCCACCGCGATGGCTCCCGGGCAACGTCCAGTACGAGACCGTCATGGGCTCGGTCGCCTACGGAGTGTCATCGGACTCGAGCGACCTGGACGTGTACGGGTGGGCGATCCCGATGAAGGAGGAGATCTTCCCCCACTTGCGCGGGGAGGTCCCGGGCTTCGGCACGCAGGCCAAACGGTTCGAGACCTACCAGGAGCACCACGTGACCGACGCGGACGCCCTTGCCGGGCGGGGCCGCGTGTACGACTTCACGATCTTCGGTGTGGTCAAGTTCTTCGCGCTGGCCATGGACAACAACCCGAACATCATCGACTGCCTGTTCACGCCCTCCACCTGCGTGCTGCACAGCACGAGGGTGGGGAACCTCGTGCGGGAGAACCGCAAGCTGTTCCTGCACAAGGGGGCCTGGCCCAAGTTCAAGGGGTACGCCTACTCGCAACTGCACAAGCTGGCGATCAAGCACCCTACGGGCAAGCGGGCCGAGCTGGTGGAGCGTCACGGGTATGACACCAAGTTCGCGTACCACGTGGTCCGGCTCATCTCGGAGGTCGAGCAGATCCTGATGGAGGGGGACATCGACCTCCAGCGCGGCAACGAGACCCTCAAGGCCATCCGCCGAGGCGAGTGGACCGAGACCCGGCTGCGCCAGTGGTTCGCCGACAAGGAGGCCCACCTCGAACGCGTGTACGCCGAGAGCCCGCTCAGGCCCACCCCCGACGAGCCCTGCATCAAGGCCTTGCTGCTCCAGGTCCTGGAGGAGCACTACGGTTCGCTCGACGGATGCGTGGTCGACCCCGACCGCGCCGTGGGGGCCCTCAGGAACATCCAGGCCGAGCTCGATCGCGTGAAGGATCTCCTTTGAAACAAGGCGGAGAACGCCCATGAATGTGCAGGCAAGGCTCCAGGAAGAAGCGGCCGGGCACCCGTACCCGCTCGTGTTCGCCACGATCAGCGGGGCGCACCTGTACGGGTTCCCCTCGCCCGATTCCGACTACGACCTGCGGGGCTGCCACGTCCTCCCGGCGCGCGAGGTCGTGGGGCTGGACCTCGGCCCCGAGACGATCACCGTCGAGAAGCTCGAACCGGGCCTTGAGCTGGACCTGGTCTCTCACGACGCCCGCAAGTTCTTCGGGCTCATGCTCCGCAAGAACGGCTACGTGCTCGAGCAGCTCCATTCCCCGTTGGTTGTCCTTACGACCCCCGAGCACCACGAGCTGAAGCAAATCGGCAGGCTCTGCGTGACCCGCCATCACAGCCACCACTACTTCGGGTTCGCCGCCACCCAGTGGAAGCTGTTCGAGAAGGAGACCCCCCGGCGGGTCAAGCCGCTGCTCTACCTCTACCGGGTCCTGCTCACGGGGATCCACCTCATGCGCACGGGCGAGGTCGAGGCGAACCTCGTGCACCTGAACGAGGAGGCGAGGTTAACCCACGTGAGCGACCTGATCGCCCGCAAGCTCTCGGGGCCGGAACAATCCACGCTCGACGATCGGGACCTGGACTTCCATCGCCAGGAATACGACCGGCTCCGCGCCGAGCTCGAAACCGCCCACCAGGCAAGCTCCCTGCCCGAAGTCCCCTTGGCCCGCCCGGCGCTCCACGACCTGCTCGTCAGGTTGAGGATGGGCGACCGGGCTCGCCATGAGTCCGTCTGAGCGATCCCGTTCCCGTCACCGAGAGCCGCGCGAGGGCTTCGGCGTGTGGCCCAGGAAGTCGAAGACCTCCAGGATCTTCCTCGGCTCGACCCGGTACGACGTGCCCTTGCCTTCGTAGAAGCCGTACCTCTCGACCATCACCGGGACGAGCATGCTGTAATCGAGATGCTTGCAGTTGTCGAGGTTGCGCACCGTCACGTCGGTGTCGGTCTTCGTCCCGTCAAGAAACGGCGAGAACTGGTAGCCCCGGAACTTGCGGGTCTCCACCCGGAACCGACGTCCGTGATAGAGGAACTCCTGCTCGCCGAGCTTGCGGGCGATCGCCTCCATCATGAACATGTGCCGGGCGATCTCCTGATGGGTCAGCCCCCTCTCGTCCACCACGAACTTGTTGTCGGCCGCGAGGATTTCCAGCAGGCTCTCGGTCTTGCCGAGGAATCCCGCGTCCGAGCCCGCCTCACCGGTCGCGCCCGGCCTCATGTCCTTTTCCAGGTCGGCGATCGGCCGCCCGTTGATCTGGCGGAGGGTCGAGAGCCGTTCGGTGGGGTTCACCCCGCCCACCACAAATTTGGTGGAGGGATCCTCGCCGGGAGTGACCGGTTTCACGCCGAGGGACGCGGGGTCGGCCTGCGTGAAGTCCTCCAGGGCGTTCGCGGCCACCAAGGTCGCCTGCCAGCCCACGGGCTGCGTCCACGCCTGGGCCTTCTGGCCGGGGTACGAGGGGTTCTCGGGCGGGAGCGACGAGGTCACCACGGCCCTCACGTACCACTCGTCGCCGGTCAGCGTGTACGACGCCTTGGTCCCTTCCACCGTGGACAGGACGCGCCCCACGTCGTCGGAGTAGCGCTGAGTGACCTCCAGGGGCTTGCCGTCCTTGTCGGTCACGGGCTTGCGGGCCGGGTCGTAGCCTCGTTTTGTGCCGAGGAACGTGGTGGTGAACCGGGCGTCGCCCTGGGGCTCGATCTCCACCTCCAGCGTCTTCGATGCGGGCGAGAACCGCACGTCCTTGAGGGTCACGCCGCTCGACGCATAGAAGTCGCCCGACTCGATCCCGAGGATGATCGATTCGGGCGTGAGGAACCGGCCACGCACCATGACCCAGCCGCGGCCGGGCGAGGAGCCGTTCTTGCTGAAATAGTGGTGCGAGTCGTCGGTGGCCAGCCCGTACACGGGGGCGGCCTTCATCTCGGCGATGCGGATCGTGTTGATGATGTCCCACATGCGTTCCAGGCTCGCGTGCGTGTGGTCGCCAAGCTGGTGCACGTCGGGGTGGCCGTTGTAGACCTCAAAAAATCGCTCCTTCGCGACCATGGCCAGCTCCTCGGCCGTGATCCCGTAGCCGAAGTTGGGGTGGTTCAGGTGCGTGAGGATCGGACGTCCCAGGCGCTTGGCTTGCTCCTCGACCGCCTCCAGGTTGTTCGCCATGGTGTCGGCCACGCTCTTGCCCCCCTGGGGCTTGATCGTCTCCAGGAGGTTGCTGGCGTTCATGTGGATCGGCTTCCGCTTGAAGGCGTCGGTGATCTCCTCGCCCTGGATCAGGAGGAACTCGCCCGCGCGTTCGACCAGGTGGCGGAACTCGCCCAGCGGCTTGAGCCGGACCTGCAGGTCGCCGTCCACGGTGCGGGTCTCGACCCAGGCCTCGCCGAACCGCTTGCGATACAGCGAGAGCGCGTCCACGCCCGCCCTCTTGTTCGCCGAGGCCACGCTCATCCACCGGGGCCCCTGGCTGAGCGTGTTGTGGTCGGAAAGGGCGAGGAACTGGTAGCCCTGCCGCCGGTACCAGTCGGCGATCATGTCGGGATAGTCGTTGCCATCGCTTCACAGCGAGTGCGTGTGCAGGTTCCCCTTGAACCACCGAGGCGCCGACTCCACGACGACGGGATCCTCGCCCGCCATCGAAGCCCCCATCCCCAGCAACGCGACAACCACCCCGACGATCGCCTGACGCATGACACAGCCCCCAACCCCAGGTCCCAGGGCGGCTCCCGCCCGAGCCTGGCGATCAATAATCCCTCGTGGGGCAGGCGTCCCTGCCTGCCAAAAACGTGTGTTCCGGCAGGCAGGGACGCCTGCCCCACGGGCCGATCGCGACGCCCGGGCGGGTGCCGCGGCAACGCAAGGGCCATATCTTATTCGGAACCGCGGCTCGCGACGACTTTGCACTTCCCTACGTCATCGCGCCACGGCGGCTCACTCCTTCCCCGAAGGTTCCCCCTCCCCGCGAGAGCTCTCCACCCGGTGAAGATCCTTGCGCAGATCCTGCGAGAGGTCCGTCGCATTGAACCCGGCCGATCCGTCGAGCTTGAGCATCCAGTCCGTGCACACGTCGAAGCGCACGCGCAAATCCGTGGCGCGGCAGTCGAGCACATGGCCCCCCACGGTCCGGTTGTCCGAGAGGAAATGCCAGTGATATCCCGGGACGTTCAGGCCGCCGGTCCAGGCCGGAGAGCGGATCCCCACGAGCGTGCCCGAAAGTCCCTCACGCTTCCACACGGACTGCGCCTTCGCGACCTCCGCGAGGGGGCGATAAGGCGGCTCCTGGCGGTGCACGCTCCGCAGGGTGATCGCCGAGAACGGGCCCTCGACCCGGACCGCGGCGAAGTTGTTCTTCTGCGGCAATTTCGCGTCAATCTGGCTCTCCAGGTCGGTGAGCCCCGCGACCTCGGCGCAGACGAATTCCCCCTCGCTGCGGAACGCCGTGACGGCCGCGAAAGGGGTCGTTCGCTCAGGCTTCACGGGAAGGACCACGCCGTCTCCGCGGACCTGATAGGCCCTGCCGTCGAGCACGAGCATCTCGCCGTCGAGGTGGTCCAGCGTCCCCACGCCGAAGTCCCCATGACGCAGCAACTCGCCCATCGTCATGATCCCGTCATACCGGCCCACCATGAGCGCATTGATCACCGAAACCTGGGTGAGGCGATCCGCCTCGGGTGCGATAACCGGAGCCGGCGGGGCACAGGCCAGGAAGGGGATCACCCCCGAGATGAGCAGGGTCCAGAGCCGTCGGTTCATGGTCGGTCGCCGTCGAGGAGGAGGGGGCGTGTCCGTCGGATTGTACGCCACGAAGCGGCGATCGACGCCCACAAGCCTTTCTCCGATCGTCGCGACTCCTCGGCGAGAACTGCCTGGGCGTCGCGTGCAAAGTCCCCGTGGGGCAGGCGTCCCTGCCTACTTGAATAAGGGTTCTGGCAGGCAGGGACGCCAGCCCCACGGGGGAAAGTGCTACACCCATTAGGGAACCGCGGAGCGATCCCAAATCGGGCGTCACCAGCCGTCCTCTGAAGTAGGGAGGGCGTCCCTGCCCGCCTACGAAAGGTTCTGGCAAGAAGGGGCGACCGCCCGACGTGGAAGGAGAGGATGGCCACGTCTTTACCTGAACCGGTGTGATCGATGGGAACTCGCCGCCTCGTCGAATCGGGAAGCCGCTTCGGATGGCCAATCCGCGGCGCAAGGCTTAAGCTCGGCGGACGAACCACGCGACACGAGCATGCGGGAGCGGGACATGAAGGGGAGACGCCCGGCAGGAAATCGGCGGGTCGCGGCCGTCCGAGTCGCGTCCTGGGTTGCGATCGGGGTCGGGCTCCTGCTGATCGCGTTGCGCGTGCCGGTGGCCGCGATGGTCGCCTCGCTGGAGGGATCGGTCCGGGATCTGGGCGCGTGGGGGCCGCTGGTTTTCGGCGGGATCTATGTGCTCGCGGTCGTGGCCCTCGTTCCCGCATCGGCGCTCACGCTCGCGGCGGGGGCGATCTTCGGGCCGGTGGCGGGAACGGTCATCACCTCGCTGGCCTCGACGGCGGGCGCGGCCGCGGCGTTCCTGATCTCGCGTTATGTGGCCCGCCACACCGTGCAGAACGCTCTCCGCGCCGACCCCCGGTTTGCGGCGATCGACCGCGCGATTTCCGAAGGCGGGTGGAAGGTCGTGGCCCTGCTCAGGCTCTCGCCCGCCTTCCCGTTCTCGCTCCAGAACTATGCGTATGGAGTGACGAGCCTGCGGTTCGGGCCGACGATCCTCACGAGCTGGATCGCCATGTTGCCGGGCACGCTCCTCTATGTGTCGCTGGGATACGCAGGCCGCGCCGGGGCCGAGGCCGCCTCGGGAGGCCATACGATGAACCTGGTCCGCGGAGGCTTCTGGGCCGTCGGCCTCGCGGCCACGATCGCGGCGACCGTGCTCCTGACCCGCCACGCCCGGAAGGTCCTGGCCGAGCAATCGCCGAGTTTGACGATGCCCGAGCCGCCGGATAACCCCGACCGATGGACCCATCGCACGACGGGGCTCGTGCTGCTGGCGATGGTGGTCCTGGGCGCGGGGATCTCAATGCAATGGGTGTTCAGTTGAAGACGGCAACAGTGGCTTTCATGAGCCTGTAACCATTCTCCAGTAGGGCGGGCGTCCCTGCCCAATGGCACTTACTTCAATGTTCGCTGATGCGAGGATCGTTAAACTGCGACCTTTGGGCGGGCCATTTCCGGGACTTTGAGGGGTAAACGGCCTCCCCCAGATTGCTCAGGACGCCTCTAGTCCCATAAGCGGTTTTCAAAGTAAGTGCCATTGGGCGTCCCTGCCCGCCAGAATCCAATGGCAGCCGGCAAGGACGCCGACCCCACTCCCTGAGACCGCCACGCGCAACCGGGAATCGGCCTGGCTCATACCCATTCTCCCCAGTGGGGCGGGCGTCCCTGCCCGCCAGATCCCGTTTTAGGCGGGCAGGGATGCCCAATGGTACTTACTTTAATGTTCGCTGATGCGAGGATTGGCAGATTGCGACCTTTGGACGAGTCGTTTCCAGAACTCTGAAGGGCGAATTGTCTCCCCCATATTGCTCAGGATGCTTCTACCCCCATAAGCAGTCGTTAAAGTAAGTGCCATTGGGCAGGGATGCCCGCCCCACTGAAATCGGATTGGGCTGGAATCCTTTGGTAACCACACGGACGACCTTTGAGCACAGGAGGCCAGGCGCGAATCGTCAAGCGGATCTACGGACATCCCGGCCTCGCAACGATGAGGCATGGGCCGCGCCGGTCCCTTCCAGCATGGCGAACCCTGGATTTCCGGGGGTTGGCCCGGCTTCCCGGAAAATGGCCGGGCGCGTCGACAAATCTTTGGGAGCGGCCCCGATCCCGGCGATCGTGGGCCAGGGGTCTCATCGATAGTATCGGGAGACGTGGAGCCTTTGAGCACGCCTCCCGCTCGTTGACAATCCGGAACTCGGGGACGGGCACGGCCCGGCGGCCAGGAAACCCGAGCAGCGCAAAAACGTGAATTTGCAGAACGAACCCAATTGGGCCCCTCGGTTCCGGGGCGTGATCCTGCTTATGCGGATGGTGGGCAAGGACTTGGGGCGCGACGCCGGGGGGGAAGACATCGTGCGATGAGGGGAAAACGAACCCAAAACGAAGCCAAAACGAACCCAAAACGAAGCCAATCGGGAGGGCTTGTGGGAGGCGAACGAACCCAATTCACGGGCCATCCGCCGCATCGCTCCGCCATCTTTACCTGAACGGGATCCGGCCTCAACACGTCGAGATCCGCGAGGGGTGGGTTGCGGCCAGGCGTTGGCCCGGACGCTCGGTGATATGGATGCGAGGGGAGGAAGAGGCCGACTGGCCGAGCTGGCCGATCACCGCGCAGAGGGTGACCCCCAGCTCCGCGAGCCGGGCCAGGACGCGGGGGGCGTCCTCCTCGGCGGCCCCGAGCAGCAATCCTCCGCAGGTCTGGGGGTCGAACAGGGCGGCGAAGGCGGGGGAATCCCTCTGGTCGGGGGTGGCCTCGATCGCGGCCTCGGCCGATCGGTTGGACGGGGCGAGCGTGCTCTCGATCCCCTGGCCGACGAGCTCGGCCACGCCCGGCAGGAGGGGGACCGCGTCGAGGTCCAACCGCGCGTCGAGCCCGCTGGCCCGGAGCGCTTCGAGCAGGTGCCCGGCGAGCCCGAATCCGGTGATGTCGGTCAGCCCCCGGATGTCGAAGTCGGGGAGCAAGGCGAGGGCGTCCCGGTTGCTCGCGAGCATGGAGCGCACCAGGGCGTCCATCCAGGGGGCGCGGCAGAGGGCCCGGGCGTGCGCGGCGAGCAGGATCCCGCTGCCCAGGGGCTTGGTCAGGATCAGATGATCGCCAGCGCGGAAGCCGCCCTTCACCCGCAGGGGGCCGTCGTCTGCGCTCGCGATGAGGGTGAAGCCCACGGTGAACTGGGGCCCCTCGATCGTGTGGCCGCCCACGAGGCTCACGCCCATGGGGGAGAACTCGCGGAGGCTGCCCGCGAGCCATTCGTAGAGGACCTGCTCCTGCGATCGGGGGCTCGCGACCGGCAAAGTGGCCATGGCCAGGGCCCATCTCGGCGAGGCATTCATCGCGAAGCAGTCGCTCGCCGCGTGCAGGGCCGAGAGTCGCCCCACGAGGTAGGCGTCGTCCAGAGGCGCGGCGAAGAAGTCCACCGTGAGGGCCAGCGGGCGGCCCTCGGGGGGCAAGACGACCGCCGCATCGTCGGGCGAGTCCAGGCCCACCAAAACCCCGGCACCCGAGGGCGGGCTGAGCCGCTTGAGGGCCCGCGAGAGCACCGCCCCGCCGATCTTCCCGCCGCAACCGGTGCAGCGCATCTCGGGCATGGGGGCCTTCGCCATGCCCCGGCCCACGCTCATCATGGAGTAATCCTGATATCGGTCCATGAACCGTCCGTCGATGAAGTTCTTGAGCCTTCGGCACCAGCGACCGTCCAGGCTCAAGCCCCGATACTCGCCTATCGCGCGGCCGTCGCCGGTATTGAGGAGCTTCAAAAAGGCCCTCTGCGGGCGATACGATTCGAGAGGCCGGCCCGCGAGGACGTTCGCCAGATTCCGCCATAACACGGGGCCTTGCCTGACCGCGAACACGCCGCTCTTCGCCGTGGGGGACTCGACGCTCGTGCCGCTGTCGCCTACGGCGAAGATGGGCAGGTCCTCCACGATCTGGAGCGTGGGGCGGGTCAGCAGGAACCCGCGAGCATCGACCGGAAGGCCCAGCGCCGTCAGGATCGGAGGGGCCGACGCTCCGGTGGCCCAGATCACCACGTCGGCCTCGATCGGATCGCCGCCCGAGAGGGTGAGCAGGCCTTCCTCCCAGCGCCTCACGCCTCGCCCGAGATGCAGGGTCACGCCCCGCTCGACGAGTCGGCGATGGACCCTCCTGTTGGTCCTTACCGAGGAACCGGCGGCGACCTCATCCCCGGAATGGACGAGAGAGATGGCCACCGGGCGACCACGAAGCACACGGTTCGCGAACCCCTCCACCGTGAAGGCGATCTCGACCCCCCCCGCGCCTCCGCCGACCACGGCCAGCCGCAGGGGGCGGCCTTCGATGCTCGATCCGGCCCCGGCGATCTTCCGTTCGAGCCGGTCGAGGAAGGAGGTCATCGGCTTGATCGCGATCACGTGGTCGTGCCCGGCCTCGAGCCCGTCCATCGCGGGCACCGAGCCGATGCCGATCGACAGGGCGTCGAAGGGCAGGGGGGGGCGATCCTCGAACTGGAGCTCGCGAGCGTGTCGGTCGAGCCCGCAGACCTCGGCCTGGATGAGCCTGGCCCCGGCCGAGGCGCAGAGCCGCACCAGGTCGATCTCCATGCGTTCGGGCGGGTCCTGGCCCGCGAGCACGCCGGGCAGCATGCCCGAGTAGGTCGCGACCGAGGTGTTCGACACGCAAGTGAGCCGGGCGCCCGGGATGGGCCGCATCCTCCACATCCTCAGGACGTGGGCGTTGGTGTGCCCCACCCCCCAGAGGACGACCTCGCGATCGGCGCGTGCGATGGACATCGAAGCGGGGTTCCGTGGGACGGCAGGGTGCGAAGGAGCCGGTCTGGTCACAGGACCAGGCTAGCAGGTTCTCGTCGGAGGGGTCGAGACCTCGTGGGCTTATCGGGCCTTCGGGGCGGGCTCCCGTTTCAGGCTCAGCGAGTCCAGATCGAACACCGCCTCGCCGGCGCTGGCCCTGAGTTCGAGCACGAGTTCGATCCGACGGCGATCCTCGCGGACGGTGAACCGGTGGACCAGCACGCGAGGCTCGTTCGTGCCGAGGAGGTTCTGGGCGCGAGGCTCGCCCGACACGCCCAGGCCCGCGCCGCCGGGCTCGTCGCCGTCGAGCTTCCCCACATCGCGGGTCCGGACGGCGCCCCGCAGGGTGTACTCGCCCGGCCCGAGGAGGACGTGCAGACGCCACGATGCGAGGCACGGCTCCTTGCCCGAAGCCCTGATCTGGAGCGCCTTCGAGCCCGCTTCGGTGTCGATCTCCGCGAGCGAGGCGGCCTCGTTCTCGGACGCAGACCACCAGCCCGCGAGGGCCGTCTCGCCGCGCCCGTCGAACTCCTGCAAGCCCGGCTCGGGCTCGGCGACCTGGCGGACGAGGCTGGCGGATCGGGCCGTGATCCGCTCCTTCAGCTCCGCGACCTTCTGAAGGTGCGAGGCGGCCTGCTCGGGGTCGATGCCCTTGAGCACGGGCTGGAGCCGCGAGGTGACCTCGTCAACATGCTTCAGGAGGCCATCGGGAGGGGCCATGAGGGGGACCAGCGATTCGACCCTCCTGCGATAGAGGGCCCGCAGCCTGTCGCTCTGCGAGAACGGGACCGCGGCGATCCGGTCCGAGACCTCGTAGAGGCCCGCCTCGGGATCGTTGAGGATCTGGTCCATGCCGTGGGGCAGGAACACGGCCTTGCCCCGCTTCGGGTCAAAGTAGAGGCGATAGTTGTTGGCGCTGTCGCAGTAGCCGTCCCAGTGGCCGAGCATGCGTTCCAGGGCCATGAAGGTGGCGAAGCTGTCGAGGTCGAGCCGGGTGCCCATGCGTCTCCAGCGGGCGGACGGGTCGGTGTCGGAGGCGGCCTGGACGATCGCGCGCAGGTCGCTGCGGTCGTCGGGCCCCGAGCCCTCGTCCTTCTCCAGGTCGGCGTCAATGTCCTGGACGAATCCGCCCTCGTACAGGTTGCCCGTCGGGTCGGGGAAGGACCGCGCGAGGAAGGGCTTGTCGAACCCCTCCTTGAGCGCGTACAGCCCCACATCGCGGCCATTGAGCCACACGCGGGCGTGGGTCACTCGCGGCGCGGGCACCCCCGCGAGGCGGAAGAGCTCCGACCCCAGCGACTCGTTGAGGTAGGTCTCGTCCTGCACCGAGTTGTTGAGGTGGAACTTCGCGAGCCCGTGGAACCGTCCGCCCCTGGCGAACTTGCCCATATTGAGCGTGAGGGCCGGCCGGTCGTCCCAATCGCGGAAGCTGCCCGCGGCGCCCTTGAGCTTCACCCCTACGCCCTCGTACGTCACGCGGTCGTCCTCGCGTATCGTGGCCTTCACATACGGGCGAGACTCCTCGCGAAGCTTCTCGACCTCTCCGGGATCGATCGTGATCCGGATCTGCGGGATCTTCCCGGAGGCGAAGAAGCTCGCGCTGGGGTCGGTCGGCGCGTCTCCGGTCGGGGCCGCGTGGAGGGCCGTCCCGATGAGGATCAGGGCGACCCAGAGGATCGCTCGGGCCGCGCAAAGCCTGGGGGTGGGTCGGATGGTCACGCGAGGAGCCCCCTCGGGGATGCGACGAAGTCCGGGCCAGGGTCATGCCATCGTAGGTGAGCCCTGGCCGCGAGATCAACCGGACGGAGGTGCATGAGGGGGCCGGATCGGACGGGATGCCGTGACGGGGGCCGACCATGCGCCGAGATCTCGCACGCTCTCCTGGGACCCCACGCGTGTTCGGCCCCCCCGAGCCTCTTGCGGGCGGTGTTCGACCTCGGTTTAATCGAACTCGCAACCGCCCGCGAGCCGACCCGCCTTCGTTGGATTTGCTGCCCCGACCGCCAGACTCGTTCCCGTCGATGAGAGGCCACGCATGCCTGTCGCTTTCTCTCCTCGATGCCTCCTGCTGACCCTGGGGCTCGCGACCCTCTCGGCGACGAGCCGGGCCGAGGACCCCCTGAGATACAACCGCGACATCCGGCCCATCCTGGCCGAAACCTGCTTCCGGTGCCACGGCCCGGGCGTGCAGAAGGCGGAACTCCGGCTCGACTCCGCCGAGTCCGCCCAGGCCAAAGCGAAGAGCGGCGCGGTCGCCATCGTCCCCGGCAGGGCCGACGAGAGCGAGCTGATCGCTCGCATCCTCTCCGACGACACCGAGCAGGTCATGCCGCCCCCGTCGTCCAAGAAGACGCTCGGCCCCGGGCAGAAGGAGACGCTCCGGCGGTGGATCGCCGAGGGCGCGAAGTACGAGAAGCACTGGGCGTTCGAGGCCCCCGCGAAGCTCAACCCTCCGGCGATCGATGCGGCCGGATTCCGCGTGAACAACCCGATCGATGCCTTCCTCGGGGATCGCCTGCGCCGGGAGGGCCTCACGATGTCGGAGGAGGCCGACCGCCCCACGCTCATCCGCCGCGTGGCGTTCACGCTGACCGGTCTCCCGCCCACCCCGCAGGAGGTGGACCTGTATATGGGCGACTCCTCGTCCCGAGCCTATGAGAACATGGTCGAACGCTATCTCCACTCGCCCCGGTACGGCGAGGAGATGGCCCGGCACTGGCTGGACGCCGCCCGCTATGCCGACACGCACGGCCTGCACCTGGACAACGAGCGCCAGATGTGGCTGTACCGCGACTGGGTCGTCTCCGCGTTCAACGACAACCAGCCCTTCGACCAGTGCACCGTCGAGCAGATCGCCGGCGACCTGATCCCCGGCGCCACCCCCCGGCAGATGATCGCCACGGGCTTCAACCGCTGCAACGTGACCACCGGCGAGGGCGGGTCGATCGACTCCGAGTGGTACTTCCGCAACGCCGTGGACCGGACCGGCACCGTGGCCGAGACCTGGATGGGCCTGACCGTGGCCTGCGCCCAGTGCCACGACCACAAGTTCGACCCGGTCTCGCAGGAGGAGTTCTACTCCCTCTACAGCTTCTTCTACCAGGCCGCCGGCCCCGCGCTCGACAGCAACGCCCTGGCGCACGAGCCCTTCCTGAAGGTCCCGACCGCGGCCGAGACGCAGAAGCTTGAGGACCTCACGAAAAGCCTCGCCGAGGCCCGCGCGAACCTCGAAGCTGCGTTCCAGGCGATCAGCTACATAGATCCTCGCGACCTGCCGACCCCCGGCGTCTCGCCCTCCAGCGACGTGTCGCACTCGTTCCGCGCCTGGTTGAAGGACGGCAAGGACGCGCCCCCGGAGATCGCCCCTCTGCTCGAAAAGGCCCGCGCGGCGACGGCCAGCGAGGCCGAGCGGGACGCCCTGCGGCGCTTCTATCTTCAGAGGGTGTGCGCGACCACGAGTGCGCCGTTCGCGCCCCTGATCGATCGCGTGGCGACCCTGGAGAAGGAGCGGGCCGCGCTCGACGGCGCGATCCCCGGCACGTTCATCTTCAAGGAGACGGACACGCCTCGCGAGGCTTTCGTGATGATGCGAGGGCAGTACGACAAGCCGGGCAAGAAGGTCGAGCCAAGCACGCCGGCCGCGTTGCCCCCGCTGAAGAAGGCGAAGGCCTCGGCCTCGCGGCTGGACCTGGCCCGGTGGCTCGTCGCCGCCGAGCATCCTCTGACCTCGCGGGTCACCGTGAACCGATTCTGGCAGCAGGTCTTCGGCGTGGGGCTGGTGAAGACCAGCTTCGACTTCGGGACGCAGGGGGAGCCGCCCACCCATCCCGAGTTGCTCGACTGGCTTGCGGTCGCGTTCCAGGAGAGCGGTTGGGATGTGAAGGGGCTCATGCGGATGATGGTCACCTCGGCCGCCTTCCGCCAGTCCACGCGGGTCACGCCCGAGCTGTTGCAGAAGGACCCCGAGAACCGCCTCTATGCCCGGGGCCCAAGGTTCCGCCTGGATGCCGAGCAGATCCGCGACAACGCCCTGTTCGTGGGGGAGCTGATGAGCCTCAAGATGGGCGGCCGAGGGGTCCGGCCGTACCAGCCGCCCAACATCTGGGAGCCCGTCGCGTTCACGGGCTCGAACACGCGTTCGTACGAGCCCGACAAGGGCCCGTCGCTCTACAGGCGCAGCCTTTACACGTTCCTCAAGCGCACGGCCCCCCCGCCGTTCATGGCGAACTTCGATGCGCCGAGCCGCGAGTTCTTCTGCGCCCGACGAGAGCGGAGCAACACCCCTCTTCAGGCCTTGCAGTTGATGAACGACGTGCAGCAGTTCGAGGCCGCGAGGGCCCTGGCCCAGAGGGTCATGATCGAGGGCGGAGACTCGCCACGCGACCGGCTCGCCTTCGCCTGGAAGGTCGTCCTGGCCCGGGCGGCCGACCCCGAGGAGCTTGACGCCCTGGAGCTCCAGTGGAAGACCGAGCTGGCGCGGTTCCAGGGGGATCCCGAGTCGGCCGCGAAGCTCGTGAAGACGGGCGACTCGGCGATCCGGCCCGGCCTCCCGGAGCCCGAGCTTGCAGCCTATGCGATGGTGGCAAGCACCCTGCTGAACCTGGACGAGACCGTGACCCGCAACTGAACCCCCGATCGGCGATGAACGAGGTCCCCCCGCGATGAGCCCGATCGACGATTACCTGCAACAGCAGACCCGCCGCCAGTTCTTCCAGGGGGCGGGGATCCGCATGGGAGGCCTGGCGCTCGGGATGCTTGGCGCCCCGCGATCGGGCCTGGCCGCCTCGCCCGACCGCGTCCATCCGCCTCTGCCCGGCCTGCCGCACTTCGCGCCGAAGGCCAAATCGATCATCTATCTGCACATGAACGGGGGCCCCACCCAGATCGACCTGTGGGACTACAAGCCCCAGCTCCAGAAGTACTTCGACCAGGAGCTTCCCGACAGCATCCGCAACGGCCAGCGCATCACCACCATGACCAGCGGGCAGGCCCGGTTCCCGGTGGCCCCGTCCCGATTCAAGTTCGCCCAGCATGGCCGGTCGGGGACCTGGGTCAGCGAGATGCTCCCCCATACGGCGAAGATCGTTGACGAGATCGCGCTGGTCAAATCCGTGCACACCAACGCGATCAACCACGACCCCGCCTGCACCTTCGTGATGACGGGCAGCGAGATCCCGGGCAAGCCCAGCGTGGGCTCCTGGCTCGCTTACGGCCTGGGCAGCGAGAGCAACGACCTGCCCTCGTTCGTGGTCTTCACCCCGTCGTTCCCGAAGACGGGCAACGGCCAGGCCCTCTTCACGCGCATGTGGAGCAGCGGGTTCCTGCCCACCAATCATAACGGCGTGGCGCTCCGGGGCTCGGGCGACCCGGTCCTTTACCTCCAAAACCCGCCGGGGGTCTCGCGGACCGACCGCCGGGCGATGCTCGACGCGCTCGGCGCTTTGAACCGGAGGAACGCCGAACGGTTCGGCGACCC
>JANOBY010000331.1:0-9234 GCA_031411935.1 Planctomycetales bacterium | reverse complement strand
GGCTGGTGCCCGTCGGCAGGTTGCTGAAGGCATATTTGACCTGGCCTTCGGCCTGCTCCTCCACGAGCAGCCAGATCGGCGATGCCCCGGCGCAGTCGCCCGTGGCCCAGCCGCCGGCCGGCCAGACCCGCTTCCAGGAGTAGCACTAAAGAGTCTTGCAAGCTTGCGAGTTGCGGCCATCGGTTCGTTTTTCATGAACGTCCTCGTGGTTTTCAGAGAGGGCAAGGCAACGCGGGAACACCGCCATGTCGCACTTATTAGGATCGCAATGAAACTTAACCGTGCCGTATATGCCTTACAAGTGCTTGGACGCTGCCGGTAACGCCGGCGAGTGCCGAGGCTCGCGGATGGATCCCGAGGTCGAGAGCCGACAGGCGCGCAGCGATACGGCCCGGGCTGCGGTGCCTTGAGGCGTCCGCGACCCGGGCCGTTTTCGACTTGCGTGACGATTTGAGCTTAGCGGACCGAGCCTTCGGCCCGGGCGGCGCCCTTTTCTTCGTCGTCCTTGATGTTGGTGATCATGGCCTCGGTGGTGAGCATGAGGGCCGCGATCGAGGCGGCGTTCTGGAGCGCGGAGCGGGTGACCTTGGTCGGGTCCACGATTCCGGCCTCGAACATGTCCACGTAGTCGGCCGTGTTGGCGTTGAAGCCCATCGAGCCCTCGCGGGTCTTGACTTCCTCGGCCACCACCCCGCCGTCATGCCCGCTGTTGCTGGCGATGTGGCGGATCGGCTCTTCCAGGGCCCGGACCACGATGGCCGCGCCCAGCTTCTCGTCGCCGGTCAGCTCCTCGTACACCTTCTGGACCGCGGGGATCACGCGGATCAGGGCGGTGCCCCCGCCCGGGACGATGCCCTCTTCGGCGGCGGCGCGGGTGGCGTGAAGGGCGTCCTCGACGCGGGCCTTGAGCTCCTTCATGGCGGCCTCGGTGGCGGCCCCCACGTTGATCAGGGCCACGCCCCCGGAGATCTTCGCCAGGCGCTCCTGGAACTTCTCCTTGTCGTACTCCGACTCCGTCTCCTCGATCTGGCGGCGGAGCTGGTCGACCCGCTTGGTGATCTCCTCGCGCTTGCCGGCGCCCTGGATGATCGTGGTCGAGTCCTTGTTGATCTTGACCTGCTTGGCGTGGCCGAGCTGCGTGAGCTGGATGTTCTCCAGCTTCTGGCCCAGGTCCTCGCTGATCACGGTGCCGCCGGTGAGGATGGCCATGTCCTGGAGCATCGCCTTGCGGCGATCGCCGAAGCCCGGGGCCTTCACCGCGCACACGTTGAGCACGCCGCGGAGCTTGTTCACGACGAGCGCCGCCAGGGCCTCGCCGTCCACGTCCTCGGCGATGATCACCAGCGGCTGGCCGCTCTGGGAGACCTTCTCCAGCAGGGGGATCATGTCGCGGAGGTTGGAGATCTTCTTCTCGTGCAGCAGGATCAGCGGCTCGTCGAAGATGGCCTCCATCGACGTGGGGCTGGTCACGAAGTAGGGCGAGAGGTAGCCCTTGTCGAACTGCATGCCCTCGACGAACTCCAGGGTCGTGACGGCGCTCTTGCCCTCCTCGACCGTGATCACTCCGTCGCGTCCCACGCGCTCGACGGCGTCGGCCAGCATGTCGCCGACCGTCTTGTCGTTGTTCGCGGAGATCGCGCCGACCTGGGCGATCTGGGCCTTGGAGTCGACCGGCCTGGAGATCTTGGAGTGCAGCTCCTCGACGGCGGCCTCGACGGCCTTCTCGATCCCGCGGCGGACGGCCGTGGGGTTGGCGCCCGAGGTGATGTTCTTGAGCCCCTCGCGGAAGATCGCGCGGGCCAGGATGGTCGCGGTGGTGGTGCCGTCGCCGGCCACGTCCGAGGTCTTGGAGGCGACCACGTTCACGAGCTTCGCGCCCATGTTCTCGAAGGGGTCGTCGAGCTCGACCTCCTTGGAGACGGTCACGCCGTCCTTGGTGACCGTGGGGCCGCCGAAGGACTTCGCCAGGATCACGTTGCGGCCGGTCGGGCCCAGGGTGGTGCCCACGGCATGAGCGAGGATATCCACGCCGTCAAACATCTTGCGGCGGGCGGCGTCGGAGAAGAGCAGTTGCTTGGCCACGGAATAGGATCTCCTGTAGGGTGCGTGATCCGCACCGTCGATTCGCGTGAAGAGGTGCGAATTCACGCACCCTACGTTGTTACTTGAGGATCTTGGCCAGGATGTCGGTCTCGCGGAGGATCTTGACTTCCTCCCCGTCGACCTTGATGTCGGTGCCGGAGTACTTGCCGAACAGGACCTCGTCGCCCTCGGCCACGCCGATGGCGGCGCGCTCGCCCGAGTCCAGCAGCTTGCCGGGGCCGACCGACAGGACGCGGCCGCGCTGGGGCTTCTCCTTGGCGGTATCCGGCAGGACGATCCCGCCGGCGGTCTTCTCTTCAGCCTCGATCTGCTTGACCACAACGCGATCTTCGAGGGGGCGAATCTTCAGAGCCATGATCTGCGAGTCCTATCCGAAAAATGTGAGGAATTGAACCGGGATGCGAAGGATCGAGGCCGGACGACCCGGGGGTCAGGCGACCCCCGGAAGGACGGGCTGCATTACATCATGCCGCCCATGCCACCCATGCCGCCCATGCCACCCATTCCGCCCATGCCACCGCCGTGATCGTGGTGGTCATGGCCGGCCGCGGCGGCCTTCTTTTCCTTCTTCTCGATGATGATGGCCTCGGTGGTCAGGAGCAGGCCCGACACGCTCGCGGCGTTCTGCAGGGCCGATCGGGTGACCTTGGCGGGGTCCACGATCCCGGCGGCGAGCATGTCGCCCCACACGCCCGATTCGGCGTTGTAGCCGAACTTGGGGTCGGTGGACTTGAGGATCTTGGAGACGACCACGGCGCCGTCGATCCCGGCGTTCTCGGCGATGGCCCTCGCGGGCTGCTCGAGCGCCTTCTTGATCAGGGCCACGCCCAGGGCCTCGTCGCCGGTGAGGCCGAGGTTGTCCTTCAGGGCGGCGGTGGCGCGGATCAGGGCGGTGCCTCCGCCGGGAACCACGCCTTCTTCAATCGCGGCGCGGGTGGCGTGCAGGGCGTCCTCGACCAGGGCCTTGCGCTCCTTCATCTCGGTCTCGGTTGCGGCCCCGACGTTGATCTGGGCCACGCCCCCGGCGAGCTTGGCGAGACGCTCCTGGAGCTTCTCCTTGTCGTACTCGCTGTCGGTCGTGGTGATCTCGCGGCGGATCAGCTCGGTGCGGCCCTTGATCTCCTCGTGGGTGCCGGCACCCTCGACGATCGTGGTGTTCTCGCCGTTGATGATGACCTTGCCGGCGCGTCCGAGGTCGGTGAGCTGGACGCTCTCGAGCTCGATGCCCAGGTCCTTGAAGATGGCCTTGCCGCCGGTCAGCACGGCGATGTCGCCGAGCATGGCCTTGCGGCGGTCGCCGTAGCCGGGGGCCTTCACGGCGGCGACCTGGAGGATCCCGCGGAGCTTGTTCACCACGAGCGTGGCCAGGGCCTCGCTCTCCACGTCCTCGGCAATGATCAGCAGGGGCTTGTTGGCCCGGGCGATCTGCTCCAGGAGCGGGATCAGGTGCTTGGGCGAGCTGATCTTCTCTTCGTAGATCAGCATGTAGGGGTCTTCGAGGACCACTTCCTGGCGATCGGCGTCGGTCACGAAGTGCGGGCTGAGATACCCGCGGTCGAACTGCATGCCCTCGACCACGTCGACGGTGGTCTCGAAGCCCTTGCCCTCTTCGACGGTGATCACGCCGTCGGTCCCTACGCGCTCGAAGGCGTCGGCCAGCTTCTCGCCGATGACCTTGTCATTGTTCGAGGCGATGGCGGCGACCTCGGCGATCTCCTTCTTGCCTTCGACCTTCTTGGACTGGCCCTTCACGTGCTCGACCACGGCCAGGACGGCCTTGTCGATCCCGCGCTTCAGGGCCATGGGGTCGGCGCCCGCGGCCAAGGCCTTCAGGCCTTCCTTGAAGATGGCCTCGGCCAGGACCGTCGCGGTCGTGGTGCCGTCGCCGGCGGCGTCGGAGGTCTTGCTTGCGGCTTCCTTCACGAGCTGGGCGCCCATGTTCTCGTAGGCGTCGGTCAGCTCGATCTCCTCGGCCACGCTCACGCCGTCCTTGGTGACGGTGGGGGCTCCCCAGCCCTTGTCGATCACGGCGTTACGACCGCGGGGGCCGAGCGTGCTCTTCACGGCGCGGGCCAGTTTCGAGACGCCACTGGCCAATTTTTGGCGCGCCTCCTCGTCGTAGGCCAACAACTTCGCCACGGTAATCATCTCCTCAGATCGAGCGGGCAACCCGGGGGAACTCGCTCACGATTGGCGTCCCCGGGATGGTGTCTTCGTCGTCGCACCGATGCAAAGCCCATACCAGCAGCTAATTGGCGTCCATTAGTGATTATTCTGTAAGGACTTAAGACATATGAAATGGCAGCGCTCGGGTGGTGTCGCTTGCTGCCAGAATGGCAGTCGAAGGCCGTTCGCCTGACACGGGCGATGCGGGGACCAGGGGTTTGACAACCCGGGTCGCGCCCGACACACTCGGCGCGAGGTTGCAGTCCTGGCTCAAAAACTCTCCGGAGGAACGAACCCATGCGATCGGCCCTGCTCGCCCTGTGCGGCGCTTCGATGATCCTCGCTTCCCAGGCCCGCGGCGACGAGCCGCCGACCTTCCCCCTCTGGCCTGAAGGGGCGCCCGGGGCCTCGGGCAAGGAGGTCGGGGACGACAACCACGCCGGCGATATCCCCACGATCACCGTGTTCCTGCCCTCCAAGGAGAAGGCCACCGGGGCCTCGGTCGTGATCTGCCCGGGCGGAGGCTACGGGTTCCTGGCCACCGAGCACGAGGGTCGGCAGGTCGCCGAATGGCTGAACTCGATCGGCGTGGCCGGCGTGATGCTCAAGTACCGTCTGGCCCCGAAGTACAAGCACCCTGCGCCGCTCTCGGACGCGCAGAGGGCGATCCGCACCGTGCGTTCGAAGGCGAAGGAGTGGGGGCTGGATCCCAAGCGCGTGGGGATCATGGGCTTCTCGGCCGGAGGGCACCTCGCGTCGTCGGCCTCGACGCACTTCGTTGACGCCGACGCCACGCCCGCCGACCCCGTGAACGCGTTCAGTTCGCGTCCCGACCTCTCGATCCTGGTCTACCCGGTAATCTCCTTCGAGGCCGAGTACACGCACGGAGGGTCGCGGGACAACCTGCTGGGCAAGGACGCCCCGAAGGACCTGATCCACAGCATGTCGAGCGAGACCCAGGTCAACGAGAACACCCCGCCGGCCTTCCTCGCCCACACCCTGGCCGACACGGCCGTGCCGGTCGAGAATAGCGTGAGCTACGCCATGGCCCTGCGGAAGGCGAAGGTTCCGTTCGAGCTTCACGTGTTCGAGAAGGGGCAGCACGGCCTCGGCCTCGGCACGGGCTGGGAAGGCCGGATTGCCCCCGAGCCCACGTTCCAGGCCTGGCCCAAGCTGTGCGAGGCCTGGCTCAAGACGCAGGGGTTCCTCAGCAAGCCATGACGCCACGGGTGAAACAATTCTGCAAGATTGACCCCTTGATTTTCCGGGGGGAACGGTCACGATGAGGGGACTGCGATCCTACGGGATCCGTGCCCACCCGGTTGGAATCTCTCCCCTGGAGCCTGCCCCCATGACCCGATTCGTCCGTCCCTCGATCCTCTGGGCCGTGCCCGCCCTGATGCTCGGCCTGGCCTCCCTGACCTTCGCCGACGACGCGAAGAAGGCGCAAAGCGTGCTCGACTTCAAGGTGAAGGACATCGACGGCAAGGACGTGGACCTCGCCAAGTACAAGGGCGACGTCCTGCTGATCGTCAACACCGCCAGCCAGTGCGGCTACACCCCCCAGTACAAGGGGCTCGAGAAGGTCTACGGGACCTACAAGGACAAGGGCCTGAAGGTCCTGGCCTTCCCGGCCAACGAGTTCGGCGCCCAGGAGCCGGGCTCCGATGCCGAGATCAAGACCTTCTGCGAATCCAAGTACAACGTGACCTTCCCGGTCTTCTCCAAGATCGTGGTCAAGGGCGAGGGCTCGCACCCGCTCTACCAGTATCTGACCGGCAAGGAGACCAACCCCAAGTTCGCGGGCGACATCCCCTGGAACTTCTCCAAGTTCCTCGTGAACCGCAAGGGCGAGGTCATCGCCCGCTTCGCCCCCGGCGACAAGCCCGAAGACGCCAAAATTACCGGCGCCATCGAGAAGGCGCTGGCCGACGCCAAGTAATCCGGATCGCCCGAGAACTTCCGCCCGGACTTCTCGCGACGAGCCCTCATCAGTGCGGACACCCTCACGCGAGCCGCCGTCTCCCATCCTTGGGGCGGCGGCCCGCGTGTTTTTCGCTGAAGATCGACGAGGGCTCCTGCCGCGAAGAACGGTGGACGACCGATGCCCCATGCCGAGTTTGACACCTGGCCCCCCACCCGCGAGGAAGGGCTTCGACGGCTCGAAGCGTTCCTCCCTCGCGCCGGTCGGGATTATGCCATCGCGCGAAATGAGGATCGGGGGCCTCGCGAGCGATCGAACATCTCGACGCTCTCTCCCTACATCCGATCCCGGCTGATCCTAGAAGGGGAGGTCGTGAGGGCGGTCGTCGAGCGGCACGGCCCGCAGGCCTCGGAGAAGTTCGTGCAGGAAGTGCTCTGGCGGACCTACTGGAAGGGCTGGCTGGAGCTGAGGCCGTCGGTCTGGACGGCCTATCGCAAGGACGTGCGATCGCTGGTGGAGTCGCTCGAAACGGACGGGCGTTTGCGGGATCGATACGAGGCGAGCCTTCAGGGCCGATCGGGGATCGTCTGCCTCGATGCCTGGGCGAGCGAGTTGGTCGAGACCGGGTACCTCCACAACCACGCGAGGATGTGGTTCGCCAGCCTCTGGATCTTCACGTTGAAGCTCCCCTGGCAGCTCGGTGCGGACTTCTTCCTGAGGCACCTCCTCGACGGCGACCCCGCGTCCAACACCCTCTCCTGGAGGTGGGTCGCGGGGCTGCAAACCCGCGGCAAGACGTACCTGGCGACGGCCGAGAACATCGCCCGATACACCCTCGGCCGGTTCGTGCCGACCGAGACGTTCGCCCACGAGGCATTCGCGGTCGAGGGGCCCGACCCGCCGTCGCCCAAATCTCTGGCCCGGCGTGCCGAACCCGTGAGAGGGGAAGTCGGGCTCCTGCTCACGGAGGAGGACCTGAATCCGGAGTCGCTTCCCCTGGGCGAAGCCGAGATCATGGCGGTCGCGGGGCTTTCGGCGCCCCACGGGAGATCGCCACTGCCCGTCAGCCCCGCGGTCGAGACTTTCGCTGCGGGAGCCGTCGACGATGGGATCCGCCGTGCGTCTGCCCACTTGCGGGTTCCCGGCGAGAGGCTGGTCGGGACGTGGGAGGATGCGGTCGTCTCCTGGGCCCGGTCGCATGGACTGAGCAAGCTGGTCACGGCCTACGCCCCGGTGGGCCCCGTGGCCGAGCGGCTGGACGAGCTCGCCGCCTCGCTCCTGGATCACGAGATCGAACTGGTGACCATCCGTCGCGAATGGGACGACCGGCTGTGGCCCCTGGCGACCCACGGCTATTTCCCGTTCAAGCAGAAGTTGCCGAGCGTCCTCAAGCACCTGTCGGGCCACCCGTGATCCTTCATTCCGACTTCGAGGGTCCGACCGGGAAGATCAAAACTTTGTTGACCTGCCCTGGAACGCGGGTCAGAATGGGCCCGAAGGGCATGCCAACCGGGCCGCCCTCGGATCGGTATGTCCCTGACGGAAGGGGTCTCTCGCGATGAGCGAACCGTGCGGTGGAAAGAGCGGCGGGAACCGTCGAGCGTTCCTGAAGACCACGGCGGCCACCGGCGCGATCGCCGCGACGGTCTCCCCCACAAGCCTGCTCGCGGCCGACAAGTTCCCCACGATCAAGCTGGGCAAGACCGACACGCAGGTCACCCGCCTGGGCATGGGCACCAGCTGGACCGTGCAGCCGAGCTTCTTGCAGGCGGCGCTGGCGGCGGGCGTGACCTACATCGACACGGCCGAGGGCTACGAGAAGGGCAACTCGGAGAAGACGATCGGCGAAGTCCTCGAACGCACCAAGAAGCGCAAGGACGTCTACCTCGTCACCAAGAACTCCAGCTACCGCAGGGCCGAGGGCGACCGCGCCCGGGCCATGTTCGAGGGGCCCCTGGACAAGAGCCTCGAACGTCTCAAGACCGACTACACCGACGCCTACTTCATCCACGGGATCTCGGCCGAGCAGATCCCGATGCTGAAGGACCCCGCCGTGAAGTCGGCGTTCGAGGCGCTGAAGAAGGCGGGCAAGATCAAGTTCGCCGGCCTCTCGTGCCACGACAAGGGGCTCGTCGAGGTGATCGAGGCCGCCGCCGAGGTGGGCTGGCTGGATCAGATCATGATCCAGTACAACTACCGCACGATGGACCTTGAGGCGATCAAGCGGGCGGTGGACAAGGCGTCGAAGGCCGGGCTCGGCCTGGTGGCCATGAAGACCCAGGGCGGCGCCGGCGAGTTCAAGCAGGCCGGCAAGGGCTCGGCCATGGAAGACTTCGTCGCCAAGGGGTTCAAGAAGGAGCAGGCCGCGATCAAGGCCGTGTTCGCCGACGAGCGATTCCACGTGGTCGTGAGCGAGATGACCAACCGCGACATGCTCAAGGACAACATGGCCGCCACCGTCGAGCCGCTCGACAAGAAGGCCGCCGCGCTGCTTGAGGAGCACAGGGCCAGAACCGCCAACATGTACTGCCACGGGTGCGGCAACCTGTGCGAGACCGCCGCCAAGGGCGTGCCCGTGGCGACCGTCCTGCGGTATCTGCGTTACTACTCGGTCTACGGAAAGAAGGCCGAGGCCCGGTCGCTCTACCAGGCCCTCCCGCCCGAGGCCCGCGACCTGGCGTCCGCCGACCTCGCCGCCGCGGAGAAGGCGTGCCCGCACAACCTGCCTGTCGTCGAGCTGATCGGCCGCGCCGACCGCTTCATGGCCTGATCCGGAATCCGAGGGGCGGTCCAATCACACTCGGGCCGCCCCCGCTTTCCGCAAGAATTTCGGCCGGTACCCGTTGGACGACCGGGCCCCTTTCGAGTAGGATGCACTACTGACGCGGGATTGATGTAATGGTAGCCTGATAGCTTCCCAAGCTATACGCGCGGGTTCGATTCCCGCATCCCGCTTTCGCCTTGTTCAGGGACCGTGGCCAGAACCCGCGGGATGGGGTGGTCTCTCCGCTCCATCGCGGGTGGTGCGGTTTATCGAGAGG
>JANOBY010000330.1:0-1616 GCA_031411935.1 Planctomycetales bacterium | reverse complement strand
GGCGACCAAGCGGCGATCGCAGCCGCGGCAGAGGAAGTTGGGCGACCCGGCCTTGGTCCTGCCGTTACGGACGACGTGGGCGGCATGGCACCGGGGGCAGGCAGGGATCGGATCGGCGGCGGTCTACGCCGTTAACCCTTTTCTAGTGCGAGCAAAACATCTTGATGCGACAAGATGTTGTGGCCACGATCGCTGTTAATCGGCAGTGATCGATGGTCTCAGCAACCCGATGGTGTCGGGCATGTCGCATCAAGACACGGTTTGTCTTAACGATTCCAAGCCTCATCATCAAGCCCTTAGGAACGGGCCGGGAATAACTTCCCGGTTTCATGATGGGCGGGGAATCGCGCGGTAGTTCCATTTGGGCAGGACCTTGTCGAAGGCGATCTTCATCGACTCCTTGAATCCCTCGGAGCGCTTGCGGCCTATCTCGTAGACCTTGTCGAGGACCTTCACCGTCACGGTCAAGCCGGTCCGAGTGCTCGCCTTTGCCATGTAGTACCGTGCCGTCTCCAGCGTCCGGAAGATCACCCCGCGGCATGCCCGCGTCACGTGCGGGAAGAGTCGGTGCTCGATCGGGTTGTACTTCGAGCAGTACGGCGGATAGTACGCCACCCGGATCTCGATCCCGAGCCGATCCGCCAGGTCCTGAAGCCCCTCCTTGAAGACGTACCGCGTCGCGCCGTTGCTGCCGCCCCCGTCGCACACGACGAGGATCTTCTTGGCCTCGGGGTAACCCATGCGGCCGTGCCCCTCCCACCAGGCCGCGACGCTGTCGCAGGCCAGTTCGCTGGTGTCGTGGCTGGTGTTGAGGTGCAGGAAGCCCCGGTTCTTGCCCACGTCGTAGACCCCGTGGGGGATCACCAAGCCCGAGCCCGCGCTGCCGAAATCATGGTCGTTCGTCTCGATCGTCGCCTGCGCGTCGATCCGGCCCTCGCGGTAGAAATCCCCGAGCAACTCCTTCTTCTTCGTGTCGATGCTGATCACCGGCAACCCGGCCTTCAGGTACTTCTTCCTCAGGCGGGCGATCTTCTCGAACTGCGCGTCGCGATCGCGATGATGGCCCATCGTCTTCTTCTTCATCGCCTTGCGCCTTCGGTAGCCATGCTGCCGGAGCAACTGGGACACCACGTCGCGGCTCACCGTCGTGCCCGACGCGCCCATCCGCTCGGCGATCTCCTTACGCGACAGGTTGGTCCACTTCACATCGCCCCGCATCGGGTCGCCCGCCGTGTGATCCTCGAGCACCTTCAGGAAGTCCTCGGTGAGGGCCGGCTCGACGACGATCCGCCGTCTCCGTCCGCCCCCCTTTTTCGGACGCGCCCGGTGTCCAGGTCGTCCGTGCCCTCCAACTCCGCCTGCCCCCGGCGAATCGTCTTGGGGTCGCAGCCGAAGAGGCCGGCGATGTACTCGACTCCACCATGGCCCAGCTTCGTGGCCTCGGCGGCCGCATAGCGCCGCCGATCCCTCTCACCCAAGGAACCGAACAACCGGGTCATCACCCGCTCGACCTCCGGCGTATAGCGGCCCATGCCATCCTCCTGGTGCTGCACTCCGTTCGCCAGGCCAGAGAGTATACCGGAAGCAAAACGGGAAGTTGTTCCCGGCCCGTTCCT
>JANOBY010000329.1:0-3983 GCA_031411935.1 Planctomycetales bacterium | reverse complement strand
GTCCTTCTGGTCCTGGAAGAGCTTGAGTTCCAGGGCCTTCTGGAGACGCTCGTTGGTCTTGTAATCGAACTTCTTGCCGTCGAGCGAGAGGGCGCCGATGTAGTTCATGATCTCGCGGCGGAAGTCGTCCTTGCGGCTCTCGGGGATGTCGATCTTCTCCTCGATCGAGCGCATGAGCCGCTCGTCCGGCTCCTCGGTCTGGCCGGTGTACTTGTTCTTGACCTTCTCGCGCTGGGTGTAGGCCTTCACGTTGTCGATGTAGTTGCCGCAGAGCCGCGAGAGGGCGTCCTCGTCGGCCGCGATGGCGCGCTGGACCTCGTTCTTCACGACGTCCTCGTATTCTTCCTTCACCACGTTCAGAAGCGCCTTGTAGGTCTTCTTCACGTCGTCGCTGTTGATGAGCGAGTGGTGCTTGAGGCCCGACTCCAGCTCGTTCAGGACCATGAACGGGTTGACCGAGCGTTCGTCGGCGTGGGCCACCAGGGCGTTGGAGATCTTGTCCTGGACGTACCGGGGGCTGATCCCGTGCATGCCCTCGCGCTCGGCCTCCTCGCGAAGCTCCTTGATGTTGTCGTCGGTGAACCCGGGCAGGGTCTTGCAGTTGTAGAGCTTGAGCTTCTGCATGAGCGTGAGCCCGGCGTTCTTCGGCTCCTCGAGCCGGGTGAGCACCGCCCACATGGCCGCGACCTCCAGCGTGTGGGGCGCGATCTTCTTGCCGCGGACCTTGCGGCTGTTGTAGTCCTTCTCGTAGATCTGCACCTCGTCGTGGAGCCTCGTCACGTACGGGACGTCGATCTTGACCGTGCGGTCGCGCAGGGCCTCCATGAACTCGTTGCTCTGGAGCTTCTTGTATTCGGGCTCGTTGGTGTGCCCGATGATCACCTCGTCGATGTCCGTCTGCGCGAACTTCTTGGGCTTGATCTTGTGCTCCTGGCTCGCCCCCAGCAGGTCGTACAGGAACGCCACGTCGAGCTTTAAAACCTCGACGAACTCGATCAGGCCGCGGTTGGCGATGTTGAACTCGCCGTCGAAGTTGAAGGCGCGGGGGTCGCTCTCGCTGCCGTACTCGGCGATCTTGCGGTAGTTGATGTCGCCGGTCAGCTCGGTGGCGTCCTGGTTCTTCTCGTCCTTGGGCTGGAACGTGCCGATCCCCACGCGGTCCTGCTCCGAGAGCACGAGCCGCCGCACGCGGACGTCGGCCAGGACCTTCGCCCAGTCGCCCTCATAACGCGCCATGCGCTCGTTGAAGGTGTGGCGGCAGAACGGGCAGAGGTCGCCGGCGATGCTGATCCCGTAGGTGCAGGGGGCGGACTGCTCGATCAGGGCCGAGAGGAACGCGGGGCGGTGCTCGGCCGGGACGAGCCGCAGGGGCTCCTCGTGCATGGGGCAGTCGACCCAGATCTCGGACCCGGCCTCGACCTCCTCGCGCCACTGGAAGGTGTAGAGGGCGCCCTCGTCGGTGCGGGAGTAGTGCTCCAGGCCCTTCTTGAGCATCCTCACGATCGTGCTCTTGGACGACCCCACCGGCCCGTGCAAGAGCAGCACGCGCCTCTCGGTGCCGTAGCCGTGGGCCGCGCTCTTGAGCACGTTGACCAGGTTCATGAGCGTCTTGTCGAGCCCGAACACGGCGTCGTGGCCGTGGTCGATCGGGTCGTCGAAGAAGGCGTAGCGGGTGAACTTCTCCTTGTTGGTCTCCACGTCCTGGGAGCCGAATCCGAGGATCATGTCGTAGAGCCGCTGGTACGCGGTGCGCGTGACCTGGGGCATCGTGCGGACGATGTCGAGATATTCGGCGAAGCTCCCGTGCCAGTGCTTCTTCTGATAGTCCGCCAGGTCCTGGCGGGCCGTGACCATGGCAATCAAATCCGTTCCTGTGGACATGTGCATGTCTCCCTCCTGAGCGGTGGATCCGTCGGGCGTGCGCACGCGAGATCAGGGCTCGGCCGTCGGGGTCCGTTGCCGGAGGAACGGCCGCGCGTGGGGATCAAGTCCTCGAGATCCGAGGCCTGCCGAATTGTCAATCGGACGTAAGGGGAAGGGGAATGTCGCGGACGCGGCACCCCTGGTTCGGGGATGCGAGGCGGAGGTTAGCCCAGGGTCGGGCGGTTGATTGGCCATCGCGGTTGAGGTCGGCTTCGACCGCGGGGCGGTGCCGGGCCAACACTATCGATTACACCCCCGGGCCTCTCGGCTGTCAAGCGCGGGCGAAACGCCTCGGGGATGGTTGCAAACCCCGCGCCGGGTGCCCGCGGGCTCCCGACCGCCCCGTCCCCTCGCGCCGCGGGACGATCCGCCTGAGGCCGAGTTGTCCTGGGAATCTCAGGGCGCGTCGTCCCGCCCCTCGCGACGGGTGCGGACGGCGTCGATCCGGTTCGCGACCCAAGGGGCATAGTTGCTGCCGGGTTCGTCCTCGATGAGCATCTCCGGCTCGGGCACTTTCGCCACGGACCGGGCCAGCTCGACCAGGGCACCGAGGAAGACCAGCCCGACCGGCAGGGTGGCGTAATGCGCGTAGCTGTCGGCCGCCAGGAGGACCCACGGCTGCTGAGGCAGGGCCAGCACGGCGTAATAGGCCAGGGCCGACGCCGCGCCCACCGCCACCCCCGCCAGGGCCATGAGCGCCGCGAGCCGGCCCCCGTGGGCCCGGAGGAGCCGCCCGTAGGTGGCCATCGTGGCGCCCCAGCCCCCCGGCGACCACGCCGCCGCGCCGATCACGCCCACGGTCAGGAACGCCCCCCCCTGGAGCCCGACCAGCCCCCATCCGCGCAGGAAGTCCAGCACGAACGAGGTCTCGCCCGGCTTCACCGGCAGGTGATGGAAGTACGCCAGCGCCGCGGTCGTCGCGGCATAGCGCGACGGCATGGCCAGCACGCAGGCGAGCACGGCCGACGGCACGAGCGTGAGGATCGCCGGCATGTCGAAGCCCTCCTCATCGTCGCCCACCTCCCGGCCCCGCAGCTCGACCAGCACCCAGGCCAGCAGGAGCCCGTCGGACAGGGCCATGAGCACGGGCACCACGCCCACCTCCACGAACAGGCACCCCCCGAGCGGGGGGAGCCCCTCGCTGTCCACGATCAGGCTCGCCAGCCGGTACATGGCATAGAGCCCCGCGCCCGACCAGCACATCGTGGTCAGGCCGCTGAGCGAGGACCGGGCGCGATCGCCGTGCGACTCGTACCGGCCCCAGCGGTCGGCCGAGAACTTGAACACCAGCGAGGCCGCCCCCACGAGCAGGACCAGCGTGTCGCCCAGGCCCACAAGGTCGCGGAAGGGCGTGAGCGCGGTGAGGCTCCCCTGCTCGGCGGCGAACTCCAGCCGGCTCTTGGACTTCATGACCAGGGCCAGCTCCTCCTTCTTCTCGGCCCGGTTGTACATGGGGCTCTGCCACCCCGTCCACGAGATGACCATCGCGGCCAGGAGGATCGCCACCAGCCGCCCCGAGCGCTTGAGCCGGGCCGTGCCCTCCCCCGCGCATCGCAGCACGCCCCGGAGGTTCAGGAACTGCCCGATCGCCGCGCGCGGCCCCTGCGCCGCGATCGCCAGCAGGAGCAGCCCGCCGATTCCCGCCAGGAAGGCGAGGAACCCGTATCGCGACGGGAACGACGAGGGGGAGCTCAGCGTGAGGCTGCCGAACCACCGCCTCAGCGAGATGATGGCGACCGATGCCGCATCATTCACCGCCCCCGGAGCCGCCGGGACGTTGCCCGCGCCCCCCGCGGGATCCGCCTGGGCGAGAACCACCCACGCAAAGCTCGTCGCGCAATTCAAGGCCCGCCCTCCCCGTCCTGATCCCCTTCCAGCGACCGCTCCCGGGCGATCTTAACGGATCGGACCCCCCGGCGGGAGAAGTCTGAAAAAATTCGTGGACGGGAACGAACGGCGTTTCAGGCAGAGGGGACGCAGAGAGGGAGGATTCCGGAGGGCAGATTCCAGATTCTGGCTTCTCTGCGTGAAATCACTCGTTCCCACGCTCCGCGTGGGAA
>JANOBY010000328.1:0-5075 GCA_031411935.1 Planctomycetales bacterium | reverse complement strand
CCCCTCCCCCTCGGGTCCCGCCGGGGGGGGGGGCCGGGGGCTTGGCCAGCTTGAGCGCGGCGGAGTTGATACAGAACCGCAGGCCGGTGGGGCGGGGGCCGTCGTTGAACACGTGGCCGAGGTGGGCGCCGCAGGTTGAGCACATGACCTCCACGCGGATCTCGGGCATGGAGTTGTCCTGCTCGGTCATGATCCGCTGGGGGTCCACGGGCTGGAAGAAGCTGGGCCAGCCGGTGCCCGACTCGAACTTGTGGCGGGCGTCGAACAGGGTCGCCCCGCAGCACACGCAGGCGAACGTCCCCTTGCCGCGATAGTGGGCGTACTGCCCGCTCCCGGCGCGTTCGGTCCCCTTCTGGCGAGTCACCCAGAACTGCATGGGGGTGAGGATCCGGCTCCACTCGGCGTCGCTCTTGATCACCTTCTCCAGCGGAGCGTCAACCGGGGCCGGGGCGTCGTCGGCCATCGATAGCTCGGTGCAACTCAGGCAGGCGAACAGGCCCAGAATTGCCAGCACGGCAGTGAATCGCCTCATCGCGAAGCCCTCCACAAGGGTCCTCCCAGTTTCCTCGATGCAGACATTATAGCGACGCGGCAAGGCGCGGGGGGCGGGCGAACCCTGACGTTCGCCGCCCCGGTCGCCTGAGTGGGATCAACGTCCCCTGGACGAGGAGACCGCGCGATCCCACGCAACCGTCATGGCCGATTCGCCGCGGACCGCCACCCGGAACGGGGTCTTCCGCGAGAACTGGCCCTTCGGCGTGAGCGTGACCTGCCGCTTCGAGGCGTCGAACTTCGCCGCCTTGATCTTCACCACGCGGTCGTCCGCCGTGCCCAGCTTCCCGTCCTTGCCGGCGTCGGTCACGCGATAGCGCGAGAGATCCACCGCACCGACGGGATCGACCGTGCCGGAGAAGCTCAGGACGATGGACGTCTTGCGCCTCACGGTCGAGAACGCCCGCGCCGAGGTGACCGTCGCGGATGGGGGCACCGGGGGCACGGGCAGGGGGGGCGGGACCACCGGGGTGCTGGCCTGCACGGTCACGGTCCCGGCGCCCGTCACGGGGGCGAACCCGGTTTTCGTGACCGTCACGAGGTAGGTGAACAGGCCCGGAGAGGTGTAGGTGTGCGAGGCGAAGACGACCATCTCGCCCTTGTAGGAGGACACCAGGCCGGCCGTCTCGCTGCCGTCGCCCCAGGCCACGGTGGCCGTGTACCCGCTCGGGCTGAGGTACGTGAACTCGGAGAAGGAGGCGACCACGCTGGCCATGGACGTGCCCTGAACGGCGGAGAGCGTCCGGCCTTCGGGCACGAAATCGGGCAGGGGGCGGGGGTCCACCGGGACCGAGGCCGGGACCGCCACCGAGGACTCGGTCGCCTCGTGCGTGATCGTGACCACGGCGGCCTTCATCCCCGAGGAGGTGTAGGTATGCTCGCCCACGACCTGGAACCGGCCCCCCTCGACCGCCTCGACCGCACCCGGGGACGGCGCGGAGCCGTCGCCCCAGTCGATCGTCGCGGTGAAGTCGCCCGGCATGAGGTCCGCGAAGCCGTCCACCCGGAACGCGACGAGCGGCTGGCGGAAGCTCCGGGCCTCGGTCACCGCCTGCGCCACGCTCTCGCCCACGATCACATCAGGCGTGACCGAGGCGGGCACGACCGTGACGGTCGAGGTGGCCACGACCGGCTTGCCGTTGTCGCGCACCGTGGTGGTCACGGTGTAGATCCCCGGCGTGGCGTAAACATGCGAGCCCCCGATGGAGACCGTGTTCGGGCCGGCATCCTCGACCGAGGCCCCCGTGACCGATCCATCGCCCCAGTCGATCGCCACCGTCTGCGATCCGCTGGCGTAGGCGTCGAAAACCTGCGCCACGACCACGGGCGTGCTGCGGCCCGCCATCATCGTGACGTCCATCGGCGTGATGACCGGAAGGATCGTGTCGAGCTGGGCCACGCCCAGGAGCGTGGACGCCCGCCCCACGGCGTTCCGATTCTTCTTGTCGAGGACCGTGACCGTCATCAGGTAGGTGCCGGTCGCGTGCTCGGTCCCGCGAGGGGCCAGGACCAGGAACCGGCCGGGGCCGTCGGCGCGGACCTCGCCGTTGATGGACTCCGAGATCGTGCTGCCCAGGTCCACGCGGGCGAGGAAGTCGTCGGCGGTCGCATTCACGTCGGCCGTGGTGAACGACGCAAGAACCAGGTCCCCGGTGATCGGCCCCTCATTGGCCTTGAATGCCCGCCCCACGAGCTGGATCGAGGGCTCGGCGAGGTCCATCACCACGCGTCCGAACCGCGAATCGTCGCCGACGAACCAGTAACCGCCCGAGCCGTCGGGCTCGATCGAGCGAGGGGAGGACCGGTCGGTGGGGGTCGGGTACGTGGTGATCTGCGAGTTCGTGGCGAGCTTGCCGACCACGTCGAGCCCCGTATCCGTGTACCAGACCGAGCCGTCGGGGTTCGGCGAGAGGCTCGTGACCACGCTGCGCTTGCCCAGCGGGTAGAGGACCGAACTGCCTTCGAACGTGAGATGACCGATCGCCGCCTGGCCGTCGGCCATGGTGGTCGAGTACCAGACCGAGCCGTCGGCCCCGGTCTCCAGGTTGCGGGCCACACCTCCGGCGGAGAACGTGGAGAGCTCACCGTTGGTCGTCATGCGGCTGATCGTTTTGGAGCCGCCGTCGGCGAACCAGACGTTCCCCAAGGTTGCGCCCGTCACCGAATTCGGCGACGTGAGCCCGGGGGTCGCAGCCCCCGCCAGGGCTCCGTCGGCTCTGATCCAGTAGATCCCCGCGTTGCTCTTGCCCTCCCGGGCGCCGTAGGCGACCCAGAGGTTGCCGTCGGCCCCGAAGGCCAGCGAGTTGCCCAGCCCCGGCAGGTCGAAGTGCGTGGCGGAGGCCCCATCGAAGCTGGTCAGGTGGCCGCCGGTGGCCTCGGTCCCCGAGAGGACCCAGATCTTCCCGCCCGGCCCGGCGACCAGCTCGCCCGGGTTGAGCAGGTCATTGAGCGCATCGACCGACGAGACCGTGCCCCCGGGCGATCGGGTCCACACGCCGTTCTGGACGCGATTGCCGTCGTTGTAGCCGGTGAACCAGAGGCCCCCGTCGGCCATGGGCAGGACGTCCACGATGGGCTCATGCGTGGCATGGTCCAGGGGCACCTCGGTGATGCCCACCGCCATCAGGCGGCGGTCCTCGAGGCGTTCGAGGCCTGCGAGCGCAGGGCGTCGCGGGCGACGGTTGAGGCTTCGCGCGGACCGATCCGGGATGGGGAGACGCATGGCAAACGCCCTCCTTGGCGACGACTCGTGGTGCGTGGGCTTCGCTGCCGCCGCGGACCTCCGGTCCCCGGAATCCGCAGCATGACGCGGACCTTACCGCAATCGGCGAAACCTGCCAAGGCCGAATTCAATGTCCGGCCGAGGTTCCCTGGCGCGAGCCGTCCGGGCTCGTGAGGGCCTCGTCCGTGAGCAGACTCTGGGCCACGCGGAATCCGTCCGGGCTGACCTTCAGGTCGCCCGAAAACGGGTAGCCGAACATCGACACCAGGTAGATGTTCAGGCTGATGATCAGCGACACGAGCGTGGTCATGGCCACCTGCACCCGCAGGCGCTCCAGCGCGAAGAAGTAGGTGAAGACGATGGTGATGATCCCGCCCACGATCAACACCAGCCACTCCAGCGTGGGGATGCCCAGCGTGACCATGCCCGTGCGGATCCGCCGGTTGTTCCACAGGTCGGAGGTCGCCTCCAGCGAGGTCGCGTAGATGGCCTTCTGCTTCTCCGTGACCGGCTCGTAGTCGATCACCGAGTCGAACAGGCTGAGCGCCGCGGCCCTCGCCTTGAGGGAGAACCGCCCGTGATCCATCATCGGCCATTCCTCGCCGATCACCAGGTCCGAGTAGAGCCTCGCCTTGCGATGGATCTCCGCGTGCTTCTCCGCGGGCAGGTGCCTGGAGAGGATGATCAGGTCCGTGAGGGCGTTGGCCTCGCCGTCGGTGACCTGGTGGGCCTCCTGGAACCTGGACATGGCGTCCACCACGATCAGGCCGAGGATCACCGCGTAGAGCGTGCCCACGACCGACAGGAGCGACGATCCCACCTCGTGGCACGCCACCAGGTTGCTCGTGTTGATGAGGCGGCGGACCAGCAGCAGGCCGGCCACGCCCGCGGCCACGCTGCCCAGGATGAGCATGGTGCCGCCGGCGTACGAATCCAGGGCCAAGGCGAAGAGTCGAAACATCCCGGAACCCCAGCGTGATCGGTCCAACCCTCTGCGGTCGTCTCGTGTCAAAATAGCATCTCGACCCGGCCAGGGACGCAAGATTTCCCGGCCCGGCTTGCCTGGTACAGGCGAACATGATAGATCTTTGAACCGTAAGTGGATGCGCGGGACGCGTCCTCGGGACGATTTTGGTGGTAGACTTCACCCTGGGAATGGCATCGCTGATCGGCAAGCCGTCTTCGAAGTCGAGGGAACAGTCATGGCCGTCGGCGAATCCATGGTGGTCAGGCTCTCGGACCTGGAAGACGGCCAGGAGGCCGTGTGCTTCGCCGCGCTCGTGCGAAAGGTGCGGGGGACGACCTACAAGAACGAGTCGTTCCTGAAGTGCTACTTCCGCGACAGCCGCGTGGTGCTCGAGGCCCCGATCTGGGCCAACCACCGCCTCCTGAAGCAGGCCGAATCCTGGGTGGACGGCGCCCCTTATCGCCTCCAGGTGAAGGCCGAGGCGAAGGCCAAGTACGGGCTCCAGATCGACATCCTGGACATCCGCCCGACCGAGGACGAGGACGCGGCCGACGGCTTCGACTTCCGCGACCTCTACGAAAGCTCGCGGTTCCAGTCCGAGCACCTCATGCGGTCGATCCACTCGTGCATCGACAAGTGCGTGGAGTGCCCCTATATCCGCCAGGTCGTCCTGAACATCCTCGCCGAGCACGAGGCCCTGTTCCGCAAGATCCAGGCGGCCACCAATTTCCACCACAGCTACAACGGCGGATTGCTCGAGCACGTGTGGAGCATGACCCGCATCGCCGGGTTCGTGGCCGACCACTACGCGAAGTATTACGACACGCTGAATCC
>JANOBY010000327.1:0-9161 GCA_031411935.1 Planctomycetales bacterium | reverse complement strand
CTTCGAGACGCCGCTCCGCATCAAGAAGGGCACCACACTGGATGTGGTAGCGCACTTCGATAACTCGAAGGGGAACCCGCGCAATCCGAACAACCCGCCCAGGGACGTGACCTGGGGCGAGGCCACCACCGACGAGATGTGCATCGGGTTCCTCGCCGTGACCAAGGCCGGACAGGACCTGACCCAACCCGGCCAGGTGGACGACCTCGGAGCGATCATCCGGAAAGGATTCGAGGACGAGGAACGCGAGGCCCGGCAGAGGGCACAGAAGCCTGCCCCGTCGCGCTGAGGAGATGGGGAAGGCATCGCGAGGGTCCTCCTCAGGGGCTCTCGCGACGTTTCATCCCGCCTGGGCTCAATTCATGTCCGGCTGGAGCGGACCGGCCAGCTCCTTCATGAAGAAGAGTCGGCCCGGCAGGGTGGGCATGAAGGAGCTGGGCACCCAGGAATCGGGGCCGTATCGCAAGGTCATCCAGAGGCTCATGCCCTGCCACTGCATGCCTCGCCCGAAGATCCCGTCGGCCCCGCCAATGATACGATCCGCCTGGAGGAAGAGCCCCGGGCCGATCGTGTTCGCAAACGCCGGGACCAGCGTGGTGCGGCTGCGGAAGCTCGTGAGCGCGTTCTGCTCGATCGTGAGCGGATGGAGCCTCGCGCCCAGGCGATGGGTCTGCGACCTCCATTCGTCCACGGTGACGAATTCCTCGGCGAAGTGCGGCTCCCAGAAGGCAATATGGCAGACGCGACCGATCCCGAAGATGACCGATAGCTCGGCCCCCTCCGCCTTCAATTCGGCGATCCGCGACGCGTAACTCCCCAGCCGGTCGGGCGTGGCGAACCACCTCTGAGAAGCGGGAACCGTTTTGTCGCCCAGGGGGCCGTAAAACGCCGCCTGCATGGCATTCTGGAAGGAGCCGGGATGATCCCCGGCGAGGGTCGTGCCGTCGCGGTCGCTCCACTCATCCATGTTGAACCCGTGGACGTGGTCGCAGGGCGTCCCCCACTCCTTGAGGAAATAGACCGCCCAGCGATACATCCCCATGGGCCCTACGGGCAGGATGAGCGCGGCCTGGCGTCCCTCCTCGCGGGTGCGTCGGATCGTCAGCGCGATTTCGTGGCCAAGCTGCACGTCGAAGTCTTCAAGGCTGGCACAGGGGATCGGCTCGAACCGGTCGTTCCACCACGGTTGCCTGTCGGTCACCGCCTCGGGCGGGTGCTCCATGCAGGCGTCGATCCGGGCGAGGTCCCAACCTTGGGGATAGAACCCCTCCATCATCGATCCGGGATAGGTGCTCAAGAGGTTCATCGGGCGAGTCCGGGAGGGCCAGTGCGGGGGTGGGAGGTCGTGGAGCGAGGATCTTGCCACGCGGGGCCCGCCTCGTCCAGACTCAAGGAGGTCCTCCTTGTGCCGCTCGAATGCACCAATCAGAGTATGGCGTTGAATCCAATCCTGCCCGGGGCGAAAGATTTCCGCGCTCCGCGGATGGGCAGGTCCCTGTTCGTAACCTAAGAGATCTTTAGATTGGGCTCGATGATCGTGATCCCGCGAGGCGAGCAACCCTGGTGAATGAGGTCGCTCAAGATGCCCATTCCAGAGCCGTCAAGGCGCGTGCTCTTGATCGAAGATTCGGTCGTCTCTCGCCGCCTGGTCTCCCTCATCCTTCGCCCCGAGTCGGTGGCGATTGTCGAGGCCGAGGACGGCGAGAGGGGATTCGAACAGGCGTACCGTACACTTCCCGACCTGATCCTACTCGACCTGCGCATGCCGGGCTGGGACGGATTCGTCACCCTGGAGCATCTGAAGGAAGAGGCCCGAACCCGGAAGATCCCGGTGATCTTCCTCACGGCCGAGGAGGCGACCTCCGCCAAGGCCAAGGCGCTGGACATGGGGGCCGTGGACTTCGTGTCCAAGCCCTTTGACCCGATCGAGCTCCGGGCTCGCGTCCGCGCGGCGCTCCGGGCGAAGCAGACGCAGGATCTGCTGGAACAAAGGGCCCACCTCGACGGCCTCACGGGTCTCGGGAATCGTCATGCCCTGGTCGAACGCCTGGCGAGCGACTGGAGCCAGTCTCGGCGGAGAGGCTCGTCGCTCGCGGTCATCATGGCCGACCTCGACCGATTCAAGGCCGTGAACGATCTCCTGGGGCATGCCGCCGGGGATTCGATCCTCAGAGGGGCCGCGGAAGCTCTCAGCCAGGCCGTCCGAGCGGGGGATTTCGTCGCGCGATACGGGGGAGAGGAGTTCGTGATCGTGGCCAGCGACTGCGACATCCCCGGAGCCACGGCGATCGTGGAAAGGTTTCGGGAAGCCCTCCTGGCCATGAAGGAGCCTTACAACCCTCATGGTCATCGTGTGACCACGAGCGTGGGTGTGGCCTCGTCCCAGGGCCTGATGCTTTCAGGGCCCGAGGACCTCATCCGCCAGGCCGACGCTGCACTCTACCGAGCGAAGGAGGCCGGGCGCGACGCCGTGTGGATCTACGACGGCGGCGAGTTCCGCTCGGCCGTCGGGATCCGGATCATGAATACGATCTCCTACGGCTGAGCGAGGCGGGCGACGGCGATCTAATCGCTGATGTGGATCACGACCTTACCCGCGAGCGTCCCCGTACCGCCGAGCGTGCTGGCCTCCAGGAACGCATGAGCCTCGGCGGTCTGATCGAGGGAGAACTCGCGGCCGATCAAGGGCCGGAGTTTTCCTTCCGAGGCCCATTTCGCGATGTCCTCACCGGCGCTTCGCTGTTCGTCGGGCGTGCAGTTGAACATGGCGAAGCCGAAGATCGTGCAGTTTCTGGGGTAAAACAGGCCGACAGGAAGGATCGGCCTCGCGGTCCGACCCGCGATCAGGACCAACCGACCTCGCTTGCGTAGAAGGGGGATCGAGACCTCAAGGTCCGGCTCGCGTTGCGTCTCGTACCAGACGTCGACCCCTTCCGGGGAGAACTCGCGGATCTTCGCGGGGATGTCGTCGGTCTTGTAGTTCAGGGCCAGGTCCGCCCCGAGGTCCCGGCAGAGCTGGACTCGGTCTTCATGCCCTGCCGACGTGATCACACGCGCACCGCAGGCCCTGGCCATCTGCACGACCATCGACCCCACACCGCCGCTGCCCCCGGGGACGTAAACGACCTCGCCGGGCTTGACCTGGGCGTACTGGACGAGCCCGATATGGGCGGTGATACCGACCAGGGCGAGCGCCGCGGCGTCTCGGTCCGGGACGTTATCGGGCGTGGAGTAAAGCCATTCCTCGTTAACGACCGAAAGCTCCGAGCACGTGCCCTGACGCCCGAGCAGTCCCTGATTCGACCCCCAGACCCTCTGGCCCACGCGAAATTTCTGGGCATCGGGCCCGAGCTTCAGCACCGTGCCCGCCAGGTCGCAGCCGACCACGTAGGGGAAGGCCAGCGGCATCGCCACCGCGCCCGACCTGAGATAGAGGTCGATCGGGTTGAGGGCCACGTCGTGCACCTTGACCAACACCTCCCCGGGCCCCGGTTCGGGGTCCATGAGGTCGCCGATGCGGATGGATTCGGCCGGGCCGGTGGATTCGATGTACGCGGCTTTCATGGCGATGCTCTCACCTCAGGGGCATGAAGCGGACGAGGGGGATCAGGCTTCGGGGACGGCGACCTGGATCTCATCGCCCACGACCCGGACGGGATAGCTCGCCACGCGGGTCCTGGGGCTGTCGAGCCACTTGCCATCGGCGAGGTCAAACTTCCAGCCGTGCCAGGAGCAGGTCACGGTCTTGCCGCAAACCATCCCGTCGGACAGAGGCGCGCCTTGATGCGGGCATGAGTCCTCGAGCGCGAAGTACTCGCCACCGTCCAGGAAGACGGCGATCATGCGGTCATGGACTTCGAAGGCCCGCCCCTCCCCTTCGGGAATTTCGCCCAACATCGCGACTTTCTGGTAAGTTTCTGAAGACACAGACGAAGATCCCCGTGTAGAAGCGCGGGCGGCGCATGGATGCGGACTGGAAGGGCTTACCGCCTCGCGGTTTCTATCATAACCCGGCCCGACTCCAAGGCGTAGATCAGGGGCGACAAACCATGAATCCCGATGGGCCCGTTCCTCCCGCGCCCGGCCAGTGCGCCGACAAGCACGATCCCATCCGCCGCGAGCACACCGAAGGGCTCGGCCTCGACGTGGCCGCCGAGTCGGACGTCGACCAGAAGCTCGCCACGATCGAGATGGAGGGCGAGGAGGCCGCCCTGGGCTTCCGGCCCGCGCCTCATCGCCCCCTGTCTCCCGAAGTTCGCTACCTCCACGTGTCCCGGACGATCCACCAGCTCATTACCGATCGCAACCGCTCGGTGGGAATCTTCCTGTTCGTGGCCTCGTTGTTCTTCGGGGCATCAACCGCGCTGCTGAACGCTCCGGCCGGCGTGGAGCCGATCATCCCGCTGGCACCGATCCAGTACTGGTGCTTGCCCGTGACCTTCGGCGTGCTGGCGATCATCGGGGCCTTCGTGAGCTTGATCCTCATCCGCACGCGGATCGGGCTGATCTACGAGGTGGCCAAGATGAACGCCCTGCTGGGCCTGCCCTCGGGCCGGGTCAGGAAGGTGAACCCCCTTTCCATCTTCTTCCTCATGCACGCGCTGGTCGTGGTGCTCGGGGCCGCTTCGGCCGGGCTCGCAGTGGGGATGCTGGGTTACCGGATGGGAGGCCACGCGATGGGGATCGGGATCGGGGCGGGCCTTGTCTATGCGACCGTTTTCCAGGCGGCGTATTACCTGACGATCCTGAACGCCACGACCGAGTCCAAACTTCAGGGGGCGTCGGCGTGACCAGTCACGATCCCTGGCCGGTCGATCCGAAAACGGTCTGCGTGTTCTGCGGATCCCGATCCGGGGCCAGGCGGACCTACGATCAGGCCGCCCAGGATGTCGGTCAACTCCTCGGAGTTTCGGGCTTCGCGCTCATCTATGGCGGAGGCCGGACGGGCCTCATGGGAAGTGTGGCGGATGCGGCCCTCGCGGCGGGTGGCCGCGTGGTCGGGGTCATCCCGGATCACCTCACCGGCGTCGAGATCGCCCACGCGGGGCTGACCGAGCTGATTGTGGTCGGGTCCATGCACGAGAGGAAGGCCATCATGGCCTCGCGCGGGGACGCCTTCCTCGCCCTGCCGGGGGGCGTGGGGACCTTCGAGGAGTTCTTCGAGATCCTGACCTGGTCGGTGCTCGGCCTTCACCCGAAGCCGATCGCCGTCTTCAATGTGGACGGCTATTACGACACCATGCGTGGGATGCTAGACATGGCCGTCAGGGAAGACTTTTTCGGAGCCCGGTTTCGCGATTCGATCCGGTTTCTGGAGTCCCTGGACGACTTTCGAACATGGCTTAGGCGCGATGTCCACGCGATGCCGGACCTTGACCCTGAGCGGTTCGATCGGGCCTGAGATCCCGATCCGAAGGCCCCTCGTCGTCGAGGAAACGACGAGGGCTCCCGCGGAACTTCGCGATGTTCAGGGCTTCGGCTTCGGCTTGCGGGGCATCATCTCGTCGCGCATGGCCGTGTGGTAGAGGAAGGCGGCCATGATCACGGACGCCTGCTTCATGTCCTCGGGCTGGATACGCTCGTAGGTGTCCATGTTCGAGTGATGGGTGCGCGTCTCGTACTCGACCGGGTCCTGGATGAACTGGAATCCCGGCAGGCCGATTCCGTCGAACGACATGTGGTCCGTGCCGCCGGTGGGCGATGGGGTGAGGGTCGACGCCCCCATCTCGCGGAACGGCTCAAGCCACTTGCGGAAGAGTGGGCGGACCGCCTCGTTGCCCTCCATGTAAACGCCGCGGATCTTGCCCGTGCCGTTGTCCAGGTTGTAATAGGCCGAGAGCTTGTCGTAGTCGCCCGTGGGGAGAAACTTCGGGACGAGCCGATCGCCGATGAACAGGTTCTTGTACACGGCCTCGGCGAAGGACACGGGGCTATCGTCGTACGAGCCGAAGTGTTCCTTCACATAGGCACGCGAACCGAAAAGGCCCTGCTCCTCGCCGCTCCACAGGGCGATCCGGATCGTACGTCGGGGCTGGATGTTCAACGACTTGAGGATGCGAACGGCTTCCATGCAAACGGCCACGCCCGCGGCGTTGTCGGTCGCGCCCGTGCCGCTGTGCCAGGAGTCCATGTGGCCCCCGAGCATCACGAGTTCGTCCTTGAGGTCGGAACCGGGGATCTCGGCGACGGTGTTGTAGCCCATGAGGTCGTCGTCGTGGAACTGGACGGCCAGGTCGATCGCGATCTTGAGCTTCTCGCCCTGCTTGATCGACCGGACCAGCCGGTTGTAGTGCTCGATGGCCAGGGCAACCTGCGGGATCGAAGGCGCCGGATCTTTGGCATACGCCGACAGGGCCTGGCCGGGCGAGGCATTGGGGAGCCTCAAGACCGTCGCGATCCCGTCCACGAAGATCGTCCCTCCGTCACCGCTGCGGGCGGGAGAGGCGAGGACCGCCGCCCCCTCGTCGAGCAGGAATTGATCCTTCTTGCGCAGGAAGTCCAGGGTCGCACTCGTGGCGCCGGTCGCGGCCCCTCGGGGGATCCTGCGCTGGAAGCCCGAGCGTGCGGGACGCGGCTGGGGATCGGGCGAATCGGCAAGCTCCAGAAGCTCGGCCTCGGTGAGCCTCTGGCCCTGCGACTTGAATCGGGCCGCCACGTCGCGGGTGGGTGCGGTCAGGACGATCGCGCCCTTGAGCTTGCCTCGATAGGTTTCCAGCTCGGCGTCGTTCTTGGCCTCGAAGTAGACCACGTCGCCGACGATCGGGCCCTTGTCGAGCCCTCGGGTCCAGGGCTTGGGGTGGGCGATGATCGGGATGCACTGAGGCTCCACGACCTGCATGCTGAAGCTCTTGAGCGTCCATCCGCGGCCGAACGGGCCCCAGGCCTCGAGGTGGGCGTCCTTCAGGCCCCACTCCGTCAGCTTGTCGCGGGTCCAGTTGTTCGCCCGCTTCATGTTCGGGGACGCGGTGAGCCGGGGTCCGATCACGTTGGTCAGGTAGTCCAGGGTCTCCATGACCTTCGAGTTCTTCGTGCCTTCCTCCTTGATCTTATCGATCAGGCGGGATTCTGCGGTCGGGCTGGCGACCGGGGTCTTGCGGGCTTGCGGCTGGGCCGACGCCGCCGGGGGGGCATCCTGGGCGAATGAGCTCAGGACCGGAATGAGGGCGACTCCGGCGCCCAGAGCGACCACCTTGAGGACTCGTGACATCGAGGCGAAACTCCATCGCGGAAGTGCGGAGATGCGGTGAGAGGTCCGATCAGGATACCGGGTCGGTCGCGCATTATCACGGAAATGATCCCCGAAAGCGCGAAGACCCCATGAGGGCGTCAAAATACGGCTTTCGACGCCACTTCCCGGTGATCGGATTCTGTCATGGCCTCCATCTGAGGTGGGGTGTTTCGCCACGTGTACACGGATCCGTCCCCTGACCTTCGAGCCTTCCGCAAGAATCACGGTTGGAGCGCCAGAGGACAGCACAATGACTCGAAATTGAATTGTTTCCGAACGATCCCGATGTGGCCGTCCCTCACGCCGAAACGGGGCTGACGCATTGGCAGTCCGGAAAGGCATTCATCTTTCATCCGCAGACACAAGAGAGGCGGAATTTAACCGCTAAGGAAGGGTAACAAGCCAAAACGAAGCCAAATCTAGGCCCGACAGAATGAATTCGTTTGAGGCGGGATGATCTTGGTGAGACTATGGTCAAAACGTCCCATGAGCATGACCTTGCAACGATAACGCAAGGTGCCCATCATGCAAATTCAACCCCTGTGCATTCCTCCTGGATCGGATTCGTGACTTTTCTTTAGAAGCTGTCACATGAAAACCTTGTGCGATCGTGTTTCTATCTGCATCATCGTGGCCGTGCTGGGTGTGACCCTCGCGGTCTATTCCAGTCTGCCGCCACAGATCCCGATGCACTGGAATTTCCGGGGCGAAGTCGATCGGTACGGCGATAAGACCGTGGCCGCCTTCCTCCTTCCCGGGCTTATGATCGGCCTGGCCGTTTTCTTCCGCGTGATTCCGGTCGGCAAGCGAACGCCCTCGGCTCCCAACCCGAACACAGCAATCCTCTCGTACATCGGGGTGCTGAATGCGGCGTTGCTCGGCCTGCTCCAGTGCCTCACGTTGGCCGTGGCCCTCGGCTACCGCGTCGATCTGCCCAGGATCCTGGTCGCCAGCCTCTTCGTGATGTTCGCGCTCATGGGAGTCGTTATGGGGCGGATCCGGCGCAATCCCTGGATGGGGATCAAGGTGCCCTGGACGCTGGAGAGCGACCGGGTGTGGGACTCCACCCACCGACTCGCCGGCTGGACGTTTGGCCTGAGCGGAGTGCTTGGGATGATCCTCGTGCTCGTGAACGTCCCGATGGAGTGGACCCCTCTGCCGATCGCCACGGCCGTGGTGATCCCGCTCGTCTACTCATTCCTCATCCGGGATCGGCCGGGACGGGAACTCCCCGGAGACGCCCTCGACGTGAGCGAGGGCTAATCCCCAGGGCGATCAATCTCCGGTTTCGATCCAGCGAGCGACCTGCTCGGGAGCCACCGCCGAGTCCTTGATCTGCAGTGACGCTTCCACCGAGTCGAGTCGATAGGCCTTTTTCGGCCAATCCGAGGAGAAGGTCCTGCCGGGCCGGGAGAGGAGCAAGGGCTGGGGGCTGCAAAGCGAGGCTGCCCCCGCAAGCCCGCCGAACTGCGTGACTCCGGGCAGGTGAAGCCCCTCGGCAACGGGCTGCGATCCATCGCCATAGTCGAATCCTTCCAGGTCCACGAACGTCCGCGAAACCCCGTCCAGGCTCGGACGCGCCAGGAGCGCCAGGGGGGCCGAGGCACCGAGGCCAATCAGGTGGACCTCCCGCGCATCGGGTTCGGACCGGGTCCAGGCGATCACCGAGGCCAGGTCGCGCATCCGATCGGCGGCGAGGGATCGGTTGTAGGTGAGATAGTGGGCCGTGGTGGGCCGGCGGAACGCCGGTCGCAAGGCATCGAACGATTCCCCTACGAGAAGCGGATCAAAACCCACCACACCGATCCCACGGTCGAGAAGACTACGGACGATTGGGCTGGGATCCCCGTTCGCCTGGAAAAGTCCCGCCTTTCCGCGGTCGTGCATGAGGACGGCCATGAGGCCCGAGGGCTTCTCGGGCGTCACGCGAACG
>JANOBY010000326.1:0-7979 GCA_031411935.1 Planctomycetales bacterium | reverse complement strand
CTCCATCGTCGCAGGCAGCGGCAACACCACCATCGTCGGCGGGGGCGGCGGAGACCTGCTCTACGGCGGGTCCGGCAACGACTCCATCGTCGGAGGATCCGCAACCTCGACGGGCGGAGGGAGCACCATCCTCGGAGGCGGCGGGCGGGACCTGCTCTATGGCGGGACCGGGCGAGACTCCATCGTCGCCGGTTCCGGCACCTCGACCGGTGGCGGTAGCACGATCCTCGGAGGGGGAGGGGGTGACCTCCTCTATGGCGGGAGCGGGGGCGACTCCATCGTCTCGGGCAGCTCGACCTCCGGCGGAGGGGGCAGCACGATCCTCGGCGGGGGCGGGCGAGACGTCCTCTTCGGAGGCCAGGTCAGCGACCGGATCGACGGCGGGGAGGCCGATGACGAGATCTACGCTGGCCCGGGCGGGGGCACGTTCCTCGGCGGCCTGGGAGATGACGTGATCTTCGGCGGCGACGCCAACGACTCGATCCTCGGCGACGACGGCAACGACATCCTGTACGGCCAGGGGGGCGATGACTCGATCCTGGGCGGGCCGGGGGACGACACGATCACCGGGGGCGCAGGTTCGGACTCGCTCGCCGGCGGGGCCGGCAACGACGCGTACCTCTTCGCCGGTTCCAACCTCGGGTCTGACACGATCGACGAGGCCTCGGACGCGGACGACGACACACTGGACTTCTCCACCTTCGCCGCGGCGCTGGCCCTCGACCTCGCCGCGATCGCCCCTCAGGTCGTGAGCACGGGCAACCTCACGCTCCAGCTCACCTCGGCCAGCGGCCTCGAGTCGGTCCTGGGGAGCCGATTCGGCGACCAGATCCTGGGCAACTCCCGGAATAATCGCCTCTCGGGGACCGATGAACTCGACGACCGCGGCGGGACGGCGGCAGCGTGGGATGGCCGGACCCAGGTGGTCTTCCTGGACTTCGACTCCGAGACCGCCCCGGGCGAATACGTCTACTCGACCGCCGACCGCGAGGCGATCCAGGCCCGGATCGCCGAGATCTACTCGGCCTTCCACTACCAGTTCAGCCAGACCCGGCCGGCGACCGGGACGACTTACGCCACGCTCTTCTTCAACAAGTCGCCCGTGGTCAACGGCCAGCCCCAGCCGGGCGGGCAGGCCAGCGAGTTCGACTTCCGCAACGCGAACCTCGGCGGATCGGCCGCCATCGACGTGAATGGGCTGATCGGCGGGCCTCTCCAGCCCTCGGCCACCACGCAGACTTATGTGGGACTCTCCGCGACGATCGGCGCCCACGAACTCGGCCACCTGGTCGGGCTCAGGCACGCCGATTCCTTCGGCCCGATCGGCTCCGGGATCCACACCCCGCCCGGCCCCGGCGGCACGATCCCTGACTATCCCGGCCCCTCGGGGGCGTTCGAGACCACCTGGCACCTGATGGCCACGCCCGACTCGGTCGGCTCCACCCTCGACGACGCCGTGGCCGGCCCCTTCCTGGGCGAGCGCGAGGCGATCAAGCTGAGCATCGCCGAGTCGGCGGTCGTCACGGCCGAGCAGGGTGCGGCGCACCGCTCGATCGCGACGGCCCAGTCCCTGAACCTCTCGCGCCTGGCCGTCCCGAACACCCTCAGGCGAGGGCTGAATGCGCTGAAGGATTTCGCGGTCTCCTCCGCGATTGTTGCGGGCTCGATCGCCATCGACCCCGCCACGAGCCTCAGCGAGAGCGATTACTACTCCCTCTCGGGGCTCGCCGGCGACCTCTTGAACTTCGAGATCTTCTCGACCGGCCTGGCACGCATCGCGAACCCGATCGACTCGATCCTGAAGCTCTACGATTCCCTCGGCAACCTCGTCACCTACGCCACGTCCACGGCCGTGAACGATGATGGGTTCGAGGGGAGTCGGGACTCGATCCTGTTCGACCTGCGGCTTCCCTCCTCGGGCACCTTTTTCGTGGAGGTGGACACCTTCTCGTCCTCCACCGTGCCTGACAACGACACGGGCTCTTACGAGCTGCTCGTCTACCGATTCGACGCGGGGATCGGCACCGATGGCAACGACACCCTGGCGGGCCGGGGCGGAAACGACGTCCTCCGCGGAGGCCTTGGCGACGACTCGCTCGACGGCGGGACCGGGAGTGATTCCCTGGACGGCGGACTGGGCAACGACGTGTACCTGGTCGGGACGGGCGGGGCCGTCACCATCCAGGATTCGGCCGGACGCGACACCCTCGACTTCTCGGGCGCGGGTTCCGGCGTTTCGCTGAACCTGGGTCAGGTGGCCGGCCAGGTCCAGTCCCTGGGGGGCAGCAACGGCTCCCTCGCGATGAGCGGGCAGGCCGAGATCGTCCTCGGATCGGCGTTCCCCGACGCCCTGAACGCCTCGACCAGCGCCGTCCCGGTCGCCCTCTTCGGCCTCAGCGGCAACGACTCGCTCACCGGCGGGGCGAGCGACGACATCCTCATCGGCGGCGACGGCAACGATGTGATCCAGGGCAACGGGGGACGCGACCTCGTCTTCGGGGGAGCCGGAAGCGATCGGCTCTCCGGCGGTGACGGCGAAGATGTCCTGATCGGCGGACAAACCACCTTCGACCAGAATCTCGTCGCGCTCGATGCCATCCTCGCGGAATGGTCGGGCCCGGCCACGTACGACACGCGAGTGGATCGGCTGATCGGTCGAAGCTCGGGCGGGCTCAACGGCCCGTTCCTCCTGGTCAGTAGCACGACCGTCCTGAACGACGGGTCGCCTGACACGCTCACCGGCGGCCTTGGCCTGGACGCGTTGTTCGTGTTCTCTCGCGATTCGGACGATCGGTCGTCGAGGGAACGGCGCCTCTGAGACTCCGCCACGGATCCGGGCGGCCCGAGTGGGTCTCCCGGAACGTTTCGCGTGCGATCGCCCAGTCTATCGCCCCCAGAACGGCGTGAGTGAAGGATCGTGACCCGGCCGGGCGGTCGTCCTGGCATCGGCCTGGACGGCTCCTCAACCTGGGCAGGTGGTGAGGCCGTATTTCGGTGAGCGCCCCTCTGCGGGCCGATCGATGCTGGACGGCACTTCGATAGTATCGGGAGGCGTGGGACGTCCGAGCACCCCGCTCGCTCGTTGTCCGCGCGGACCCCGGAGATCGACACTTCTGGACGATCGGGGAGACCGGAAAGCGCGAAAACGTGAATTTGCAGAACGAACCCAATTCAGAAGCCCGAGCGAGATGCCAGGACCTTCCGGATCTGTTTTGCAGAAAATGGGTTAGATCCAAACGGAAGGCAGCCCCAGGCGAGTCTTCTTCGTGTTCAGGAGGGAAAACGAACCCAAAACGAACCCAAAACGAAGCCATTTTCGGGCCTCCGGACGGAAAACGAACCCAACTTCCGGAGGTCGTCCTGACAGGAATTCGTCAAAAGACTCCGTCCGATTCCCCACGCCGCGACCCGTGCCCCCGATCGACAGCACGGTCTCCGATCCTCCGACGGGAACTGGCCAGACCGACCGTCCTTCGCTATCCTTCCCTCTTCGGCATGACGATGGCACGACGAATCCGGCTTTCCCCGCTCAACCGGCCCTCGTCCCCGAAACGATGATGGCGACCTGCAACACGGCCCTCTCTCCCGGAGGTCGATCCATGAGCCCGACGATCGCCAAGCTCGTTCTCCTGATCCTCGCAACCCTGGCTTCGGGAGGAATTTCGCAGGCGGAGGGTCCCTCCCCCGCGAGCCCACCGACCCGCGTGAGTCCTGACGGCCACTTCCTGCTCGACCGGGACGGCAAGCCCTTCTTCTATCTGGGAGACACGGCCTGGGAGCTGTTCCATCGCCTGAGTCGCGAGGAGGCCGACGTGTACCTCCGCGACCGGGCGAGCAAGGGTTACAACGTGATCCAGGCGGTGGCGATCGCCGAGCTGGACGGGCATTCCGACCCCAACCCTTACGGGCACCTGCCGCTGGTGGACCTCGACCCGGCGCGTCCTGCGGTCAAGGACGGGCCGGAGAATGACTACTGGGATCACGTCGATTTCGTCGTCGATCGGGCGGACTCCCTCGGGCTGACCGTCGGATTCTTGCCCACCTGGGGCCGTTACTGGCACGACAAGGTTCGCGACGGAAAGCCCCTGTTCAACGCGGCCAACGCCGAAAAGTACGGGGAATGGCTCGGCCGACGTTACAAGGATAAGGCGGTCATCTGGATCCTCGGCGGGGACCGCCCGATCGACAACGACGATCAGAAAGAGATCATCCGGGCCATGGCGCGCGGCCTTGGTCGGGGGGATGGCGGCGCCCACCTCATGACCTTCCACCCGCCCGGAGGCGCTGGCTCCTCGCAGTGGTTTCCCAACGAGGACTGGCTCGACTTCCACATGCGACAGAACGGGCACGTGGCCGAATACAACGGCCGTTATGAGAACACCCGGTCCGACTTCGATCGGAAACCGGCCAGGCCCGTGATCGATGGCGAGCCGATCTACGAGGACCATCCGGTCTCCTTCAACGCGAAGGAGCTCGGGCACTCGATCGCCTCCGACGTGCGGCGGCCGATCTACTGGGACCTCTTCGGCGGTGCCTGCGGTCACACGTATGGCCACCACTCCGTCTGGCAGATGTGGCGAGAGGGGCGTAACCCGATCAACGCCCCGCTCATGCCCTGGTCCGAGGCCATCCTCCAGCCCGGCGCGGGCCAGATGCAACATGCGCGACGGTTGATCGAGTCCCGCCCGATCCTCACCAGGGTCCCCGACGACTCGGTGATCGTGACCGACCGGGTGGCGACCTCGGTGCCCGGAGCCGGCCGCTATCGCTTCGTCGCCACGCGCGATGAGGAGGGCACCTACGCGATGGTTTATGCCCCCGTCGGACGCCCCTTCTCGGTCCGCATGGACGCGATCAAGGGCCCGAAAGTGAAGGCCTGGTGGTTCAACCCTCGGGACGGCAAGGCCACCCCCATCGGCGAGTTCGAGAACAACGGGGCCCGGCGGTTCACCCCGCCCGACCCCGGCGAGATGAACGACGTGGTCCTCGTTCTGGACGACGCCTCCAAGGCCTATCCCGAGCCGGGGAGTCCGAAGAGACCGTGACACGCATGATCACACAAAGATGCATCATGTCAGGATGGGCTTGATGACCTCTCCGGCAACGTCGGTCAGCCGGAAGTCGCGTCCCTGATGGCGGTAGGTCAGCTGCTTGTGGTCGATCCCGAGGAGGTGGAGGGCGGTGGCCTGAAGGTCGTGGACGTGGACGGGGTTCTCGACGGGGGAGTAGCCCAGCTCGTCGGTGGATCCGTGGGTCATCCCGCCGCGGATGCCCCCGCCGGCCATCCACATCGAGAAGGCCCGCATATGGTGGTCTCGGCCCGGCTCCTTCCCCTTGCCCTGGAACATCGGTGTCCGGCCGAACTCGCCGCTCCAGATGACCAGCGTGTCCTCCAGGAGCCCGCGACGCTTCAGGTCGGTGAGCAACGCCGAGGTGGCCCGGTCGGTCTGTCCGCAGCAGAGCCCCATGTAGCGGGAGAGGTCGCCGTGGTGGTCCCAGTCGCGATGGTAGAGCTGGATGAACCTCACGCCTCGCTCCGCCAGGCGACGTGCGATCAGGCAATTGGCCGCAAACGAGCCGTCGGCCCCCTTGGCCCCGTACAGGTCAAGGGTCTCGGCCGACTCGCCGGAGAGGTCCAGCAGGCCCGGCACGCTGGTCTGCATGCGGAATGCCAGCTCGTACTGGCTGATCCTGGCGGAGACCTCGGGGTTGTGGGTCTTCTCGGCACGAAGCTTGTTGAGGCCGTTCACGGCGTCGACCACATCCCTCTGTCGTCCGGGCGAGACGCCGGGGGGCGGTTGCAGGTACGAGATCGGCTCCCCGCCCGATCGGAACTCGACGCCCTGATAGCTGCCCGGCAAGAACCCGCTATGCCACTGGCGGGTCGAGAGCGGCTGGGGGTCGCGGCCTCCGGGAGTGTCCGAGACCATCACGACGAAGCCGGGCAGGTCCTCGCTCTCGCTGCCAAGCCCATAGTTGATCCAGGCCCCCATGCTCGGGCGTCCCTGGATCGCGGTGCCCGTATTCATGAACGTATGGGCGGGGTCGTGGTTGATCTGGTCGGTCTGCATCGAGCGGATGATGCAGATTTCGTCCGCATGCCCGGCGATGTGCGGCAGGAAGTCGCTGATCTCCTGTCCCGATTGCCCGTGCTTGCGGAAGGTCGTCAGGGGACGCAGGACCTTCAATTCCTGGCCTTGCAGCTGCGCGATGGGCTGCCCCTTCGTGAACGACTCGGGCATGGGACGGCCATCGAGCCGGGCCAGCTCCGGCTTGAAGTCGAAGGTTTCGAACTGAGAAGGTCCGCCCGCCATGTAGAGGAAGATGACCCGCTTGACTCGCGCAGGGACATGCACCGAGGGCAGGACACCGAGCAACGACTTGCGATCCTCACCCCGAGCATCGTTCTCCAGGAGCGATCCGAGGGCGATCCCACCGAGCGCCAGGGAGGACCGTCCCAGGAACAGGCGACGCGAGAGCTTCATGGTTTCTGCGAGTGGATCGCGCATGGGCTACTCCCTCGTGATCGTCTCGTCCAGGTTGAGCACGACACGGGCCACAGAGATCCAGGCGGCCAGTTCTTCGGCCTCGATCGACGGATCAGCCCCGAGTTGACCGACGCTCAGAAGGCGGCGGGTGGCGTCGGTGTCGGCCTGAAACTCTCGCCTGTGCTTTTGGAGCAGGTCGGCCAGGATCTCCAATTCCCCTACCGAAGGGTGCCGGGCCATCGCGAGGCGCCACATCACGACCAATCGATCACGGTCCGAGGCTCCCGTACGTTCGAGCGACCGCGAAGCCAGGGCTCGGGCCGCCTCGACGAAGGTCGGATCGTTCAGCAGGACCAGCGCCGCCTGAGGCGTGTTGGAGATCGGCCGCCTCGCCGTGCATTCCTCGCGACTCGGAGCATCGAAGGCCAGCAACGAGGGATGGGGCAACGTCCTCTGCCGGTGAACATAGAGCCCGCGGCGATACTGCTTCGCCCCGGCGCTCTGGACATAGGTCCGCGGCGGGAAGTTCAGATAACGCCAGTACCCCTCGGGCTGATACGGTCGGATGCTCTCCCCGCCAACCGTACGGGTAAGCAGTCCGGAAGCGGCCAGGGCGTTGTCCCGCACGAATTCGGCTTCAAGACGAAAGGCATTCTGCCTCGAGTAAAGTCGATTGGAGGGATCAGCCGGAGGGACATGGGCGTGGTCAACGGAGGCCTGGCGATACGCCGACGAGGTGACCATCAGCCTCACCATCCGCTTCACGTCCCAGCCGCTCTCCATGAACTCGACGGCGAGCCAGTCCAGCAACTCGGGGTGAGTGGGCCCCTGGCCCTGGGAGCCCAGATCCTCCAGCGTTGCCGCCAGGCCGGTTCCGAAGTAGAGCTTCCACAGGCGATTCACGGCCACGCGGGCGGTGAAGGGGTGGTCGCGGTCCACGAGCCATCGGGCCAGATCCAGCCGGGTGGCCCGCCGTCCCGGGGCGTCAATCGGCTTGAGGAACCGGGGAGCTGCGGGAAGGACAAGCTCCCCGTCCTTGTCCATCCAGTCGCCCCTTCTGAGAATCCTGGTCTCGCGAGGCTCGCCCTTCACCGTGATGATGGTCTTGCGGATCGACCGATCAAGGAGCACCCTCGAAGTTTGAGCAAGCGAACGAGCGATCGCGAGCGAGTGACGCCAGCCCCCGAGTATCGAGAGGTCCCGCAAGCCCACTCGTGAGCGGTCAAGCCAACCGATCGAGGCGTTGAGACGGGTCTGGACCACCTGTTGCTCTGGAGTGGGAAGGGACAGCGAAGGCCTTGGCGTGCCGACCCCTTCTTGCTTGATGTCCGCGAAGAAGGCGGCGAAGGCGTAGAAGTCCCGAGCGGTATAGGGATCATATTTATGGTCATGACACTCCGCGCAGGCGAGTGTGGCTCCCAGCCAGACCGATCCAGCGTTGCGGACCCGGTCCGCGGCATAACGCACGAGATATTCAGCCGGCTGCGCGCC
>JANOBY010000325.1:0-7994 GCA_031411935.1 Planctomycetales bacterium | reverse complement strand
CCCAGCCGAGCAAGCTCGTGTCGCCCGTGGCCGAGCCGGGCGAGTACCTCCAGGAGAGGCCGTCGGCCGCTCGGGCCTTCAGAAGGAAGGTCACGGCCTGTTGCGCGGGCTTCCTGAGACGTTCGTCGCCGGTCAGCGCGTAGGCCTCGCACAGGGCGAGCGAGGCCATGGCGTGGCAGTACATCCCCACGGCGCGGCTCTCTCCCCGCAGGTCGCCGTCGGCGCGTTGCGTGAGCAGGAGATATTGCAGCCCCCTGGCCACCACCGCGGTGTACTTGCCGTCGGTCTGGCGGTGGGTGTAGCCCGCGCCCAGGTAGGCGAGCAGGGCGAGGCCGGTGGTGGCGGTGTCGGCCTCGTAGTAGAAGCACTCACCGGCGCAGATGTCGCCGGGCGGGCAGTGCAGGGTGTGGTTGCTCTCGCCGGGCACGTCGGCGTCGTCATTCGCGTAGCGCTTCTTGCCGGCGTTCCATCGGCCGTCGGCGTCCTGGTGGCGTGCGAGCCAGTCGAGGGCAAGTTCGACCGCCTGCTCGCTCTGGTCGCTGCCCCCCACGAGGCGGGCGCGGGCCGAGCGGTCGGGGTCGAGCCGGTCGCGGTAGACCTCGGGCACGTCGCTCAGGGCCCGGTTGGCGGGAACGGGCAAAGGGAGGTTTCTTGAGCCGGAGGTGTCGGCGCGGGCGATCGTGACCGGTGCGAGGCCGGCGGTCGATCGGCCGGGCGAGGGCGAGGGCGACGACCGTCGCGGGCGGGTCCGCAGGTCGAGGTCGGGCATGGCGATCTCGGACGAGGCCGGACGCGCCGCCGGGGGGCCTTCGCCGGGCTCGCGATCGGGACTCGGGCGGGCGAGGCCGGCGACCTCGGGGCCATCGCCGGTCGGAGGCGCGGTCGAGGGCAGGTCCAGGTCGCGCGGGATGGCCATGTCGATCGGCTCCCTCGCGGCGCGGGACGCCTCGGCCCCCCGGCGAGCGGTGCGCGTCCGGGGCAGGGCGGAGTCGAGCTCGGCCACTGCGGAGGGCGGGGCGGCCTCGGGGATCTCGCCGCTGCGGACGGGGGCGGGTGCCAGGGCGACCTCGGGCTCGGGGATGGCCTCGGCCTCGGGCGTGGCGGGCTCGGGGGCGAGCAGGTCGGGCGGACGGGCCTCGGGCGGGGCGATGACCTCGGGCGCGGAGCGGACGAGCGGGTCCGGGGCCCGGTCCAGGCGGGCGATCGCCAGGCGGGGATCGTCGGCGGGCAGGTCGCGGGGCCTGTCCCAGTTGGCAATCGCGGCGCCCGAGGTCCCGAGCGCAGGGGGCGTCGCGGGGTCGTCGGAGGGGGCGTCGTTCAGGACGCGGATCTCCTGGATCCGCTCGACCGGCGTGTCGTCCTGGGGGCCGTCCCCGGCGTTGCTGTCGAGCCCGCCTCCGTAGACGAGCAGCCCCACGTGGGCGGCGATGGAGAGCACCAGGCACTTCCGCAGGGCCCTTCGCGAGCCCCAGCTCGACCAGGCCACCGCGCCCAGCACGAGCGAGACCGCCCCCAGGCTCAGCCACACCGCGTAGTCGGCCCGCAAAAGGCGCAGGAACGGCAGGAGATCGAGCCCCGTGTCGGGTCCGGTCATGATCGTCGAGCCTCCCGGGCGGAGGCGGATTCCAGTCCGGGGCCGCGTCCTGATCCTGGCGACGGCATCCCTCGGGGCGTCCTCATGACCTGATCCTCGGGGTCAGTCCGCTTCCAGCGGAATCTCGGAGCGGCTCATGCCGGAGTGCGGCAGGGGGCGGTGGCTCGGCAGCTCGGCCCGGACCTTCGAGGCCCGGGCATGGGTCGCGCCTGCGGAGGACGGTCGGGGCTCGATGGGGGTGTGCATGGCGATCGCGTCCAGGGCCTCGGCCCCCAGGCGGTCGAGGGTCGAGGCCAGGGCCTCGACTCGCCCCATGAGGCCGTCGTAAGCCACCAGGCTGAGGATAGCCAGCCCCACGCCCGCGGTCAACGCCGCGAGCGACCGGGCGACCATCGGCGCGACCGCCTCGCCCGGGGCCAGCAACCCGCGATGAGCGGCCATGAGCGTGCCCAGAAGGCCGATCAGCGGGGCCAGCACGGCGATCCGTCGCAGGGTGCCCACGTTACGCCTGAGGCGATCGATCTCGACCTGACGCGCCAGGGCCAGGCCCCGCTCCAGGTCGCTCACCGGGCGGCCCCAGCGTCGGACCGCCGCGAGCACCACGCGAGTGATCGGGCTGGGGTTCAGCTCGCAGAAATCCAGCGCCTTGCCCCGGTCGAGCTTCCCCTCGACGAACCGCTCGTGGAACCGGCCGCTATACGATTTGGGGACCACGCGCGACCATCGCAGGCGGAAGGCCCGCTCCACCCCTACGCCCAGGCCCAGCACCGCGCAGGCCGCGAGCCCGCCCCAGGTCACGCGCTCGTCGGCTGGGGTCCGGGCGTAGAAGGCCGCCGCGCTGTGCAGGGCGGCGCGGGCCTGGCGATTGGCCCACTCCACGGCGGGGTGCCGCGCATCGGCGCCGGTGCCAACGACGATCAGCAGGGCCGCCAGCCCCGCGGTCACGGTCCCGGCCTTCTTGTTCGCGGCGAGGCTTGGCATGGGTGGACGTCCTGACCCTTCGCGACGATGGTGGTGCCTCCGGGCCCCGCGATGGGCCCCCGGACGGCAGGGCACAACGCCCTCATCTCCTGATATCGGCCCGCCGGGGGCGTTCGGATCATCCGGACACCGGAGCCGCCTGCGTTGTATTTTTTTCGTATCAAAATTCAACAAGATGAGCATTGACTTCCCTCCTCGGTCGTGCCAAAAACTGCATCTGGGTTTGGGTGGCTTCGTGCGAGGACCCACTCGTGCCCGGATGGATGGATGCGTCTCATCGTGACGACGCCCCTTCCGCCCGTGAGTGTCAAAAGCCCCGGTCGTTTTTCCCTTCTGAATCGGGAGACGATTCCGCTCGAGACGGCAGTGAGAGCTTCCCCGGCGCCCGCGTCCGGGCCGTTCACTCGAGGATCTCTCGAGAACGGCCGAGGATCGCGGTGCGCCCCCCTGAGTCGAGACTGGACGTGCGCGCCCGCTCCGCGGTGATTCTTCATCCCACGCCGCGAGCAGCGATCCCCTGACCGGGACCACCACCGGGCTGGGGCGGGGCATCGTGCGCGCCGCTCTTCCTCGCCTCGTGTCGATGTGGCTTTTTTTCGCTACTTCATCCCGGAGACCGCAACCATGTGGGCATTCACGAAAGCGATGACGAGGACGAACGCAACGACGCGACGGAACCGGGCGCGATTCGCCCCGGCTCTGGACGTCCTGGAACAGCGCGAGCTGCTGAGCACGCTCACCGTCCTGAACGCGCAGGACAGCGGGCCCGGATCGCTCCGCGACACGGTGGCGATCGCCGCCTCGGGCGACACGATCGTATTTGATTCGGACCTGATCGGCCAGACGATCACGCTGACCGGCGGCGCGATCGCCTCGACCGGCAAGGACCTGACGATCGACGGCCCCGGCTCGGGGGCGTTGACGGTCAGCGGCAACGACACCTCGGGGATCTTCCAGTTCTCGGCCGATCCCTCCTCGCCCGGCGACCCGATCGACGTGGCGATCTCGGGCCTCACGCTCCGCGACGGGAACGCCCCGATCCAGGGCGGGGCCATCGACTCGAACGGGGCCTCGCTGGTGATCGACGACGTGATCTTCCGCGACAACAAAACCGCCGACCCGAACTTCGGCCTGGGCGGGGCGGTCAACGTGTTCGGGTTCCCGACCGACGGGGACCCGCTCGTGACCGTGAGCATCACGGATTCTCAATTCCTGAACAACTCCACGCCCGGGATCGGGGGCGCCTTCCAGAGTTACTTCGTGGATGTGACCGTGGCCGGCTCGGTCTTCGAGGACAACACGGCGAGCCTGGGGGCGGCGATCACCGCGGGGAGCGGGTCGCTGGAGATCACCGACTCGTCGTTCGCCCGCAACACGGGGGGTTCGGCCGTCGCAACCTTCGCCGGATCCGGCCCCCTGGAGAACTACTTCGTGACGATCTCGGGCAGCACGTTCACCGAGAACACGGGCTCGCGGGGCGGGGCGATCGCGAACGGCAACACCTCGCTGACCGTCACCGACAGCACCTTCACGCGGAACGTCGCCCGCGACCCCATGTTCGCTGAGGGGGGCGCGATCTACTCGATCTTCGGCCAGGTGAGCATCGACGGCAGCAGGTTTGAAGGGAATCGCGCCGAGGGCGTGCAGACCGCCTTCGGGGGCGCCGTCCGCCTGGACGGGGGGCAGGACAACCGGATCACCGACACGGTGTTCGTGGACAACGAGGCGAGCGGAGGGAACGCGAACGGGGGGGCCGTCTTCGCCACGAACTCCGGCAATTTCGGGCTCCCTGCTCCCTCGCTCACACTCTCGGGTCTGACGTTCGAGAACAACCGCGCGTTTGGCGTGGCGATCCCGGGCTTCAACGGGGCCGCGATTGGAGGGGCCCTTTACATGTTGATCGAAGGACCGATCTCACTGACGGACTCCCAATTCGTCGGCAACGCGGCCCTCGGGGCCGACGACATCGCGGGCTCGCAGGGGGGCCGGGCGTGGGGCGGGGCGGTCTACGCCGGGGCCAGCGGCTTCGGCGCGGCCACCCTCACCATCCGCGACACCAATTTCCTCGCGAATCTCGCCCGCAGCGGCGACAGCAAGGTCACCGGCGGCCTTTCCGAAGGAGGCGCGCTGTATCTCTTCGGCCCCACCACCATCACCGGCGGGACATTCGCCGGCAATTCGGCCGTGTCGGGCGCGGGAGGAGTAGGCGCGTTCAGCGTGGTCGGCGCCTACGGCGGGGCCATCCGCGGCGGGTCTTCCTCCTCCATCGACGGCACGTCCTTCATCGGCAACTCGGCGATCGGAAGCGACGGCGTGGCCGGCAACGACGGGGGCCTGGCCATGGGCGGGGCGATCGCCTTCGCCGGGGGCCCCATCACCAACGCGCTGTTCGTGGGCAACACCGCCGTGGGGGGCCGGGGCGGGGACGCCATCGGCTCGGGCACCGGCGGCAAGGGCGGCGATGCCTTCGGCGGGGCCCTCGAGTATTTCGGGGGGACGGTCTCTAATAGCACCTTCCTCGCCAACTCGGCCCTCGGAGGACGCGGAGGCAAGGGCCGAGGCGCCGGCACCGGCGGAGCGGGCGGGGTCGGCATCGGCGGGGCGATCTCCTTCGGCCAGTTCGGCCCAGGGACGCTCGACGTGTCCGACAGCCTCTTCAGCTTCAACCAGGCCATCGGCGGCAAGGGAGGCTCGGGCAAGAACGCCGGGGCCGAGGGCCGGGGGCTCGGCGGGGGGATCGCCATCGTCTCGGGCACCGCGGTCATCAGGAGGACGAAGTTCTTCAAGAACAAGGCCTCGACCAGCGGCAACAACGTGTATGGGCCATACACGTCCTGACCGAGGTGCCGTCCCCCGCGAGGCCGCTTGCGGGGGACGGCCGACGTTTCATTCTCCCGAGGAAGGGGCCTGGGCCTTCGCCCGGGCCTCTCCCAGGCGGGTTTTGACCTGATCGATGCGGAGGTCGGCGGGGAAGCTCGCGAGGATTTTTTCGTACACGTCCACCGCCTCGGTCCAGCGGCCGAGGGCCTCGTAGACCTTCCCGGCTTCCAGCAGGGCGGCGGCCTGCCACTCGGGCACCTGGTACGACAGGTCGGTCTTGTGGAACTCCCTCAGGGCGTCGGGATACTTCTTGCCGTGAAAATAGGTCTCGCCCCGCATGAACTGGGCGCGGGCGGCGACCTCGGTCCCGGGCGCGGCGAGGGTCGCGGCGTCGTAAGCGGCCAGCGCGTCGTCGAACCGGGCGTTCACGAACAGGGCGCGTCCGCGGGCGTAGTAGATCTCGGCCCTGGGGGCCGACGACAGAGCGTTGGCCTGGGTGAGCAGGGCGTCGCTCTCCTTCAGCACATCGTCCCAGCGCTCCAAAGCCACCAGGCACTGGATCTGCCGGACCCGGGCGAGTTCGGCCCAGCGGGCGGTCTCGGGGCCGGTGAGCCGCGTGAGCTCGGCGAACCGGGCCTCGGCGGAGTCGGCCTTGCCCCCCTTCAGCTCCGATTCCGCCAGGCCGAAGCGGGCCTCGATCGTGTACTTGCCCTCGGGGAACTCGCGCAGGAGCCGGTCGAACCGCGCCGAGGAGGCCGGGGCATCGCCGCGGGCCAGCGCGATCTTGGCGAGGCGGAGCAGGGCGGACTGGACCAGCTCGGGGTCGCCCTTCGAGCCCTCGGTGACGACCGGCTCGAGCAGGGCCTCGGCCTCGGACGGCTTGCCCGCGGCGTGCAGCGACTCGGCGAGGAACACTCGGGCGTCGGCCGCGCGGGGGCTCTCGGGGAACTCGGCCAGCACGCGAGCGAACGCGGCGTCGGCCTCGGCCGGCTTGCCCGCGTCGTGCAGGGCCCAGCCCCACTCGACCAGCAGGTCGTCGATCGCGTATCCGCCGGGCGCGGCTTTGGGATGGTCGCGGAGGAACGCGCCCAGCTCGTCGGCCGCCTCGGCGGGCTTGCCGGCGCGGGCCAGGAGGCGGGAGCGCGTGACCTTCGCGGCCTGGACCTCGGGCGACTGGCCGTAGGTCGTGCTCACCACGTCGAGCGCGGCCAGGGCGTCGTCCGCCTTGCCCGCGGCCTCCAGGGCACGGGCTCTCGCCAGGGCGGCGTCGGCGGCCAGGGGGTCCGTCGGGGCGAAGGCCAGGAGCGCCGCGAAGGTCGCCGCGGCCTTCTCGCTCTGTCCGCCCTGCAACTGCGCCCAGCCCAGGCCCGAGAGGGCCCGCGTCTTCCACTTCGGGTCGTCCGACCCGGCGGCCGGGCCGAACAGGGCGGCGGCCTCGTCGTAGCGCCTGGCCTCCAGGGCCGACTCCGCGAGGATCAGGCGTGACCTCACAAGGGCGTCGCTGCTGGGGAAGTCGCGGGCGAGGCGGTCCAGGGCCTCCTGCGCGGCCTCGTCCTGGCCGAGCGCCTTGCGGGCCAGGGCCAGGTAGGCGAGCGCCCGGGCGGAGTCGTCGCTCATGGGCCTCGCGGCGAGGAAGGCCTGGAGGCTCTCGGCGGCCTCGGCGTATTTCTTGGCCTCGAACAGGTTCAGGCCGATCACGAGGCGGGCCTCGGCGGCGGTCGGCGACGACGACTTGGCCAGGCCCTCCATCAGCGCCAGCGCCTTCTCGGGCTGGCCCGCGGCCTTGTAGGCGAGGCTCAACGTATACGAAGCGGCCTGCGCCAGGTCGGTGCCGGGCTTCTCGTCGGCCACCAGGCTTTCGAGGATCGTCACGGCCTCGGCCGGGCGGTCCTGGGCGAGGATCGCCCTGGCCTCGATCAGCCGCGCGTCCCCCTTCAGGGCGTTGCCGGGGAACTTCGTGGGGAACTCGGAGGCGATCGCCAGGGCCGCGGCGGGGTCGCGGGCGTCGAGCGCGAGCCTGGCGGAGCGGAGCATGGCCGAGGCGGCCCAGGCGTCTCGCGGGTGGTCGGTCGCGACCTTCAGGAAGCGGGCGCGGGCCTCATCGGGCTTGCCTTCCTTCACGGCGGCCTCGGCCGACCGGTAGAGCAGGCGGGCCACCCACGGCGAATCCGGCACGCGGGCGATGGCGGCGTCGGCCAGTTGCTGGGCCTCGACCCACAGGCTCCGGTCGATCCGCGAGCCCACGACCATGAGCGCGGCCGGGGGGGTCACCACGCGCGAGCCCCTGGTCACCAGCGGCAGGAGGATCGCCTCGGCCTCGTCGTGCTTGCCCAGGGCGATCAGCGCCTCGGCCCGTCGCAACCGGGCCTCCTCGGGGGAGACCCCGGCGGGCGCGTCGCGTTCGATCTCGCTGAAGATCGCGGCGGCCTCGGCCGATCGCCCCGCGCCCAGGAGCATCTGGCCGGACTGGAGCCTCGCCTTGCCCGACCACTCGGGGTCGTTGGGCGCGGGCCACGTTTAGAGGGCCATCAGCGCCACAAAGACCAGGGCCAAACCCGCGAGCGGGCGGCCGAGGGAGAAACCGGTGCGGGTGGTCACG
>JANOBY010000324.1:0-3141 GCA_031411935.1 Planctomycetales bacterium | reverse complement strand
CACGCTTCAGGAGAGGACCAAACTCGGTTCGCAAATCCTCTTCCAGGCCGCGAAATCCAGTTTCGCTAGCGTGTTGGTAGCGATTAGGTCGTACCGCCTTGGCAATCTCGGCTAGCACCTCCATCATATTTTCGCCCCTTCGAACGCTCTGATTGATGAGCGCCGTTAGTGTCTCTTTCGGCGAATTTGTATTTCTAATCGTGGCGATTTTCAGGTCGTTGGACAGCGAGAGCGATTGCCTCACGGCGACAGGGTCATCGAGCAACCATGCCTCACCGTGCGGAACTGCTTCGCCCAATGCGGTCGGGAACGGTGCCCGCTTCATACGGTCCTTCTCGCGACCCTCCTGCAATTCTTTCAACCGACCTCGTTTTGGGGCCTTATCCGTATCTACCAGCGCAACAAGCCCATCCTTCTCGGCATCCCTTGCCTGGAGGATTGCAAACAGCACTTTGCCTGGATAACCGCCCCGAGTATTCAACCGAGCCCATGGCTCAAACTCGGCAGCAACCTCGACGCCGAGCAAGCTTTTCATCAGATAGGGCACGGTGGCAGCATCGCGGGGCCCATCGCCGACAATATTGATATTGATCATTACTTCTTTGTCACCAGCCCTTCCTCACCCTGATTGAACCAGACTTCACCGAGCATAAATTCATCCAAGAATAGCTTCAACCGCTCATGGTCAGCGGCCTCGGCGGTTCGGCTTCCATCGGATTCGCGACGGAAGACGAGAACTTGGTCGACATCCAAATCAACGCAATCCAAAAGATATGGGGAGTGAGTTGTCAGAACGACTTGGGTGGGGTGGCCGCCAAAGTCCCCTTGCGTCATACGCCTCAAAATTGTCATGACCTCGCCGAGGCGTCTCGGATGAAGACCGGTCTCCGGCTCCTCAAGCAGGATAAGCCTCGGCGGAGACGGATGGAATGCTATGGATATAAAGAAAATAAGCAGCCTTACACCTGCTGAAGCTTGGTCGGCTTGGATTGTCAGCCCATTTTCTATGACCAGGTCGAGACGGCGAATCGAAGGATGAGGTGTCGCAATCTTGATGTCTTCCAGCCCCGGTATCATTTCCTTCATCGTGTCGACAATTGCAAAAAAAAGTCGCCTATCCTGTCTCAAGATGTAATCCAAGAAGCTTGGTACGCCTGCACCATCAACTTCAAAATTCTTGGGCAACAGTGTGTCCGGATAGCCGCTTGATTCCATTGTCACACCGTGAACCGGGAGTTGGTACTGCGCAACACTAAAAGGCACGCCCCCATCATTCAAATAGAAGTTGCTCGCGTATCCTTGTCCCTCGTCGGCACCGAGACGATACATGACGGATTGGTTGAATTGCATCATGTCAAGCATCATGTCATTGATCTGCATCGACACCGATAGTGGATGTTGCGGATCTCTTCGCCACAGATCGGCCTCAGAAAAATCATTGGTTTGTTGGATTGTGCGACGAATAATAGCGAGAAAACTCGACTTTCCAGAGTCGTTGGAGCCAACAAGCACGTTCAATGGGCGAAGCTTTGCCGAAACCTGCCTCAAAGCTCGGTAATTGCGAACTTCGATTTCCGTCAACATCTGCTCGCTCCCTTGCGTTGCACACGACTTTCGTTCATCTTACCGCCCCGCCATTGATCCGGACGATCTGCCCGGTCAGGAACCCGGAATCGGGGCCGGCGAGCCATCGGGCGGCTAGCCCCACGTCTTCGGGCAGGCCCCAGCGCTTCATGGGGGTTTCTCTCATGACGCGTTCTTGCCACGGGGCGGGGGCGTTGTCGCCCCAGGCGGTCCTGATCCATCCGGGGGCCACGCCGTTCACGCGGACCTCGGGGGCGAGGCTCACCGCTAGGCTTCTGGTGAAGCTCATGATCGCGCCCTTGGTCGCCGCGAAGAGCTCGCCCGAGTCGCCTTCCATGCCGGTCTCGGCCTGGTCCCAGCCCATCGTGACGATCGCTCCGTGGCCGCGTTCCTTCATCTTGCGGCCGATGGCGCGGCAGAGCCTCATCGTGGCGACTACGTCCACGTCCAGGAGCATCCGCAGCTTCTCGTCGAACGGGAGCTTCGCCGCCGGGCCGGTCAGGGTGTCGGCCCCGGCGATGTGGAGCCACGCGTCCAGGCCGCCCCAGAGGTTCCATGCGTCCTCCACGAGCCGGTCGCCCGCCTGCGGGTCGGCCAGGTCGGCCATCAGGACGGACGACTGCACGCCCAGGTCGCGGCACTGGGCGGCCACGGTTTCGGCGTGGTCCCGGGATCGCCGCCCGTGGACGATCACGTCGGACCCGGCCTCGGCCAGTAAAAGCGCGGTGGCCTTCCCGATGCCCGAGGTCGAGCCCAGCACGATCGTCCGCATGACCTTATGATTCCCGGTCCCGTTGGTGTTCCTGATTCCCCCTCAGTCTAACGTCCGGTGGCCTCCCATGTCGCCGCCTGGTACCATGCGAATCGTGAGAGGCCCGTGCGGACACGACGAGGGCGGGACCATGGCGACCCTGACCGAAGAACCCAGGCTGGTCGTGGCCGCGCCCGAAGGGCTCGACGCTTTCGCCTCCGGTCAGCGCTTCATGCTCCACGGGATCTCGTGGGAGGGCTACGAGACGATCCTGAACGCCCTCGGCGATCGGCCGGTCCGCGCCTCGTACAACCAGGGGACGTTGGAACTGATGTCGCCGAGCGCCAAGCACGAAGAGTACAGCCGGCTGATGGGGAGGCTCATCGAGACCATCGCCGAGGAGCTTGCCCTTCCCTGTCTCAACCTGAAATCCACGACCTGGAAACGCAAGCTCGCCCAGCGCGGCCTCGAGGCCGACGAATGCTTCTACCTGGCCCATACCGACTACGTCCTCGCGAGGAACAAGAAGATTGACCTGGAGGTTGACCCTCCGCCCGACCTTTGCATCGAGATTGAGGTGACCCATAGCGCCGTGAATCGCATGGAAATCTATGCGGCCCTGGGCGTGCCCGAGGTCTGGCGGTTCGACGGGAAGGCCCTTCGGGTGGAGGTGCTCGGGGCCGACCGAATCTACGCCCCGCAAGACGCCAGCCCGAGCCTCCCGCTCCTGCCCCTTGCGGAAGTCGTCCGCCTGATCGCGATGGCCGAGGGGCTCGACCATTCGCGCTGGGGCAGGCAGGTCCGCA
>JANOBY010000323.1:0-8776 GCA_031411935.1 Planctomycetales bacterium | reverse complement strand
CGTTCCGCTGGTCGTCGAGACTCCCGCCGGGTTCCTGCTCCAGGCCGATCGGGGCCTCCACTGGCTCCCCCGGCATGCGTTCAAGACGGAGGACGACGAGTCCGCCTTTGCCACTTTGGCCCGGAGTAAAGCGTCAAAGTTCCGGCAGCACACGCATTTCTGAGGGCGTGCCCGTTTGTGAACGGTTTTCTTGGCACCTCGATCTACCTCCCTCATTGAGGGACGAGTTTTCCTGGACGCTCGAGGGGATGGTCCCATGACAACCGCAAGGCAGGTAGCGATCCTTTACATCCTGGCATCCCTGCTCGTCATGGGATGGGGGGCGGCTTACATGGCCCTCTTCGGCCTGGACCTGACTTACGTTGAGCACGAATGGGTCGAGCCGCTCTCGCCCGAACACCAGTCCATGCTCCGGTCTTTCATCGCCAGGTTGATGTGGAAGACCGTCTTGCCGCTGATCATCACCAACGGCGTGGGGGTGCTCCTGGTGGGGATGGCGCTGGCGAGCCGACCGAAAACCTGACCACACGCCCAACCCGGATCGCCTCGACCTCTTGCGACGTGCCTTCACGCTCAGGCCGGGATCTGAAGCTCGCGAAGGGTGCGGGCCAGCAGGCCCATCGAGGGCCATCGCTCGCGGGGGTTCTTCTTGATGGTCTTGGCGATGATGGCCTTCAACTCGTCGGGCAGCTTGGGCAGGAACACGCCGATGTCCATGGGCTCGCCGTTCATCCTCTGGCGCATCATGGCCATGGGCTCGACCGCGTCGTACGGGAGCTTGTTCGAGAGGAACTCGAACATCATCACGCCGAAGGCGAAGATGTCGATCTTCTCGTCCTTGGTCTCGCGGCGGATGACCTCGGGGGCCATGTACTGGAGCGTTCCCGTGCGGTTCCCCCCCCGCTGGAAGGCGGGCGTGTTGGGGACCGTGAGCCCGAAGTCGATCAGCTTGACGTTGTCCTCGCGATCGACGAGCAGGTTCTTGGGACCGATGTCGTGGTGGATGAACCCGGCGGCGTGCACGGCGGCGAGCCCGTCGGCGGCCTGCGCGAGCATCTCGATCTTCTGGGCGAGCGTTGTCACCCGCGATTGTCGGGTGTACTGGAGGCTCACGCCGTCCACGAACTCCATCACGATGTAATGGGCGCCCTTGGTCGTGTCGCCGTGCTCGAACGTGCGGACCACATTGGGGTGCTGGATCTTGAGGCCGATGTCCCCTTCCGAGAGCCGACCCACGGCGGTCGCGCGGGCGGCGGCGGCTGTCGCCTTCTCCAGGTCCTGGACCTTGAGGCAGACGGTTCGGGCCTTATCATTGTCGAACGCCTTGTATACGTGCGACATCGAGCCCGCGCCGGTCTCGGCGATGATGGAGAATCGCTTCTCAATGTTCACCCGCCGGGACTTCGGGGCTGGCGCGGCGGCACCCGCAGGCTTTTTCGCGCCAAAGAAGTTACCGAACATGCTTTTTCCCCCTCGATTCCCGACGAGATTCCCGCCCGATCCGTTCTCGGCCCATCCGTGCCCCTTTTTGACGAGGCGGATGGGGAATCGGCTCACTCAACTCTCGCAGCAAAGACCCCAGAAACTCTACGATGAAACTCGGTGTCAGTGACACGATATCGCAATCTTTCGCAAAATCCAGGCCGCGGCCTCAACTTAGGGCGCAAGCTTCCAGGGCCTCGATGGCCTCCCGGATCGGCGAGGGGATGGGCTCCGGCCGATTGTTCGCGTAGTCGAACACGACCAGGGTCGAGCGTCCGTGGACGACCACGGCCCCGTGCCGGAGGCTCACCGCAAGATGCTCCATCGAGACGCTCGTCCGGCCGAGCTTTGTGACCCGGGCGCCCACGATGACCGTGTCGGGGTAATGGGTCTGGTGGCGGTAATCCACCGCGATCGACGCCAGGATCGGCCCGATCCGGTGCGAGGCCATCATGTCCGAGAGTCCAACCCGCCCCATGTAATCGATGCGGGCCGACTCGAACCATCGCAGGGGGATCGTATTGTTCACGTGGCCGAACGCGTCCTGGTCGCCCCACCACACGGGCACGGTGATGGTCACCCGGTAGCCTTCGAGGAGGCGGAGGACCTCGGGGTCCAGGCTCATGCGCGGCCCTCCTCGCGAGTCAGGTCGGTCGCGGGGATATACAGGAAAGTGGCCGATCCCGTGGCCACGAGCGTGCCCGACTCGTTGAGGATCTGGCCGTTGCCCACGGCGGTCTTGCGCCCCGCGTGGCGGATCTCCGCGCGGGCGGCCAGGCGTTCGCCCTGCCAGGCGGGTCGGATGAAGTTCACGTTGATCTGGGCCGTGACCACGTCCAGCCCGTGAGGGGCCATGGTGATTGCGGCCAGCCCGAGCGAGGTGTCCATGAGCGTGGCGATCACGCCCCCGTGGGCGATGCCCCCGGTCCTCAGGTGATCGGGCCCGACCTCGTAGCGGACCACGACCACGCCCGGCCGGATCACCTCGGATCGCATTTCGAGCAGATCCAGCAGGGGCCCTCGGCGCGATGCTTCGTACGCCCCGGTTTGCGATGGCTCCACGCGACAATCCCCCGGCTCGGACCCTCGGCTCATGACCTCAACGGCCATTGTAGGGACCGCCCCCAAATCAAGGAACCTCAAGCGTGGTGATCCGGATGGGGCCTTCCCCTGGCCGAAATGCGGTCCTATGATTCCCACGGAAGAGAGCGGTGGCGGACGTCCCGTCTTCAACTTCGCGTCCGCAGGCAAGCCCTTTCCATCGAGCTGTGACGTCGATGGCGTGTCCAGCGAGGCTCGTGCCCCTCGTCTGGCGGTCGGCAGGTTCGCGCTCATCGACGGTGTTTCCTCGGGGAAGACGTGCCGGACCCTCCGGCGTGGCCTCCATCCTCGGAACGGACACCTCCCATGAAAGACGGCGGCTGGATCGGCCGGTTAGGCGTGGCGAGCGTCGCCCGACGACGCCCCGGCGCGCCGGCATTCGACAATCCTATCCTGCCGGGCGAGGCCGCGAGCCCGGCCCCGGCGGGGACCGACTCGCTCCGGTCGCGCATCAGCACCGCGGCGCTGGCCTTTCGCGGCTATGACGTCCAGAACCTGGGACGAAGCCGCGAGCTCCTCGAGCACCCGGCCTACGCTTCGATCGTCCGCGAGGGGCTTGCCGAGGCCTCGCGGATCGCCTCCGACACGCTCCACCAGGCCGTCGATCTGGAAGCCTACATCCGCGAAGCCGCCCCCACGTCCCTCGACAATTTCCCGAAGGACGTGGCATTGATCGTCTCGATGGAGATGATCCAGCTCCGCCTTCTGGAGGAGGTGTTTGAGGTCCCCGTTCGTCGAGCGAGGATCGCGTATGGGTACTCGGTCGGCGAGATGTCCGCGATGGTGCTCGGCAACACCTTTCGCCTGGACGAGCTCCTTCCCGTCCCGTTGAGCCTGTGCCGGGACTGTGCCGACCTGGCCGTGGACACATCGATGGCGATCCTCTTCACGCGTTCTCCCTCGTTGCCCGAGGTGGACGTCCATCGCCTGTGCGAGGCGGTGAGCGGCGAGGGGCGGGGGATCGTGGCCCCTTCGGCCTTCCTGTCGCCGAACACGGCCCTTTTGCTCGGGCAGGGCCGCACGCTCGATCGGGTCGAGGCCCGCCTGAAGGAATTTCTCCCCGCGAAGGTGCTGTTCCGACGCAACCCGCATCGATGGCCGCCCCTGCATACGCCGATCGTGCGGCAGAGGAATGTGCCGAACCGGACCGCGGTCGCGTTGTACGCGATCCCTGGTGAGCGACCGGCCCCCCATCCTCCGATGATCTCGGGGGTCACGGGATCGATCTGCGAGCCCGGATTCAACCCCCGTGAGCTTCTGATTCAGTGGACCGAACGGCCCCAGAGGCTCTGGGATGCCGTGGACGGATTGCTCACCTCGGGCGTGGAGACCGTGATCCATGTGGGGCCCGCGCCCAACCTGATCCCCGCCACCTTCGCCCGGTTGAGCAACAACGTGAACAAGCAGCTGGACCGTCGTTACCTGCTGGGCCTGGGCCGGGGGGTCGCATCCGGGGTGAGCCGGAACGCCTGGCTTGCGAGCCTCCTCCCGCAACGCGCGGCCCTGTTGCGGGCACCGTTCCTGAAACACTTGATCCTCGAGGATTGGCTGCTTGCGCAGCCCCCTCGCTGACCCCCGTCTTGAGAGACAAGGAGCCCGTCATGGCCCAGGACCTCAGGGAAACCGAAGCGAAGACGTTCGTCGAGGTCGCGCTCACGCTCGGCGGCAAGTCGGCCGAGGAGGCCCGCACCACGGGCACGCTCGACCGCGCCGACGATCAGGTGGAGGACCTGTTCTCCCCCCAGTACCAGACGAGCAACAGCCCCGCGCACCTCGCCGTGTGGTCGCACACCTTGCCCGTCGATCTGTTCCGCTCGAGCCCCACGAACGTGCCCGAATCCTGCCGCAAGGTGATGGACGACTCGCTCGCCACCGTGAAGCGGCACAAGGCGGCGGGCACCCTCCTCAACGATCACGCGAAGGTGTCGGACGAGGTCCTGCACGACCTCGCTCACGACGGATACTGGGGCCTGCTGGTCGATCGCCAGTACGGAGGGCAGGGGGCCCCGTTCGCCGCGTTTGCCCACTTCGTCACGCGGATGGCCACGATCGACCCCACCGTCGCGGGCCTGGCGTCGGTCCACGGGTGCATCGGCGCAGTCGACCCGCTGCGAACTTTCGGGACGGCCGAGCAGAAGGGCCGGATCCTGCCCAGGCTCGCCAGCGGAGAGCGGCTATCCGCCTTCGCGCTCACGGAGCCGGGCGCGGGCTCGGACCTGACCGCGTTGAAGACCACCGCGAGGCTGGACGGCGACGACTACGTGGTCAACGGCGAGAAGCTCTTCATCACGAACGCCGTCCCCGGCCGCACCGTCGGGCTCGTGTGCCTGATCGAGGGCAAGCCGTCGGTCCTGATCGCCGACCTGCCGGAGTTCGAGGACGAGCATTTCCAGGTCGTCTCTTACGGCCTGTACGCGCTGAAGCATTCGTATAACAACGGCCTGCGATTCCACGACTTCCGCGTACCCCGCGAGAACCTCCTCGTGCCCGCTCGCGGAGACGGCCTGACCGTGGCCTATCACGGTTTGAACCTCGGACGCGTGGCCCTGTGCGCCGCGGCCTCGGGCACCATGAGGACCATGATGGCCAACCTGCTCCCGTGGTCGCGCTACCGAAGGACCTACGGCGAGCCGATCGCGAACCGGGAGCTGGTCCGAAGGCGGATCGGCCGGCTGGCGGCCCTGATCGCCGGGTGCGATGCGCTGGTCGACTGGTGCTCGTGGCTCCTCGATCAGGGGTATCGCGGCGAGATGGAGTGCATCATCGCGAAGATCTTCGGCAGCGAGGCCCAGAAGGAGGCGGCGGTCGAGCTCTTCATGAAGACGCATGGAGGGCGCGCGTTCCTGCACGGCCACCTCTTCGGCGATAACGTCCACGAATATCTCGCCCCGTGCATCTACGAGGGGGAGGGCGAGATGCTGGGGATGGCCTTCTTCAAGTCTCTCATCAAGGAGCACGGAAAGGCCTATTTCGAGCCCATCGGGATGGCCCTGCAAGCTTCGGGCATCAAGCAGCCGAACATGGCGAACCCGGCCCACGCCTGGGCGTTGCGGAAGGCCCTCGTCCCCTATGCGAAGTGGCGAGCGGGCGAGATGCTCGCCGGGTCGCGTCACCCGCGATGGCCGGAAGCCATGCCCGAGAATTTCAAGGCGCATGCCCAGTTCGCCTCCGACGCCCTCGGTCGGTCCCGGATGGAGATCAGCGCCACGATGGTCAAGCATCAGCTCAAGCTCGCGGATCGTCAGTGCCGGATGTCCGAGCTGTCGAGCCGCCTCCAGGATCAGATCCTCATCCTGGCCACAAGCCTGTGGGCGAGCGACCAGGCGTCGCCTCTCATGAAGGATGCGGCCGACTTGCTCTGCCGCGACCTTCGCCGCAAGCTTTCGGGCAAGCGTCCGAGCGATGCCGACTTCCGAGCCGCCACGAAGCTGGGGCAGGCGATCGAGGAGGGCGGCTTCGACGAGATCGCGGGGATCCCACCCGAGGCGATCCTCATGCCCTACGGAACGGGCCCCGGCTGAACGCGTCCCGGTCGGTCTGTACCTTCCATTCAGGAGCCGATCATGGCCCATGCTTTCCGTATCGACGAACGGGACGACGGGATCGCCGTCCTCACGTTCGACCTGCCCGACAAGAAGGTCAACACGCTCGGTCGCGAGGTCCTGACCGAGCTAGGAGGGGTCGTCCGCAATCTCGCCGCTCGCACGGATCTGCGAGGCCTCCTGTTCCGCAGCGGAAAGCCGGGCCAGTTCATCGCCGGGGCCGACCTGGGCGAGCTGGCCATGCTCGCCGTGGCCAGCAAGGAGCAGGCCGCGCAGGCGATCGGCCTCGGAATGAAGCTCTTCGGGGCGGTGTCCGACTTGCCGTTCCCCACCGTGGCCCTGATCGACGGCAACAGCATGGGGGGCGGCACCGAGCTGGCCCTGGCCATGGACGATCGCCTGGTCTCCAGCGCCCCTCACACGAAAATTGCCCTGCCCGAGGTCAAGATCGGGCTCATCCCGGCGTGGGGCGGCACCCAGCGACTGACCCGCCTGGTGGGGCTGGGCGCGGCCCTGGAGATGATCACCACTGGCGAGCCGGTCGCGGCCGATAAGGCGGTCAGGATCGGCCTCGCCTTCGACGCCGTGCCCGAGGATCGGCTCATCGACGAGGGCGTAAGGCGGCTTGAAGACCTCAGAAAAGACGACGCCTGGAGACATCTTCGCGAGACGAGGCACGCCCCGATGGCGATCTCTCCCGACGCCATGGCCTTCGCGTTTGGGGTGGCCGAGGGGGCCGTCGTCGCGAAGACCAGGGGGCACTATCCGGCGCCGGTGGCGGCGTTGAAGGCGATCCGCGAGGGCGTGACCAAACCCCTGAACGAAGGGCTCGCCGCCGAGACCCAGGCGGCGATGGACGTATTCGGGTCCCCGGTGGCGTCGAACCTGATCGGCGTTTTCTTCGGTCAGACACGTCTGGGACGGGATCCCGGAGTGAGCGATCCCTCTGTCAAGCCTCGCCCGATAGGGCGGATCGGTGTCCTTGGCGCGGGGTTCATGGGGGCGGGGATCGCCACCGCGTTCGCCCGCTCGGGCGTGAAGGCGACGATGGTGGACGTGGACGACGGCCGGATCGCGGAGGGCCTGAAACGTGCGCGCACCGTGGTCGAGAGCCGCATGGCGATCGGCCGGGCGAGCGTCGATGACCTGGCGAACATGCTGTCCCACCTCACCGCGAGCACCTCCAAATCACGCTTCACCGAGTGCGACCTGGTGATCGAGGCCGTGACCGAGGACGAGTCCGTGAAGACGGCCATGTTCCGCGACCTGGCCGGGCTCCTCCCGCCCGGGGCGATCCTCGCGAGCAATACGTCCACGATCTCGATCTCGCGCATGGCCGAGGCGTCGCCCGACCCCTCGCGGTTCGTGGGGATGCACTTCTTCTCGCCCGTCGATCGCATGGAGCTGGTCGAGGTGGTCCGCGGGGAGAAGACGAGCGACGAGACGGTGGCGACCGTGGTGGCCGCGGCGAAGGCGATCCGCAAGACGCCCATCGTGGTCCGCGACTGCGCGGGGTTCCTCGTGAATCGCGTGCTGTTCCCTTACATGAACGAAGCCCTCTTGTTGCTGGCCGAGGGCGTACCCATGGACGCGATCGACGCGGCGGCCGAGCGGTTCGGGATGCCCCTGGGGCCGATCGCGCTCGAAGATCAGGTCGGGCTCGACGTGGCGGCGTTCGCGGCCCGGGTGCTGGCAAAGGCCTATCCCGACCGAGCCGTCCCCACGCCGATCCTGCTCGATCTGCTGAAGGCCGGACGGCTCGGCAAGAAGTCGGGGGCGGGGTTCCGCAGCTACGCGGGCAAGGGCGGGAAGGCCCAGGCGGACCCGGCGTTTGACGCGATGTTCGCGAAGTATCGGGCCCCCTCGTCGGGGGCCCAGATCGACACGGCGGCGATCGTCGATCGCCTGTTCCTGCCCATGCTGCTGGAGTCGACCCGCGTGCTCGAAGAGGGGATCGTCCGCGAGCCGGCCGACGTGGACATGGGCCTGATCCTCGGCATCGGCTTCCCGCCATTCCGCGGAGGCATCCTCCGCTGGTGCGACACCGAGGGCGCGGCCAACCTCCTGGCGAGGGTCGAGGGGCTCGCCCCGCTGGGCAAGCGGTTCGAGCCGACCGAGACCCTGATTCGTCATGCGAGGACCGGCGAGATGTTCTACCCCCGGCCCCGGATCGGAGGATAATCCCATGAGTTCCGCCGTGGTGATCGATGCCGTGAGGACGCCCGTGGGGAGGGCCACGGCCGACAAGGGCCTCTATCGCGACGTCCGCGCCGAGGACCTCTCGGCGCACGTCATTAGGGCCCTGGTCGAGCGCTCGGGCATCGACCCGAAGCACCTCGAGGACGTGCACTGGGGCTGCGTGCAGCAGCAAGGGGAGCAGGGGTTCAACATCGCCAGGATCGCCTCCCTGATCGCGGGCCTGCCCGACAGCGTGGGGGGCGAGACCGTGAACCGCCTGTGCGCGTCGAGCCTCCAGGCGATCCACAACGCCGCCATGAATATCGCCTCGGAGTGTCGGGCGAAGAGCGACGGGTTCGGGTCGTACCCCTTGGTCATGGGCAGGTGGTCCATGTGCTCGACCCCGCCGGCGATCTGCACGTCCTCGCAACCGGCGGCGATATTCATGGCGGCGTTGTGGATCGCCTGGAGGC
>JANOBY010000322.1:0-2293 GCA_031411935.1 Planctomycetales bacterium | reverse complement strand
TCGAGTACGACGGCAAGGTCGCGGAATCGTCGACCACAACCTCGTTCTGGGCCTCGGGGGTCGGGATCTTCTCAGCGCTCATCGATGGTTCTCCCTGGTGTCGATCTGCGGAGGTCGGAGACGTGGCCCGATCTCGCTCGGGCCTGTCGAACAAGAAGGACAGGATCCCTACCCCGTCTTCCCGAAAATCTTCCGTTCCCGTCCAAAAGGGATCCAAACCGCTCCGAACATGCCGATCGTGTGCGGAGAGGTTCGGTCCCACCCGACGATCCCGGTCGGGACACTCCGAGCCCGCCAGGCCCCGGCCAAGGGGACGGATTCTCGCGGCAGAGTTCCCCGCCCTCATGGGTTCGTTTCCCGTCGGAGGCCCCAAAATTGGCTTCGTTTTGGGTTCGTTTTGGCTTCGTTTTCCCGTCGAACGCCCTTCATGATCGTCCCTGCGTCAAGACCTAAGGCCTTATCTCCCCGAAGGATCCACGCGATCTCGCCCCTCATTCCGCGCGGTCGAATTGGGTTCGTTCTGCAAATTCACGTTTTCGCGAAAAGCCGGTTCCCCGTCGTCGGGCCGAGCCCGTCGTGCTGGTCCGGATTGTCAACGAGCCCGGGTGGTGCTCACACGCTCCACGCCTCCCGATAGTATCGAAGGGCACCCCGACTCCGATCGCCGGGGGATGGGCCGCTCCCGGGAATCGGCGGATCTCGTCCAGAGCGGTCCCTTTCAGGCGTCGCGGTCAGGTTCCCGTGGGGCAGGGGGCTCTGCCTGCCCGATCCCTTTTTGGAGGCAGGCGGAGTTGCCTTCCCCACGGGGGAATTCGCCACGATCGGAAGGGAATCGCTGTGACGGCGATTCCCGCTTGTTCGTCGCGGTCCTGAAGAAGTCGGGCGGGCGTCGTTGACCGCCTACGAAGAGTTCTGGCGGGCCGCAACGCACGCCCTACCTGGAAAAGAGGACCGCTCCGTTCCAACGTGAACCGATGGAAGCGGGGGGCATGGACGCACGCGATCCGGAGGCTTGGTCCCGAAGGCGGCTCGGGGGTAAAATAACTCCGGGCCGCTCTCCGCTCCAACGCCTCGGATGGGATCACAAACGCCATGCAGACGAGTTTCGTCCTGACCCTGACCGGCCCCGACCGGATCGGCATCGTCGACGAGGTGACCGGCCTCCTGCTCCAGCGCGGCGGGAATGTGGAGACCAGCCGCATGGCCCGGCTCGGCGGCGAGTTCGCCGTGCTCATGCTCGTGTCGATGCCCTCGGACCGGTTCGCCGATCTCGAATCGGGCCTGGGCGGCCTGGGCGTGCAGGGCTACAAGATCACGACCACCCCGGTCGCGCAGCCGGGCATCCCGTCGCGGCCGGGCTGGATCCCGTACCGGATCGAGGTCACGGGGGCGGACCACGAGGGGATCATCCACGAGGTCGCGCACTACCTCTCGGGCCACGGGATCAGCATCGAGACGGTGGAGTCGGAATCGACGCCCGCCCCCACGAGCGGGTCCCCTCTGTTCGCCATGACGGCCGAGGTCATCGTCCCGCCGGGCCTGGCGGGCACCGACTGGGAGTCCGGCCTCCACGAGGTGAGCGCCCGGCTGAACCTGGACATCTCGGTCGTGGCCCTGGCCTGAGGCCAGCGGGGACGCTTCGGGGGGACTTGCACCGAGGGGGCGAGGGGATGGAGTTGACGGAGTGGGAGGCCATCGCCGCCGATCTCATGCGTCGGCATGGGCTCGCGGGGTGGACGTTTGGCTGGGCCCGGACGAAACGCCGCCTGGGCGTGTGCAAGTACCGCACGAAACGCATCGAGATCGCCGAGTATTACGCCCGGAACAGCCCCGAGGCGAGCGTGCGCGACACGCTCCTGCACGAGATCGCGCACGCGATGGCGGGGCCGTCGGCCGGCCATGGCCCGGCCTGGAAGGCGATCGCCGCGAGACTGGGGGCCACGCCCCGCGCGTGCGACACCTCGAACCAGGCGTGCACCACGCCCGGCGACTGGCAGGCCACCTGCCCGTCCTGCCGGACCGTGGCCCACCTCTACCGACGGCCCAGGAGCCTGACCGGCTATCGCTGCCGGTGCGTGGCGAGATCTCCGCTGGTGTTCGCCTACACCGGCGACCCCGCCCGGGCCCCCGCCGTCCCGATGACCGCCTCGCGGTCGGCCCACTGGGAGGCGCTCTGCGCCGGGTGCGAGACCCTGCACCTGCGATCGCGCAAGCCGAGGCCCGGGGTCTGGCGATGCAAGTGCAAGCACCGGAGCGAGCTGACCTGGAGGCCCGCGGGCCGGGCCGCCTCGGG
>JANOBY010000321.1:0-12918 GCA_031411935.1 Planctomycetales bacterium | reverse complement strand
CCGGCCCCCTATACTCGATCTTGCGTCACGACGACGGAGAGAACGAGGAGTTTATACTGAGCCCCTCAGGATTTTCATTGTTGGACCTAGCGGCGGGAGTAGCTCAGGGGTAGAGCGCCACGTTGCCAACGTGGTTGTCGAGGGTTCGAATCCCTTCTCCCGCTCCATACTTCTGGTTCCGGTAGGCCCGGTTCGAGAAGTGTCCGAAAAACCCGGTCTGGCGGCTTACGCTCAAGCGCGTCGGGTGCGTGATGGCGGCTCAAGCCGTCACCCCCGGTTTCGCCTGAAGGAAGCTGTCGATGAGCACCCGGGAAGAAGAAATCGCCACGGTCACGGAACCGGCGACCGAAGAGAAACGCAAGCTCGATCTGGAAGTCCAGATCAGCGACGCCGGCCCCTGCAAGAAGCACCTCAAGGTGTCGATTGCCCGGGCTGAGGTGGATCGCCAATTCGCCGAGTCGCTCGGGAGCGTCAAGAAGGAAGCAGTCGTTCCGGGCTTCCGTCCCGGCCGCGCTCCCAAGAATCTCGTCGAGAAGCGATTCCGCAAGGAAGTCGCCGGGCAGGTCAAGAGCACGCTCTTGATGGCGACCCTGGAGCAGATCGACGAGGACTACAAGCTCAACCCCATCGCCCAGCCCAATCTGGACGTCGAGGCCATCGCCCTGCCCGACGAGGGCCCGATGACCTTCGAGATGGACGTGGAGGTCCAGCCGGACTTCCCTCTGCCCATCTACAAGGGGCTCGCGGTCAGCCGCCCGGTCCGCACGATCGGCGAGCCCGACGTGGACGGCCAGCTAAAGGTCTTCCTGGAGCGTTACGCCCAGGTCGTGCCGAAGTTCGAGGGCACAGCCGAGGTGGGCGACTATGTGACCGCCGACCTGAACTTCCACAAGGACGGCATCCAGCTCAACCAGGCCAAGGAGATCCAGTTCCGGCTCCAGCCCGAGCTGCGATTCCAGGACGGGACCATCCCCGACCTGGCCGGAGCACTCGTGGGGGCCAAGCCCGGCGAGTCCCGCGACGCCCAGGCCACCGTGGGCTCGGCATCGCCCGACCCCGCGCTTCGCGGCCAGAACATCGCCGTGACGATCCTCGTGCACGACCTCAAGACTCTCCGCCTTCCCGAGGTCGACCAGAAGTTTCTGGATACGATTGGCTTCGAAACCGAGGCCGAGCTTCGTCAGGCCCTGAAGGAAGTGCTCGAGCGTCGCGTCGCGTTCCAGCAGCAGCAGTCGGTGCGTCGTCAGATCGTCGAGGCCCTGGCCGAGAAAACCCCGTTCGACCTGCCCGCGGACCTCGTGGCCCGTCAGGAAAGGTCCACGCTCCGTCGCCAGGTCGATGAGATGCGACAGGCCGGCATGAGCGACGCCGAGATCCGGGCACGCGAGGCCGAGATTCGGGCCAACGCCCACGAGTCCACGCTCAAGAGCCTCAAGGAATTCTTCCTCCTCTCCAAGATCGCCGAGGCGGAAGAGATCAAGGTCGAAGACGCGGACGTCGAGGCCGAGATCTACTCCATCGCCCAGCGTACCGACGAGAGCCCCCGCCGCGTCCGAGCCCGCATCGAGAAGGAAGGCCTGGGCGAGGGCCTGGCCACGCAGATCCTCGAGCGCAAGACGGTCGAGCGGATCCTCGAATTCACCAAGGTTAACGACGTGAGCGCCGAGGCCGACGCCACCGCCGTGGAAACCCTCGACGAGTCCGCCGTCCCGGCGGCCGAAGTTGAGGCCGAGGACACGGCGGAGAAGGCCGAGACCGCGGAGTAATCTCCGGATCGGTGGAGCGGGGCCGTCCTCGGGATTCGCCGAGGGGGTCTCGCTTCCCCGTTGCCGGGCTCTATAATGAGCGAGCCGGGTCTGGGCCTCGCCCTCCCCGGCTTGTTGCGTGTGGTTCACCGGGTGTGTGACTACCGGCTTCGCGTTCGAGACGAGGATCTTGCCATGCTCTCCGAGCACCCCCTGTTCGAGCCGCAGCTCCAGCGGTATCGCGACTACGCACGTCAGCGCCAGATGGGTCTCGGCGACCTCCTGCTGGAGAACCGGATCATCTTCCTGGAAGGCGTGATCAACGACGCCGCGGCCAACCTGCTGGTCATGAAGTTCCTGTTCCTCCAGTACGAGAACCGCAGCCAGGGCATCAGCTTCTACATCAACAGCCCCGGCGGGAGCGTGTCCAGCACGCTGGCCATCTACGACACCATGCAGTTCATCGACTGCCCGGTGAACACCTACTGCATCGGCATGGCGGCCTCGGGCGCCGCGGTCCTCCTGGCCGGCGGGCATAAGGGGCGTCGCTACTCCCTGCCCCACTCCAAGGTCATGATCCACCAGCCTTATGGCCAGGTGGGCGGGCAGATCTCGGACATCGAGATCCAGGCCGAGGAGATCGTCAAGAGCAAGCAGGTCATCAACGAGATCCTGGCCAAGCACACCGGCCAGCCGGTCGAGCGCGTGGCCAAGGATACCGAGCGCGACCGCTACCTCTCGGCGCTCCAGGCCAAGGAGTACGGATTGGTCGACGAGGTGGTGGGCCACATCCCCGCGGCCGAGTCCAAGAAGGGCGAGCCCTCGTAATTGTTATTTGTCGCTGGTCATTTGTCGCTGGTCTCTTGCCGGAGGGACGCCCGAGGGGGCTCCGGCGAGAAGCCTCTGCCGATGACGACGTAAACCGACTGACAACGGACAAGGGACAAATGACAAAGGACCCAAAGACATGCCCCTGATCCCGATCGTCGTTGAAAAGAGCGGCCGCGAAGAGCGGGCGATGGATATCTATTCCCGCCTGCTGCAAGACCGCATCATCATGCTGGGCTCGGCGATCGACGACAACGTGGCCAACGTGGTCGTCGCGCAGATGCTGGTCCTCGCCCATCAGGACGACAAGGCCGACATCCACCTCTACATCAACAGCCCCGGCGGTTCCGTGACCGCCGGCATGGCCATCTACGACACCATGCAGTATGTCCCCTGCGACGTGGCCACCTATTGCATGGGCCAGTGCGCCAGCATGGGCTCGCTGCTGCTGGCCGCGGGTGCCGCGGGCAAGCGGAACGCCTTGCCCCATAGCCGGATCATGATCCACCAGCCGCTCGCCGGCATGGAAGGGACCGCGACCGACATCGTGATCCATGCCGAGGAGTTCATCCGCATGAAAAAGGAACTCAACGGCATCTACCGCAAGCACACCGGTCAGTCCCTGGAGAAGCTCCAGGATGACACCGACCGCGACCGCTTCATGTCGCCCGAAGAAGCCAAGGACTACGGCCTTGTGGACAACGTGCTCGACCGCGAGCCGAACATCCCCTTGAGCACGCCGGACAAGTCCTGAGCTTCTCCCGTCCGTGACCAGTCGAACGATTCCAACCCGCCAGGGCGAACCGCATCTACGCGAGCCGGTTCGCCCTGGCGTTTTGCGATTCGTGAGATCAAAACGGCATCCTGGAAGCCATAAGAACCAAACCCACCGCGACAACAGCAAGGCCAAGAAGGACCAATCCCGCAAGAGCGAGTAGGCCCTGCGAGATGCGTCGCGAGTTGACGGGCAAGTTCCGGAACTCGGCGATCAGCCGGGCTCCGATCGCTCTGGCCAGGTGTTCGGGCTGATCGCCGTGGCATTGAACGACGGCGCAGCGGAACCACGGCCCGTAATCGACCGTCACGCCCCTGCGGGTCGATTCCTGCTCGTACCCCTGGAGCGTGCGGTTCATGGGCCCCACGACCTCGCCCAGCGCCTTTTGCAGGCTCCTGGCAAGGTCCTCGGAGTCGATCTGGTAGATCACCAGGCGAGATCGTGTGGGGATCGCGAGGGCCATGGCGATCAGCCCCACGAGAGACGCCACGGCCATCCAGGCCGGGAGCCCGGGTCGGGGAAACACCGAGTTGACCACGAATTGTCCCGCGGGGCCGAACGCGATCAGGCCGCCCAGACCGAAGGCGAGGAGGCCAAAATCCCCAGGTCCCGTCACCACGATGGGCCTGCGAGCGATCTGCCATCGGCCCATGATCCCGCAGTAAAGGGCCAGGGGCAGGAGCGCGAGCACGGCCCTCATGGCAACGGTCATGGGATCCGCCCTCATCCGGGATCGGGGCTAGGCTTGTTCGGCGGCGAGTTCACGGAGGATCGGCTCGTTGGCCGGCGGAAAGGTCAGGCGTGTGAGGTCCGAACTCTCCGCCCACACGAAGCCGGTATCCGGCAGAGGTTCGGCATTCGTCTCGACAAGCTCACAATCAAAATAGGTCAGGTCGATCAGGCCGTGGTCGTATTCGTGCCTGGTGTTGCGCCTCAGGGCGATCACGCGGACGTCCAGGCCCGTCTCCTCGCGGCATTCGCGGACCACGGCCTCCTCGGCCGATTCGCCGGGCTCGCACTTCCCTCCGGGAAACTCCCACACGCCCGGCATGGGTGAGCCGGGCTTTTCAGGACGCTTCCGGATGAGGTACTGGCGATCGCGTGCGATCAGGCCGATCCCCACGCGAACGCCCTGATCCTCGTTCACGGATCAGACCTTGCCTTCCTTGGCGGCCTCGATCGCGCGGCCGGGCGAGCCCATGGCGTTGTACCCGCAGTCCACGTGCATGATCTCGCCGGTGATCCCGCTGGCCAGGTCCGACAGGAGGAACATGCCCGCCGAGCCGACCTCTTCGCGCTCGATGTTGCGCTGCATGGGCGACACGGCCTCGTACAGTCCGGCGAGTTTGTCGGAGTCGCCCACGGCCGAGGCCGCCAGGGTCTTCACAGGCCCGGCCGACACGGCGTTCACGCGGATCTTCTTGGGGCCGAGGTCGTAGGCCAGGTACTTCACCGACGCGTCGAGCGCGGCCTTGCACACGCCCATCATGTTGTAGCCCGAGACGACTTTTTCGCCGCCATAGTAGGTGAGCGTGGCGATCGCCCCGCCGTTGGGCATGCTCTGCGCGGCGTGACGGGCCACGATCGCCAGCGAGTAGACCGAGATGTCCATCGCGAGCTTGAAGCCTTCGCGGCTGCAATTCACGTAGGGGCCCTTGAGGTCCTCAAGGGGAGCGAAGGCGATCGAGTGGAGGACGAAGTCCAGGTCGCCGTAGGTGGCGCGGGCCTCTTCGAACACGCGGGCCACGTCCTCGTCCTTGCCCACGTCGCACGAGGTCACGAGCCTGGTCTCGGGCGGGATGACCTTGCGCACGCGGCGCTCCATCTTCTCACCGGGCAGGTGGGTGAAGCCGACCTCCGCGCCCTCGTCGAGGAGCTTTTTACTGATCGCCCAGGCGATGCTATAGTCGTTGGCGACGCCGAGCACCAGGCCCTTTTTCCCCGAGAACAAACCCATCGCATCGCCCCTTCCGGACCCGTCACCGCCGATCGTCGTCGAGGGCGAAAACCCTCCCGCGCCGGTCTCGCCCCAAGATAACGCGGCGAAGGGCGGGGCTCAACCTCAACGTCCCGGTCGGGTCTGGAGGCGATGGGGCGTTGGGGTGGGGCTGGCGATGATCCTGGCGCTAGCCTCGGGCGTGCGGTTCCTCTTCCTCGGCCACGAAAGCTTCTGGTACGACGAGGTCGTGACCATGAGGCTCGCCCGCGCCGGGGGACCGGTCGAGATGCTCCGTTTGCTCGACGAGATCGATGCCACCCGCGCCCCGTTGCATCCCCTCCTGCTGAGCGTCTGGCTGAGAATCTTCGGGATCACCGAGTACGGGGGTCGCAGCCTGAGTGCGACCTTCGGTGTGGCCACGGTGGCGATCCTGTTCGCGATCGGCAGGCGGGTCGGGACGACCGGGACCGGACTCTGGGCCGCCCTGCTCGCGGCCACGAGCCCGCTGCTCATCGAGTACTCGTTCGAAGTCCGGATGTACGCGATGCTCACCCTGGTGGCGTGCGGGGCATGGTGGAGCTTGCTAGCCCTTCGAGACGGCGTAACCCGTTGGCGACTCATGCTCTACGCGGGGAGCGTGGTCGCGTTGATCTATACGCACCCGCTCGGGATGCTCATGGCCGCCTCGCTGGCGATCGCGAGCTTCGCCGATCGAAATCGTTCGGGGTTGAGCGTCAAGAAATGGGCGATCGTGCACGGTTTCGTGGGCCTCGCCGTGATGCCCTGGCTCCCTCGCTACTTCGACCACGCCCCCGAGTTCACTTCCGGACGCCTGCCGATCAGGTTCTTGCTGGGGATGCCGATCGGTTTCACGGGCGGGGACTCGCGGTTGTTTCTGATCTTCCTCGCATTCATCGCCCTCGGCCTGATCTCCCGCAAGATCCCGGGCCTGACGAACAAGGTGGCGGGGCCGAATGCCCTGCCCGTGCTGATCTGGCTCGTGGTCCCCCCCTCGTTCCTGTATGCCTACTCGTGGGTGGGCCATCCGGTCTTTGGCCCGTCGCGATACAACGTGTTCGTGGCCCCGGCGTATCTTCTGCTCATCGCGCGGGGACTATCCCGCATGCCTTGGATCGCGCAGGCCGTGCTCGCCTACGTGCTTCCATGCTTCATGCTCGCCACGGGCATGATGGCCACCTTCCCTGACGGACCCAGGAAAGCCGACTGGCGGTCTGCGGCCGCGTACCTCCGCGGACGCGATCCCGATGCAAAACTCATTGTGGTCTCGCCCTCTCCCGGCCGCAATTTCGAGGTCGAAGTCGCTCGCTATTATCTGGGACCCGAGCGGATCGTTATCCCCATGCCAGGTCGGGCCGAACCCGACTCACTGAAGCTGTTTGACTCTGGCGAGCCCATCGCTTATGTATCGGCAAGCCTGCGAGAGGGCGAACCCGTGGGCGAGATCCCTGACGGGATCGCTAGGGAAGATTTCGGAATCCAGTTCCTGAACTTCAAGAGCCTCCGCCTGTATCGGGTCTATCTCTTGGATGCACCCTGATCGGCTCCACAGCTCGGATCTGTTCATCAGGGATTTGGGCGATCTGCCTCAAGTTGGGCTCGGCTTCCGTCATGGCCCGGATGTCACTTCGAGTTACGGCCCGGCCTATCGACGGGCAACGCCAACGCGTCGAGATCCGGCTGGATCGCGGTCCTGGCCAACCCCAGGGCCCTCTGCGTGGCGGCCCCGATGTTCAGGCTCTTCTGCTTGAGATCGGCGGGCAAGTCGAGCCCGAGGCCCTCGATCGTCCGGAAGAGGCCCTGGACCTGCGGGTCGTTGCCGATGTTTCCGCCCTCGTTGGGGCGGATCTCGTCCCCCCGCACGGTCATGAATCGGGCTGTGGCCTTCTCCCAACGGGTCTCATCGACGCGGGCGTAAAGGATAATCTCGACGCGAACGCCAGAGAGGTCTTCGGCGGTTTCCAGCTTCGTGACGAGCATCCCCACCCGCCCCTTCTCCGCGAGTTCCTTGCCCTTCCCGACCAGGGGATCCTCCTGGGCCTCTCCGCCGAGGAGCGACTTGAGGAGCCCGCCGACCGCCCCCGAGGCGTCGGGCATCTCGGCGGGCTTGCCCTCGGGCAGGACGAGTCCCTGGTACTGGACGAACTTGCAGGAGGGGTCGAGCGCGACCTCGGTGGCGGCGCGGCGTGCCCTCCATCGGGGCTCGGTCTCGGCGGGGACCGGCAACAGGTCGTCGATCGTCGCGGCGTCCACGTCGGACATCGCGAAACCCCGGCCTTCGAGCGCCGAGGTCAGTTCGCCCACGGGCCGGGTCTCGGCGTCGTCGAACTTGCCTCTCCACGCCTGGCGGAGCTTGCGGGCGCTGTCGGGCTGGCGTCTCACGATCTTGCGGGCGTCGCCGCGGTTGATCGTGACGATCATCAGCGGCGAGGTGTCGTCGGAGCCCTTCAATCGCTCGAGTTCGTCGTCGATCCACCTCGCAATCGCCTCGACAGGGCTTTCCCCCTTCCAGTGCTCGAGGCGTCGGATCCGGTCGGCGCGGGCCCGCTTGACCCAGGGGGACTCGGCAGCCTGCCAGACCTTGAAGCGGTCGGGGATCGCCGTCTCGGCCCAGGATCGCCGCACGACCAGGGCAATCTTGCCTCGGGGGGCGGGCTCGACCCACTGGCCTAGCACAACCTTCCCGTCGCGCAACGTGACCGAGTCGGCGGCGGTCTCGACGTCCTGGCCTGCAAGGACAATCACCATCGCGAGGGCGGCGAGCATGGGCTTTCCTCCTGGCAAATCGTTACGATGGGTTCGCGCGCAGAGATCCGATCCCGTTCCTCCATGCTAGCACAGATGGGGAAGGTTATGGCGAGAATTCGATGGGTCAATGAAGGCGAGGCCACGGGCGACATCGCGTCCGCCTACCGCGACTGGTTCGACGCCAACCCCGGACGCCCCGAGATCCCGGGCATCCTCAAGTGCATGAGCCTGGACGCCGAGTTCTTCCGCGACATCGTGCGGACCTCGGACCGGGTCCACTTCCGGGATGGTCATCTCTCGCGACGTATCAAGGAGATGATCGCCACGCTGGTCTCCGCGCTCAATCGGTGCCCGTACTGAACGGGCAGCCATGCCTACTTCCTGCAGTTGCAGGATCCCAACGCCGAGCTTCAAGCCTGCCTGGCCAGGGCCGACGTCGAGTCCGCCCCCATGCCCCAGAGCGAACGCGCGCTCATGAGGTTCGTCGAGCTCGTGACCCGACACGCCTACAAGACGTCCGACGAGGACGTGCAAGCTCTGCGTACCCACGGTTGGACCGATCCTCAGATCGCCGAGGGCGTGTACATCACCGCCCTGTTCGCGTTCTTCAATCGCGTGGCCGATGCCTTCGGGCTCGAAGACCCCACCTATTTCCTGGCCCCGCCCGCGTGGTGGCCGAAGCCCGAGGAGCCCGGCTCGTGATCGCGATGGAGCCGCTCGGAGATCGCGCCTGGGTCGCCCGGTTTGCCACGGAAAGCGAGGCTTCATGCTGGGCCTCCGCGCTGCGAGCGGCCCGGCTCGAGGGCGTGACGGACGTGGTCCTTGCCTACGGGGTCGCCGCCGTGTTCGCCGACCCGTGGCTCGTGGAACTGGGCGACTTGGAGCGGCGATTGCGCGACATCACGCCTGTGTCCGAGGCCGTCGCTGATAGCCGCCTTTTCGCGATCCCCGTCCTGTACGATGGCCCCGATCTTGAAGAGGTCGCCCGGCTTCGTGCCCTGTCCGTCGAGGAGGTCATCACCATCCACTCCCAGGCCGAGTATCGGGTCCAGGCCATGGGCTTCCGGCCGGGGTTCCCCTATGCGGGCGACCTCGACGCGAGGCTCGGCGGGCTCCCCCGACGCGAGTCGCCCCGGCCTCGCGTGGGGCGAGGCTCGGTGGCGATCGTGGGGCATCAGACGGCGGTCTATCCCGACGAATCCCCCGGAGGCTGGCACCTGATCGGCCGCACGCCCTGCCGGATCGTCGACCTTCCGGCGAACCACTTCCCGATCCGCGTGGGGGACCGCCTGCGGTTCGTCCCGATCGATGAGGCGGAATATCTCTCCCGTCTCGACGAACCGCTCGGGTAAGCTCACCTCGACGCGCCGATCCCTCCTTGCCCCGGATCGAGGAACCCGCCTCGCATGATCATCATCCCGACGGGGACCGACGCCCCGATCTATCACTGGCCCGCCGCGACCGTCGGGCTGATCGTGTTCAACGTGCTCTGCTTCGTCTTCGTGCCTCCCCGGATCCATGAATCGTACGTGGACGAGGAGGGCGTGGAGATCGTCGAGGCTCCCTCGGCCTTCGAGCGCTATGCGTTGGTCCTGGGCGACGGCCTGCACCCGGTCCAGTGGGTCACGCATAACTTCCTGCACGTGGGGTTCGGCCATCTCCTGGGCAACATGATCTTCCTCTGGGCCTTCGGGATGGTGGTCGAGGGGAAGCTGGGGCTGATCCGCTACTTGCTCGTGTACCTGGCGATCGGGACCCTGCATGGGGCGTTCATGCAGACGGCCTTCCTCTGGTCGAGCCTGGGCGGCCTGCCTGCGGTCGGGGCGTCGTCGATCATCTTCGGCCTGCTGGCCATCTGCATGATCTGGGCCCCTCACAATGAGGTCCAGCTCCTCTGGATCTACTGGTTCGGGTTCTACACGAACGCGAAGCACTTCGAGCTTCGTTACACCTGGGTCGCCGCCATCTACCTGGCGCAGCAGGTCCTGGGCGTGGCCCTGAGCGGGATGTGGGGGCAGTTCGCCGGCACCGAGTTGCTGCACCTGTCCGGGGCCTTGTGGGGAACGGTCGTCGGACTCGCCATGCTCAAGCTGGGGTGGGTCGATTGCGAGGGCTGGGACATCCTCTCCGTGTACAAGAAGGACCGGAAGCTTGCGAAGGACTGGAAGCTCCGCGAGGCCCGGCTCGACCGATCGAAGAAGGCCGAGCGGGCCCCGCGTCGCCACCCCGACCTCGACCCGGGCGAGGATGTGCGGAGCGTCGAGGACCGCTCCGTGTCGGCGGTCAAGAAGGTGCGGAAGCTCATCGACATGGGCGACTTCGCGTCGGCGCTCTCGGCCTACGATCGCTCGGCGAGGACGATCCCGGACTGGCCCCAGGGCTCCGACATGCTCGATCTGATCAAGGCCATGCACGCGCAGGGGGGCGAGGCGGCGTCGCTTCCCCTCATGCGGGACTATTGCCGGAAGCACCCGGGCAAGGCGTCGAAGATGAGGCTCAAGCTCGGGCAGGTCCTGATCCGCGACCGGGAGAAGCCCGTGGGGGCCCTTCGCGTGCTCGGGGAGATCCCCGAGGGCTCCCTCTCGCCCCAGCTTGAGGCCACGCGCCGCCAGCTGATCCGCCAGGCCGAGGGGATGATCGAGGAAGGCGTCCTCGAGCTCGAAGGGGAGGACTGACCCCGCATGGACCTGAACGCGGACCTTGGCGAGGGCTTCCCCTGGGATGAGCCCCTGCTGGAGCGGGTCACCTCCGCGAGCGTGTCGTGCGGGGTCCATGCCGGTGACCCCTCCTCGATCGCCCGCACCCTGCGATGGGCGAAGCTCCGGCGGGTGGTCGTGGGGGCGCATCCCGGCTTCGACGACCGCGAAGGGTTCGGCCGCCGCGAGCAGGCGCTCGATCGCGGACAGGCCGAGCGTTTGATCCTCGATCAGGTCGCGGCCCTGCGCCGGATGGCCGACCCGGAAGGGGTGGCGATCCGCTTCGTGAAGCCTCACGGGGCCCTGTACAACCAGGCGAGGCACGACCCGGAACTCGCCCTCGGGATCGTCTCGGCCATGGCCACGCTCGGCCTGCCCGTCCTCGGCCAGCCGGGGGGCGAGCTCGAACGACTGGCCCGGATTCACGCGATACCGTTCGTGGGCGAGGGGTTTGCAGATCGGGCTTACGATGCCCTGGGCGGCCTCGTCCCGAGAGGTCAGCCCGGCGCGATCCTCCACGATCCCGCGGCGATCGCCGATCAGGTTGTGTCCCTCGCCCGCAGGGGCCTCGCCACGCTCTGCCTTCATGGCGACGACCCTCGCTGCGTGGAGCTTGCCGACCTGGCGAGATCGGCGCTGGAACGCCATGGGGTTCGAGTCGAGGGGTTCCTGCCATGGGGCTCTTGATCGTGGCCCCGGGGCCTCTGGCCACCATCCAGGACCTGGGCCGGCCGGGCTTCCGCGAGGTGGGCGTGCCGGCCTCGGGGGCGTTCGACCGGCAATCGCTGCGGATCGCCAACGCCCTGCTCGGCAACCCTCCCGATTGCGCGGCCCTGGAGTTGACCGGATTCGGAGGGGTCTTTCGCGCCCGAAGTGACCTGGCGCTGAGCGTGGCCGGGGCCGCGATGACGGCACGGGTCGAGCGGACTTCGGGCCCTGACCTGGCCCTCCGCGTGCCCCAGACGTTCTCGCTCCAGGCCGGGGAGTCCCTGATCGTGGGATCCTCGGCGAGCGGGTTTCGCCTGTACCTCGCGGTGGCCGGGGGGTGGGACTCGCCCATGATTCTTGGCAGTCGATCGACCGAGGCGCCGGTCCGGGCAGGAGACGTCCTGTCCGCCTCGTCCGGCCTCACCTCGCGTCGCCGTCCCTCGGAGAGCCTGCTTCCCGAAGTTCTCCAGGGCCCGTTCCGATACCTGGATGGCCCCGATGCCCCGGGAATCACGTCGGGCGCGTGGGACGAGCAGGAGTATCGGCTGGGGGCGCTCTCGGATCGCGTGGGGCTGCGCCTGGAGGGCCGCCCGATCGAGGTCCGGGTCGCTCCGGGTCGGCTTTCCTCGCCGGTGACCATGGGCTCGATCCAGGTCGCTGGCGGGCAACTCATTGTCCTCGGCCCGGCGTGCGGGACGCTCGGAGGATACCCGCATGTAGGCCAGATCATCTCCGCCGACCTCGACCGCCTGGGGCAGGTCCGGCCGGGAGACCCCATGCGGTTCGCCAGGGTGGAACTCGCCTTCGCCCGCGAGCTGGACCGGCAACGCAGGCGAGCGATGGATCGAAGTCGTCTGCTCCTGGAGGTGGCCTCGCGGTTTTGAGGGGACGCGCAGGAAAAGACCAACGCCCGAGGATCGGTGCGTGAGACCGGGAGGGATGGGCGGATTCGCATCTCCCCCCCGCCAATGGGTTCGTTTCCGCTTCCGAGGCCCCCAAATTGGCTTCGTTTTGGGTTCGTTTTGGCTTCGTTTTGGGTTCGTTTTCCCATCGACACCGCCCCCACCGCGCCCCACCCCAGGGACTTAAATCCTTCCAGGACAACCACATTCGCCTGATCCCGCCCCCTCGTCCGCAGCCCTCCATTGGGTTCGTTATGCAAATTCACGTTTTTACGACGCCGGCTCTCCCCGGCGGCTTGCCCACAAGGGCTCCAGGGCGATGTCCTGGGCATGGATCGCAAGCCGACAGGGCCCCCTGGTGATGCCCACGGGGCCGACAGGAAGTCGCGAATGACGGCCGCCAGGTCCGATTTCATGGTTGCTTTGTCCAAGACTTGAGTCCGCTTGAGCTGACCGACGAGCATCCCCATGATTCACAAACCCCTGGCTGGAAACGGGTTCCCTCTCGGCCCTTGGGCCTCCTGGGTCGACTCCTGCGGGTTGACCGGGGCGAGAGCAT
>JANOBY010000320.1:0-3356 GCA_031411935.1 Planctomycetales bacterium | reverse complement strand
ACGAGGGGCTTCGCCTTGAGGCCGTCCGCACCCTTCGCGATTCTCCCCTCCCCGATCGCGCGAAGATCCTCTTCCGGCTCGCGGCGAATCCCGAAGAAGTCGAGACCGTCCGCGCGGAGGCCATCGGCGGATTGGACGGGCGGGACGCCGAAGAGGTTGCGTTGCTGCTCGACCTGGCCACCGGCCCCGCGTCTCTCCTGAAAGTCCAGGCCAATCGGTCGTTGCGCGGCGTGAGTCTCTCTCCGAGCGATGAAGTCAGGCTGGTGACCGCCAGGAAGTCTTCCCGACGCGACGAAACTCCGCTCTCGGATTGGCCCGGCGGGGCCTCGGAGATCTGGAACTCTTCTCTGGAAGATCGCCCAGCCTCGAGGGATGGGCCATCGGGCGAGTTGCTCTTTTTCCACCCCAAGGGACCGGGGTGCTTCAAGTGCCATCGGATCGAGGGGCGGGGTGGCCGAATCGGCCCCGACCTCACCTCAACCGGCCCGACCATGTCCCGCATGAAGCTCTTGCAATCGATCCTCGAACCGAGCGCGGAGATTGCTCCTCAGTACACCACGTGGCTCGTCGAGCAGCACGACGGGACCCAGCTCCAGGGGGTGCTCGTCGAGGAGTCGCTTAACGGCGACCAGACCTATGCGGACACAACCGGCAAGCTCCACAAAGTGGGGGGCTCGAACCTGGCCGATCGCCGTCCACTCACCACGTCGATCATGCCGGCCGACCTCGCGCGGCAGATGACCGCGGACGACCTGATCGACCTGTCCGCCTATCTCCGCAAGGAGGCCCCGGCGCAGGATAATCAACTCTCCCCGCCCGAGGAGGCCGCCGGATATCGTCTCCTTTTCGACGGCAAGACTCTCAACGGCTGGATGACCTCCTCAAAAATCCCGAGCAAGACACCGGTCCAAGAAGGCACCATCAATCCGCATGGAAGCGGGGGTTACATGATGATCCACGAGAACGAGTGGGAGAATTTCGTGCTCTCTCTGGATTTTCAGATCACACCCGGGTGCAACACCGGGGTATTTGTGAGGACGTCCCCGCTCGAGCCTCGGCCCGGGAAGGACGTGGGGTTCAACGGCATCGAGATCGCGATCGACGACACGACCACGACCGGTCTGCACGACTCCGGGGCGGTCTATGACCTCTCGCCCCCACGGGTCAACGCGATGAAGCCCCCCGGCGAATGGAACCGCATGGTGGTCCGCTGCGACGGGCCGCTCCTGACCGTCATGGTCAACGACCGGATCGTCAATCGCATGAACCTGGACGAGTGGACCGATCCGAACAAGAGGCCCGACGGCTCGCCCCACAAGTTTGACATCGCCTACAAGAACCATCCCCGAAGAGGATTTCTCGGCCTGCAGGATCACGGAAGCGATTGCCGATTCAAAAATATCAAGATCAAACCCCTGCCGTGATCTTCCGATGGATCTGATCCTCGCCAGCACGTCCCCCTATCGACGCGAGCTCCTCGCCAGGCTCGGCGTTCCGTTCACCGCGGTCGCGCCCGAGGTTGACGAGGACGCTTACAAGCTTCCCGGTCTTGACCCGCGAGCGCTCGCCGAGATCCTCGCGAGGGCCAAGGCGAGCGAGGTGGCATCACGCTTTCCCCACGCCGTGGTGATCGGCTCGGACCAGGTCGCCTCGCTCGACGGGAGCACGCTCGGAAAGCCGCACACGGTCGAGAACGCCGTTGCGCAACTCTCCTCCATGTCGGGACGATCTCATCAGTTGATCACGGCCATCGCTGTGGTGCATCCGGGAGGCCGCACCGATTTCACGGACGTGACCACGCTCGTGATGAGGGCCCTGTCCGAGGAGGCGATTCGCCGCTACGTCGAGGCCGACAAGCCCCTCGACTGCGCGGGATCGTACAAGCTCGAAGCCCTGGGGATCGCCCTTTTCGAGAGGATCGCCTCCGAGGACCACACCGCGATTGTTGGCCTCCCGCTCATGGCGGTGACCACGGCCCTGCGAGGGCTCGGCTTCGCAATCCCATAACCTGAAGACCGGCCCTCACTCGCCGATGACCTTGATCAGCACGCGCTTCTCACGGCGGCCGTCGAACTCCCCGTAGAAGATCTGTTCCCACGGCCCGAAATCGAGCTTGCCCTTCGTGATGGCGACCACGACCTCGCGTCCCATGACCTGACGCTTCATGTGGGCGTCGGCGTTGTCCTCGCCGGTGCGGTTGTGCCTGTAGCGCTGGGGCGAGGCGTCGAAGGGGGCGAGTTGTTCGAGCCACACCTTGTAGTCCTCGTGCAACCCGGGCTCGTCGTCATTGATGAAAACACTTGCGGTGATGTGCATGGCGTTGACCAGGACGAGGCCCTCGCTCACGCCCGATTCGGTCACCGCCATCTCCACCTGCGGGGTGATGTTCTGGAACCCCACCCTCTAGGGCAGGTTCAGAGTGAGCTTACGGGTGAGCGACTTCATGGGATGGGCCTCGTCGTTTTCTGGCGACAATCGTGGCCTGGACCCTACAAGATCGGTGGGCTTGACGATACGATGAGATGTCCACTGGCCGCCCGCCCCGCCTTCCCGAACGAGATGGATTCATGGCCCGAGACTTGCGCTGGATCTCGATCCGACTTGTCGCGATCGTTGTGGTGTCGTTCCTGGAGTCTGGTGAAGGCCGGGCTCAGGATGAATCCTACAAGCCGTCGGTCGTCGGGGCCACTGAGGATGCCGCGAAGGCGATCAAGTCGCTCCGCGTGGCGCCTGGCATGAAGGTCGAGCTTTTCGCCGCCGAGCCCTTGCTTGCCAACCCGGTGGCGTTCCATGTCGACGAGAAGGGCAAGTTCTACGTGGTGGAGACCTTCCGCCACTCCTCGGGCGTGACCGACACGCGCGGTCATATGAACTGGCTGAACGACGACCTCGCCTCGCGCACGGTCGCCGACCGCGTGGCCATGTACAAGAAATTCTTCTCTCCCGAGGAATTTGCTTCGTACAGCAAGGATCAGGACCGGATCCGCCTGGTGGAGGACCGCGACGGCGACGGCAAGGCGGACCACTCCACTGTTTTTGCCGACGGATTCAACCTGCCCGAGACGGGGCTCGCGGCCGGGGTGCTTGCCCGCAACGGCGACGTTTACTTCACCTGCATCCCCGACCTCTGGCTCCTGAGGGACACGAACGGCGACGGCAAGGCCGATGATCGCAAGGTCCTGCACACCGGCTACGGGGTGCATGTGGGGTTCCTTGGCCATGATCTGCACGGCCTGATCTTCGGGCCGGATGGAAAGCTGTATTTCTCGATCGGCGATCGCGGGTTCAACCTCAAGACCTGGGACGGCAAGACCCTGGCCGTGATCGACACGGGCTCCGTCCTGCGCTGCGAGCCC
>JANOBY010000319.1:0-13710 GCA_031411935.1 Planctomycetales bacterium | reverse complement strand
GGAATGCCGTCCGCGACGCTCCGCGTCGGCCTTCCCGGTCGGCGGGGCCTCGGGGCCGGGCGGTGACGCGATCGCTGACGAGGCGGAGCCTCGAAGACGGCATTCCCACGCGGAGCGTGGGAACGAGGGGAATCCTTCGCATCGCCGCGTGAAGCGTGAAGCTCAGGTATTCACGAGGCGGGATTCGCCTCGCACCATCTGTCTTGTCATGATCGCGAAGTGGGTGTGCATGATGCACTTGAACGCGAACTGGAAGAGGTAGCGTGGGGGACGGCCCGAGGTGAGCAGCTTGCGCAGGGTCTTGCCGTAAACCTGGCGATAGGGCTTGGTGCGCGGGTCGGTCCAGATCTTGAAGAGCATGCCCAGCGCGGCCAGAATGGTCAGCGTTTGCATCTTCACGTAGGTGAAGGGCTTGTGCTTGCGGAGCCAGTCCATCTTGGCCGAGGCCAGCGGCAGCTTGCCGTCGATGAACAGCGACTCGAACCGGGCCATGTAGGCGTCGGCGTCGTAGAGCTTGTCCATGAGGTCGAGCCACCCGTCGCGCAGGGTCTCGCGCGACATGTTCAGCGGGATCACGTTGGTGGCGATCCTCGGATCGTCGGCCGCGGCGTTGTCCAGCCGCCCTTCGGCCTCGAGCCGGGCGTAGAGCGGGGTCTTGGGGATGGCCGACAGCATCCCGGCCATGGCGCCCACCACGCGGCTGGATTCGAGGAATTCGAGCTGGCGGCGGAACACGTCCTCGTCGTCGCTGTCGAACCCCACGATCATCCCGGCGTACACTTCCAGGCCCGCATTCTGGACCCGGTGCACGCGCTCGATGAGCCCTCCGCGCACGTTCTGGAACTTCTTGGTCTCGCGCAGGGCGTCCTCGTCGGGGCTCTCGATGCCGATGAACACGGCCACGAGCCCGGCCTCGGCCATGAGCCTCATGAGCTCATCGTCCTCGGCCAGGTCGAGCGACGCCTCGGTGAAGAACGCCATTGGGTAGCCGTGCTTGTGCTGCCACTTGATGATCGCGCGGAGGATCTCCTTCGCGGCCTTCTTGTTGCCGATGAAGTTGTCGTCCACGAGGAAGATCACGCGGGCGCCCAGGCGGTGCTGGGCGTCGATCTCGGCGATCACGGTGTCCACGGTCTTGATCCTCGGCTTGCGGCCGAAGATGACGATGATGTCGCAGAACTCGCACTGGAACGGGCATCCGCGCGAGGTCTGGATGCACCCCATCGCGTACTCGGAGAACGGCACGAGGTCGTAGCGAGGCAGGGGCACCTTGGTCATGTCGGTCTTGTCGACCTGCTCGTAGCGCTTGGCGTAATCGCCGGTCTTCCAGTCCTCCAGGAACTTCGGCCACGTGTCCTCGGCCTCGCCGACGAAGGTCACGTCCACGAGGTCTTCGAACCACTCCTCGGCCACGCTTACCCAGGGGCCGCCGATGACCACGAACACCCCTCGGCGGCGGAGCTCGACGAGGATCTCGCGCATCCGGTCGCGCTGCACGGTCATTCCCGTGAGCCCCACGATGTCGAATTTCTCCAGCTCGTCGAAGTCGAGATCGACGATATTCTCATCGATGCACACCACGTCATGCCCCGGGGGCGTGAGCCCCGCGAGCACGGGAAGCGCGAGCACCGGCATGTTCGACTTCTTGCCCAGCAGGGGCAATCCGTGATTCAGGCCCCAGAACGACGTGGGGAACCGGGGATTCACAAGGCAGATGCGGGCCATGGTGCCATCCTTGCAAGCGGCCTGCGAACTTCCTCGAAGGGCGGGGGGGAACGCCGCAGGAAGTCAGGCCGGATCCAAAGGGAATAACCAACTTCCGTGCCGTAAGATAGTGCGAAGGGAAGGGATTGTGCCGATTCTTCCCGGTGTTCGGCGTCGGACTCGACCCCGTCTTCCTATCTTGCCGTGCCGGACCCATGAGGAGCGGATTTATCACTCCTCTCCATCCATGAGATTCGAGCCGCCGTCACATCTTTTTCTCTGGAGGCATCCGCCGGGCGTCGTTTGCTGGCGGCCGGGAAACCGGAGTGCGCTGCCCCGTTTCCTAGCGTGCGCGTCTGAGGCCTCGATCCACGCGAGTCATGCGTTGAACATGCGTCGCCACCAGGGACGTCGGGGCCTCGGCGGTGTTTCGTCGACGTCCTCGGTCGGCGAACGGTAGACCTCGCCGTCGTCGCCCCGAACTTTGGCGCCCATTTCGGAGGCGATCTGCAACATCTTCGCGATCAGGGGCGGGTCGGGGTTCTTCGTGTCGATGCAGCCGTCGAAGTACGCGAGCCAGGGGTCCGGATAGCGGGACGGACCGCTCCAGGTGGCGGTCAGAGGGTCGTTCGGATCCTTGAAATCCAGTTCCGGGTCGCGTTCGACTAGCGACCTCCATTCGTCCTCGGTGATCCTCGGCCCGTCCTCGTCGGAGTGGTCCTTGCGGCGCGTGATGTAGAGGTTGTAGCCCATCGTTCAAGCGTTCTCGTGCAGGCCCAGCAGATCGTCGACGGCGCGTCCCAGGTCGTCGGCCCTCATGAGGCTCTCGCCCACGAGGATGGCCTGCACGCCAGCGTTTTCCAGCCTGAGCACGTCGTGGCGGGTGCGGATCCCGCTCTCGCTGACCATCACGATCTCGCGAGGGATCTGGTCGCGGAGCCGGAAGGTCAGGTCCAGGTCGGTCACGAACCGCGAGAGGTCGCGGTTGTTCACGCCCACCAGCCGGGCCCCGGAGTTCAGCACGCGGGGCAGGTTCGCGGCGTCGTGGAATTCGACGAGCGCCGACATGTTCCAGCGTTTCGCGCAGGCGAGGAACGCAACGATCTGCTCATCGGTGAGGATCTCGGCGATCAGCAGGACGGCATCGGCCCCGGCCATCCTTGCCTCCACGATCTGATATTCGTCGATCACGAAATCCTTGCGCAGAAGCGGGATCGCCACCGCCGCGCGGATGCGTGCCAGGTAGGTGAGGTGCCCCTGGAAGAACTTCGTGTCGGTCAGGACGCTCAGGCAGCTCGCCCCATGATCCTGGTAGGTGCGGGCGATGGCGATCGGGTCGAAATCCTCGCGCAACACGCCCGCCGACGGGCTCGCCTTCTTGACCTCGGCGATCAGGTGCATCGGTCCGGGGCTTGAGAGGGCGCCCAGGAAGTCACGCACCGGAGGGGCCTCGGCCGCCTGCACCTCCAGCTCCTCCAGCGGCATGCGCTTCTTCGCGGAGGCGATTTCCTGGCGTTTCCAGGCCACAATCTCGTCGAGGATGGAGGCTGACACGGGCAAGGATTCCTGAACGGAGAGGGAAGGCATCCGGAAGCCTGGGCCGTGATTCCCGCCTCGCCCCCTGCGGAGGAGAGGCCGGACGAAATCCGGCCGAGGGGGCGTTGGACGTCGCCATGGCCCTGAAGCATGGCCGCTGCGCGTCCGCACTCTTCCCAGAGGAGCGATCGCCAGACTCCGGCCCGCGATAAGTCCTGCGACCCTCTCGGAGAACGTCGGAAGTTGGGGCCCCAAGTATGCGGCAAGACCCTCGGCCTCATCAAGGGGAACCGCCCTCGGGGGCCGACTACGGTCTTTCGATCGGCCCCTCTCGGCCTTATCCTGAGGTGCAGAGCCGACCGGCCTTCCCCGAACTCCTCGTACCAGGTTATGCCCATGCGTCCCTCGCTCACCAGTTCCCGGCGAACTTTCCTGAAAACGGCGGCCGCCTCGGCGGTGGCCTCGTCCGCCGTCGCGGCCTCGGGTCGACCGGTCGGCCCGAACGACCGCGTGAGGATCGCCACGATCGGGATGGGGATCATCGGGTTCATCGACACCGAGTGCGCCCTGAAGGTCCCGGGCGTCGAGCTCGTCGCCGTTTCCGACCTCTACTCGGGCCGACGCACCCACGCGAAGGAGGTCTTCGGGGACCGCGTGGATGCCGTGGTCGATTATCGAGACATCCTCGCGCGCAAGGACGTGGATGCGGTCCTCCTCTGCGTGCCCGACCACTGGCATGCCCCCATGTCGATCGACGCCATGAAGGCGGGCAAGGCGGTCTACTGCGAGAAGCCGATGGTCCGCTCGGTGAGCGAAGGGCCCGAGGTCATCGCCGTCCAGAAGAGCACCAACAGCGTGTTCCAGGTCGGAAGCCAGTTCGCCAGCTCGGTGGTGATCCAGGCGCTCAAGGAGTCGCTCAGGAAGGGCGACATCGGCAAGCTCCACGCGATCGAGGCCCGCTACAACCGCAACTCCGCGCTCGGGGCGTGGCAGTATTCGATCCCGCTCGACGCCTCGCCCGAGACCGTGGACTGGGACAAGTTCCTGGGCAACGCCCCCAAGCGGGCCTTCGACGCAGACCGCTTCTTCCGCTGGAGGAAGTTCTACGAGTACGGGACCGCCGTCGCGGGCGACCTGTTCGTCCACCTGCTCACGGCGATCCACGTGGCCACCGACTCGCAGGGCCCCACCAAGGTCGCGGCCATGGGCGGCAGGCGTTACTGGAACGACGGGCGAGAGGTCTACGACCTGATCATGGGCCTCCTGGACTACCCCGAGACCCCCGCGCATCCGGGCTTCACGCTCGCCTTGCAGACCGACTTCGAGGACGGAGGGGGCGAAAACTCCTCGTTCCGGTTCATCGGCGACGAGGGAGTGATCGACATGAGCTTCGACGCCTTCAAGGTCAAGCGCGTGGGGATCGCCCACGAATCCCCCGAGCAGATCCTCCACGGATACAACTCGGTCGAGACCTTCTCCAACGAGCAGCAGGCCGCCTTCGCCGCGAAGCTCAACAAGGAAAAGGGAACCGGCCCCGGTCCGGCCCCGGGCAACCCCGCCCCGTTCTCCTCGCCGAAGGGCTACGATGCCCGGTACGACCACTTCGTCAACTTCTTCAAGTCGGTGCGAGAGAAGGCGCCCGTGTTCGAGGACGCCGAGTTCGGATTCCGAGCCGCCGCCCCCGCCCTGCTCTGCAACGACAGCCTGCGAGAAAACCGGATGATCGGCTGGGACCCCAAGGCGATGAAGATCACGCCGTGATCCTGCCCTCGCGGAAGGCTGCACTTCGCAACCCGTCCCGAAACCCGAAGCGGTCGTTCGGTTTCGGGGCTCTGATTTCGGGACGGGTTTCGAGACGGAGTTCACGGCCTTCGGCCCGGCCGTCCAGTTAAGTCCCAGAAACGGGCGTTTTTGACACAGCCAGTTAATCCGATTCCCAACCCCCGAGGATTCGTCGTGGCCTCCCCAGCCCCTGCGTGGGAGGATGGACTGTCTAATAGTGAGGGTATGCTCGACAGGGGCCGCTTCTAAATGACGACCAAAGAATGGGCAAAGACTTATGGCATCTCGGTGGAGGACACCCCGCCCATCGTCGCCGATTACGATGACCCTTGCCCGAGGACCCCTGGGCAAATCGCCGCCCGAGCCGTGATTCTGCACGGTGTGGTCGCCGTCGCTTACGGTGTTGAGCCGGAGCCTGTGGTCGACTGGCTCCAGGAGCAAGGCATCTGGGGTCAGGTAAGCCCCGGTGAGAGGGCCTTCCTTAAGGAACCTTCCCCCGGTGACGAGCAGCAGGGCCGCTTCCGCTGGCATCAGGAGGCCGAATGGACGTTGTTGTGGGCCATCGGTAAAGTCGAGGCGTTGGGCCTCCCGACGCAGGGCTGTGACACGCGGCGGTTGGTGGATGAGTTAATCCCGCCGCTCGGCTCGGAAATCGACGAGTTCCTCGCGTCGGCCCGAGTGCGGCCACCGGGCGTTATGCTGGCCGAAGACGACCGGACATACGACCTGTGGTGTCGATGCACCTTGGCCCGTCGTGAACGCCTCTCGCTCCCGGTCGACTTGAACTGGTGGGTACTCTACGAGCGGCGGTACGCCTTCGAATGGCTCGATGGCCATCAGGAATGGGACGACGTCACGTGTGACGCCTGAACTATGAACGGCGATTTATGAGTGTCTCAAAAACGAGCGTTTTTGAGACTGTCGGAGTGGACCTGGCTTATCCAGGGACGCTATTGGAGGCGGGTTCTCAACCTAGGAGAATCCATGTCGAGCTTGTTCTATCCTCGTTCCGGTCGCCGAAGGGCTCCCGCCGTACACCCGTCGTGAGTGATCGTCTTTTCGAGCCTGGTGGCGGCCCGACCCCGCGGGAGGTCGGCCTGCACGTTGCGCTATGAGGGCGTTGCGGGACTTCAGGCCCTTGCAAATTCGGGCGAGGGCATGCATCGAAGCCCGGATCGGTGCTCGACCCGACAGCCCGGCGTCGGGCGATTTTTCGAGGCACGGCCCGCCCCGCCCCGCCCCGCTTCGCGACGACAGCACCTGGCGAGGCCGGATGGTCGGGGGGGCCGACAATCATCGGAACAGAAAGTCGGGTTAATCCGAGTTTGGCTCGGCCTGGTTGGCGTGTCTTCTGGGTTGTTCCGTGGTCGTCGTTCGGCTCGATCCTCGTCCGGCAGATGATCCGAGAGGGTCGCCTACGGTTCGGTGGCGGCATGATCTCGCCGCTTCGTTGACATCCGGCCCGTGGCTGTGCCTTCTTGGTAAGGCGAGGTCGTGGCGTCCCGGGCGAGTGCGCCTTGGGGCCTGTGTCAGGGTCGACGAGGGCCGATCGGCATGAGCGGCGAATGGTCGGCGATGAGCGAGGAGGATCTGTTAAGGCTGGCCCTCGCGAGCTCGCAGGACGCGATGGTCGAGCTCTACAGTCGCCACCGGGGCCTGGTCATCGGCTATGTTTTGCGCATGACGGGAGACCGGGACCTCGCCGATGAAGTCTTCGCGTCCACGTTCGTCGCGTTCTTCGCGAACCTGAATCGGTATCGATCGAGGGGGCACCTCGGCGCCTATCTCCTGCGGATCGCGCGCGGGCGACTGGCGGACGAGATGCGAGCGCGAGGCCGCCTCGGGCTCAGCCTCGGGTCGAGGGATTCGGATCGGCCGCTCTCGGGTGAACCGATCGACCTCTCGCCGGGGCCGTTGGAGGCAATTGCGTCGTCCGAACTCGCGGGCCGGGCCGAGCGGGCGCTCCTCGAACTCCCCGCCACGCTTCGCGAGGTCGTCGTGTTGCGGCTCTACGAGGGGCTGGATTACAAGACCATCGCCTCGATCGTCGATGTCGGGGAGGCCACCGCCCGCAGCCGGATGCGGTATGCGCTCCAGTCGTTGCGAGAATCCCTGGACGCCTCCAGGGAATCGTAAGTTGTTGTCGTGGAACGAACAGGGCGGATTCCACGCCTCCGCTTTAGAATTCTGACAGCACGCTTTGGCCACCAAACTGTTTCCTTTGTGGACCCGATGGACGTGGAGCCGATTTTGTGGACCGATGCCCGACGGATGATCACCTGCTCGATCATGGCGATGCCCGACTCTCGGGCCGCGAGGCCGACGAGGCACGCGCCCACTTATCGACCTGCTCCCGTTGTCGCTCGACGCTCGCGGAGCTGATGGCCTTGCGCGACGATGCGGCCCGCGACCGTCCATCGCCGGGGACGCTCGCCGAGGCGAGGGTCCTCGAGGCGATCCGTCGTGTCGGCCGCGTCGCGCCGCGTCGTCGGTGGACGGCCGGGCCCCTCCGGTGGGCGGTCGCTGCGGCCATCCTGGTGGCGAGCACGGCGGGACTGATCGGGGTCGGCATGCGATCCTTGAAAGCCGGAGCGATCGCCGCGACTGTGGTCTCGGCCGATGGCCGGGTGGTCGTCCGACGGGGCGGGGTCGAACGCCTGGCCTCCCCGGGGATGGACCTTTACCACGGTGACCAACTCGCCGTCCCGGCCGATGCGACGGCGGTCCTGGACCTGCCCGATAGGTCGAGGGCGGAGCTGGGATCGGAGTCCACGCTCACCTTCCCCGATCTGGGCGGCGACGCTCCCCTGGAGTTGCAGGGCGGATTCCTCGCGGTCGATGCTGCCGAACGCCCGGCCGATCATCCTCTGACCATCCGCACGCCGGACGCCCGTGTCGAGGTCCTCGGCACGCGGTTCACCCTGGGGGCCGACGCGGAGGAGACCCACCTGCGGGTGGCCGAGGGGCTCGTTCATCTCGTGAGGGTCGACGACGGGGCCTCGGTAGATGTGGCCGGTGGCCACCGCGCCGAGGTCGCCGACGACGATCGCACGGGCCTCCGCTCGCGGGTCACGCTGCCGGGGGCGGCCCTGATCATCGCCTCGCACGACAAAGCCCCGGCCGAATTCGCGCGGTTCGACGCCCTGGTGGGCGAGCGCCTGCTCGGCCGTCGGTTGCGGCACCTCGGCATCCGCGTCGAGACGATCGCTCATGCCGACGTGACCGCCGAGGACCTCGCCGACCGGCCGCTCGTGATCGTGTCGTACTCGGACGAAGGCGTCGGGTTCGAGGAGAGCCTGGAGCGGATCGGCCTGAAGACGGCCAACGTCCCGGTCCTCTGCTTTGAGCCTGTCGTCTTCCCCTACATGGCGATGAGCGGAGATGTGCGCGGACGTGATTTCGACTGGCAGGCCGGGGCGACCGGGGTGGATTTCCCGAAACCCGATCACCCCCTCTCCGGCGGCCTGAAAGGCACCCGTCGCGACCTGTTCGACAAGCCCGGCTGCTTCGGTTGGGCGCGTCCTGGGATCGCGGCGGAGACGATCGCCGCCGTCGAGGGTGACGGCTCGCGGGCGGTGATGTTCGCGTATGAGGCCGGCGCGGAGATGGTGGGGATGAAGGCCCCGAGGCGTAGGGTCGGGTTGTTCCTGGACCCCTCGCAGGTCGGAGAGGATTCCGAGCCGGCATGGAGCCTCGTGGAGGCGGCCGTGGAGTGGTGCGTCGAGCCCCCTCGGGGCGATCTTGCGGGAGGGGCGAAATGACCAGGATGATGCCGCGGGTCCTCGTGTTGCTCTGCCTCGTCGCCCCGGCGACGAGGGGCAACGAACCGGACCGATATGATCGCTTCTTCGACCGCGTGAAGCCGGTGCTCGACTCCCGTTGCGTCTCGTGCCACGGCCCGGACAAGAAGGAGGGCAAGCTCCGGCTCGACTCGGCCGAAGGCCTGGCGAAGGGGGGCGTCAGCGGACCGGCGATCGACCCCGAAGATCCGAACGAAAGCCTGATCCTCAAGGCGGTCCGCCACGACGACGACGTGTCCGCCATGCCGCCTAAAGAGCGCCTGAGGGACGACCAGATCAGCGACCTCGTGGCCTGGGTCTGCGACGGTGCGCCCTGGCCGGAACCCGCTCGGGTGCTCGTGGACGAGGATGCGGAGATCGTCTCGGCCCTGGTCGCTGGCGAGGGCTCCGCGAGGGTACAGGGCGATCGCGCCTCGGGGGAATCGTCCGTGATTATCACCGGCCAGAAGCAGGCCGATCGGATCCCCGGTTGGAACTTCCCTGTCCGCGAGCACCCCAAAGCCGGCGAATATCGCTACGCCCGCTTCGCCTGGAAGAAGCGAGGGGGTGGCGGGATGATGATCGAGTTTGCCCGCGACGGCGGATGGCGGGACCAGGGTCAGACGAACGCCTCCTGGGTCGCCGGAGCGAACACGACGGGATGGCCCGCGATCATCGTCGCCGACGAGGCCCCGGGTGCGTGGACTGTCGTCACCCGCGACCTCTGGGCCGACGGCGGCTCGTGGGTCGATTGGTCGGTTACCGGCCTGTGCGTCACTTCGATCGACGGCGGCGAGGTCGGCGTCGACTCGATGGTCCTCGGACCCACGATTGAGAGCCTCGACGCATACAAACCGGGCCGCGGCCTCCCGGCCTTCGCGGTGACGAAGGGCAAGGCCCGCCTCGGCGATGCCTGGGTCGACGCCGAGAACCCGATCCGCAAGATTTTCCGGGGCGAGAGGCTCGACCTCTGGTCGCTCAAGGGACCGACCCGGCCCGCCGTACCTGAAGTTCGCGACTCCTCCTGGGTGCGGACGCCCGTCGATCGGTTCGTCCTGGCACGTCTTGAAGCGAAGGGCCTGGCCCCGTCGCCGGGGGCCGACCGCCGGACGCTCATCCGCCGCCTCATGTTCGACCTCCACGGGTTGCCTCCGGCTCCCGAAGAGGTCCGCGCCTTCGTGGAGGATCCGGCGGCCGATGCTTACGAGCGGCTGGTTGAGCGGCTCCTGGCATCGCCCCGATATGGGGAACGCTGGGGTCGGCATTGGCTGGACGTTGCCCGATACGCCGACAGCAACGGCTACGAGCGCGACGAGTTCCGGCCGACGATGTGGCGCTATCGCGACTACGTGATCCGCGCCTTCAACGACGACAAGCCCTACGACGCCTTCGTCCGGGAGCAACTGGCCGGTGACGAGCTGGCCGAGGGCCGGCCTGCCGACGCGAAAACGACGGATTTTCTGATCGCCACGGGCTTCCTCCGCGCAGGCCCCTGGGACAGCACGAAGGAGGTCTTCAAGCAGCAGGACCTGGCCCGCGACGAAGTTCTGGTTGACATGACCGAAACCACTGCCGCGACCTTCCTGGGGCAGACCCTGGCGTGCTGTCGCTGCCATGACCACAAGAACGATCCGTTCTCTCACGACGATAACTATCGCATGAGGGCCTTCTTCGCGGCGACGAAGCCCACGGACCACACCCTCGCGTCGCTTGAGGGTCGCGAGGAAGTTGAAAACCAGAACGCGGTGATCGATCGCCATGTCCAGGCGCTGGAGGCCGAGCGCCAACGACTCGTGTCCGTCTCGGCCAAGCGGTTGGCCGACTCTCGGACGAGCGCCCTGCCCGAGGCGATTCGCGCATTGCTTGATCAGCCCGTTGCCGATGGGGCGAACCAGGTGCGGCTAGCATTCCGAAAGGTCGCGCTGGAAATCTCTGAAGACAGGGCCATCAAAGCATTCTCCGAGGCAGAGAAGAAGCTCTTCGACGACATCGGCCAGAAGATCGCCGAGACCAACAAACAGAAGGCCGAAGCCCCTTCAGCCTGGGGCATGACCGACAAGCCGGACGAAGTGACCCCCACGTTCGTCCTGGTCCAGGGGGACCACAAGAAGCCGAAGCACGAGGTGCTCCCCGGCTTCCCCTCGGTGCTCGACCCAAACCCGGCCGAGGTGAAGAGCCCCGAGTCAGGCCGGACCACGGGCCGGAGGCTGACCCTGGCCGAATGGGTCGTCTCTCCGACGAACCCGTGGACGGCGCGGGTCATGGTCAATCGGATCTGGATGCACCACTTCGGACGGGGAATCGTCGCGACGCCTGATGACTTCGGCTTCAGCGGTGCCCGGCCGACCCATCCCGAGCTCCTCGACTGGCTGTCGGTTGAGTTCCGCGAGCGGGGCTGGTCGATCAAGTCCATGCACCGCCTGATCGTGCTCTCGTCCGCGTATCGGCAGGCATCCGTCGAAGACGAGTCGAGGCACGCGATCGACCCCGGCAACGCGCTGCTGTGGCGGCAGAACCCGAGGCGACTGGACGCGGAGTCCCTGCGCGACGCGCTGCTCTCGATCTCGGGCCGCCTGCTACCGAAGGAGTCGGGACCGCCGCTCTGGCCCGCGATTCCTCGCGAAGTCTTGAACTCGCAGCCATCGATCTATGAAACGACGGCCAATCTTCAGGGATACTACACCGACCCGGCCGACGCGACAGACGTGCGAAGCGTGTTCCTCGTGCGTAAGAGGGCGATCCCCTTGCCGTTCCTCCAAACGTTTGACGCACCGGATCCAAACGGGTGCGTTGGCCGTCGCCAGGTCACAACGGTGGCACCGCAGGCACTGGTGCTCATGAACAACTCGCTGTCCCTGCGCCTGGCCGAGGCGCTGGCGACCCGCCTGGAGCGTGAGGAGCCGGGATCCGTCGGCCTCCAACTCCGTCGGGCGTTCGAGCTCGCCTTCGGGCGCGCTCCGAAGGACGCCGAGGCCGCGATCCTGGCCGATCACCTGGCGCGCCTGGCCCGGCTGCATGCGGGGCGGCTCGGCCAGGAGGATGGTTCGGCCGAGTCGCGCCACGCGGCGCTGGTGGATGCGTGCCGTGCATTGATCAACACAAATGAATTCTTGACTATCGACTGAGGACCGTCGCGATGAATCGCTTCTCGAACACGCGGCCTGGTTGCTGCGGCTCCGGTCTCCCTGTGTCGTCTCGCCGCGATTTCCTCCGGCGTGCCGGGCTGGGCATGGGAGGACTTGCCCTGGGATCCCTGCTCGACGGCGAGACGCGAGCGGAAAGCCCCACCATCGACCCTCGCAATCCTCTGGCGGTCAGGCCGCCCCACATATCCGCACAGGTGGATCGAATGATCTTCCTGTTTCAGTACGGCTCGCCCGGGCAGATGGACACTTTTGATTACAAGCCTGAGCTTCAGAAACGCGACGGGCAACCCCTGCCGGACAGCTACAAGAATGACCCGAAGACCGCCTTCGTCGCCTCCATCGCTGACAAGCTCATGGCAAGCCCGTTCGGCTGGAAGCAGAGGGGCCAGAGCGGACTCTGGGTCTCCGACCTGCTGCCGCACATGGCCGAGTGCGTCGACGACATGTGTGTCATCCGCTCGATGGTCAGCGGCAGCAACAACCACGCCCCCTCGGCCCTGGAGCTGAACACGGGCGTCCTTATTGAGGGCAAGCCGAGCATGGGGTCCTGGCTGACCTACGGCCTGGGCTCGGAGAATCAGGATCTGCCCGGGTACGTGGTGCTGTACGAGGTAGGCAGCTACGGCGGACCCGGCAACTGGGGCAACAGCTTCCTGCCCGCCGCGTTCGGGGGGGTCCGCTTCCGGGACCAGGGGGACCCCGTGTTCGACCTCACTCCGCCCGACCCATACGCTGCCTCGCAAAGGGCGACCATCGACCTGGTGCAGGCACTCAATGGAGAGCACCAGCGGGATCGCGTGGGTCACCCAGAGCTGGAGTCGCGGATCGCCTCCTACGAGCTGGCTTACCGCATGCAGGCCGCGGCCATGGATGTCGGCGACCTGTCGGGCGAGAGCACCGCGACACGACAGCTTTACGGAATCGATGACGAAGCGACGGCCCGCTACGGCCGGAAGTGCCTGCTGGCGCGCCGCCTGATCGAACGGGGCGTGCGCGTCGTGCAGATTTACAATGGCGTGGCCGACCCCAAGGACGGCTGGGATGCGCACGCCGATCTCAAAGGCAATCATGAATTCAATGCTCGTGCCACCGATAAACCCACGGCCGGTTTGCTCAAAGATCTCAAGTCGCGAGGGCTCCTCGAACGGACGCTGGTCGTCTGGTGCGGCGAGTTCGGCCGCACGCCGCACAGCGACGGCGGGCGCGGCAGGAACCACAACGGCCTGGCCTTCAGCATGTGGATGGCCGGCGGCGGCGTCCGCGGCGGGACGGCCCTTGGTGCCACGGACGAACTGGGCCTGCATGCCGTCGAGAACCCGCACACCGTCCACGACCTGCACGCGACCATCCTCACCGCCTTCGGGATGCGGCCGGACGACCTGTTCCACGAGCACAACGGGCGTCCTGAGCGCTTGACCGGCGTAGCTGGCTCGTCGAAGGTCATCCCTGGCGTCATTCGGTGATTCCTCGATCGAAGAACTCGCCAAACGCGACCTTGCTACGAGCTCCGAGGGTCCGACAATCATCGGAACAGAAAGTCGTGGAAAAGTGTCAAGAGAAAGTATCTGGCCGGAATCGCGGGGCCGGGCCTTGGAAATCGCGGAGTTTTGCCCCGGAAATTCTGTAACGAGAATCCTATACCTTTCTCTTGTCAATCCGATCATCCCGAGATAGCCTCGACGCATTCTCCGATCCATCGGGGCGAGCGATGCCTAAAACGACTCCCGACCCGAAGTCAACGGACCAACGGATTGCCCAGAAGC
>JANOBY010000318.1:0-11615 GCA_031411935.1 Planctomycetales bacterium | reverse complement strand
CCACCGCCCACCCGCCCCAGAAGCCCGAGCCCCCCCCCAAGCACCTGCACGGCCAGAAGGGCGACGCGCAGTCCAAGGACATGCAAGGCCAGAAGGGCGACGCCCAGTCGAAGGACCAGCAGGGCCAGAAGGGCGACGCGCAGTCCAAGGACATGCGGGGCCAGAAGGACCAGCAAGGCCAGAAGGGCGACGCTCAGTCCAAGGACCAGCAAGGCCAGAAGGGCGATGCCCAGTCCAAGGACCAGCAAGGCCAGAAGGGCGACGCCCAGTCAAAGGACCAGCAGGGCCAGAAGGGCGACGGCCAGTCGAAGGACCAGCAGGGCCAGAAGGGCGACGCTCAGTCGAAGGACATGCAGGGCCAGAAGGACCAGCAGGGTCAGAAGGGCGACGCTCAGTCGAAGGGCCAGAAGGGCGAGCCTGCTGGCAAGGGACAGGAGCCGGGCGAGGGGAGGCAGCCTGGTCAGGAGCCTGGTGAGGGGGATCAGCCTGGGGGGACCGGGAGTCAGCCCTCGAAGGGTGGGGGGCATCGCGAGGGGGGCTCGGGGGCTCCGATTACCAAGGAAGAGCCTTCCGACGAGCCTCGCAAGCCTGATGGGGCTGAGCCCACCGATCCCGGCGAGTCCGTCGCCCCGGCGAATCAGCCTCCCCTGGCGATCCGCAAGCTCGAGGACCTGCTCAAGAGCGGGCGGGACACGAAGGACCTTGAGGCCGAGACCGGAATGACCCGTCAGGAGATGGAGCAGTTCGTCAAGAAGTTCGAGAAGGTGGACAAGCCCGCCGCGGAAGGCGCCGAGGGTGGGCGTCAGCTCAAGGCCGAATATGGCCCCAACAAGAACCTCGACCCGAATCGCAAGATCGCCGACCCGAACCTGGGCAACACCGTGAAGGGGCGCAACGATCGAGGCCCCAACTCCGTCTCGCAGGACAACCTCGCGGGCGACGCCGAGGGGACCCGCTCGGTCGCGCCGGCCGATTACCGCGAGCGGTTCAAGGCCTACAAGTCCAGCGTGGCCAAGCCCAGAACTCCTCCCGCGGCCCGTCAGTCTGCCCCGAGCAAGAATCCGTAACGACCTGAGGGGGCGCGGTCATGACGGCGATCTCGGTTCGAGATCTCACCCCCGCCGAGGGCGCATCCATCGAGGATGTGCTCCGGCGGCTGCGGGAACACTACTCCGTATGGTCGGAGTTCGCGACGGGGTTCGAGCATGATCTGATGGCCTTCGCCTATTACGAGGGATGCAGCGACCGTGATGACTGCTGCCGCGCGATCCTCGCGGAGGCCGCCCCCTTCGCCCTCGGCCGGGAGCTTGTGGCCAGGCATGGATTCCGCTGGGTCATGATCGGATCGGGGGCGGGCTGGCGTTACGGGGTCGAGCACCCTGCGCTGGATCGGCCGATCGACCTGCTCTCCCTGGAAGACGGCTCCTGGAATGTGGAGGAGTTTGACCAACCCGCCAGTCCGGGGCGGACCACGCTGGATTCGCTCGAAACCATCTCGGGCCGCGTTGGCACGAAGCTGCCCGACGCCTGATCTCTCGCCGCGGGCTGTGCGGGATGTTGCCGAGGTCTGGGCGACGGCCGATCGGGCCCGGCTCGGAAGGTTGGGACCGGCCCGATACTCTTGTGGTCCCGACGCGTCCCGGTTGTCGTGCGATTCGGCTCGCGTATCATCTAATCGAAGACCATGCCGCAGCATGCCAGCGGCCCGCACCGCCCGAAGCGTTCCGTCCCCGTGCTGGACGGGCCCGCGCGAGAGGATCTCATGGCCACCACGTACCCGTCCAGCCTCGCCCGTCGCTACCTCGTCCCGTTCGACGCTCGCGACCTGCCCCACCACTTCACCGACGTGCTTGTGATCGGCGGGGGGCTCGCCGGCCTGCGTGCCGCGCTTGGCGTGCCCGACCACCTGCGCGTGCTCGTTGTCACGAAGGACGAGGTCCGCGAGAGCAACTCCACCTACGCGCAAGGCGGGATCGCCGGGGTGCTCGACCCCGAGGACGTTTTCGAGGACCACATCGCCGACACCCTGGCCGCCGGCAAGGGGCTGTGCGACCCCGAGACCGTGGCCATGGTCGTGCGCGAGGCCCCCGAGCGGATCGCCGAGCTGATCAAGTGGGGGACCCGCTTCGACGAGCACGACGGCCACGTGTCGCTCGGCCGCGAGGGGGGCCACTCCCACGCCCGGATCGTCCACGCCATGGGCGACGCCACCGGCCGCGAGGTCATGCGCGCCGTGATCGGCCAGGCCCGCGGCAAGCCCAACGTGCGGATCTGGCAGAACAGCTTCACGATCGACCTGCTCACGAGCGAGGGGCGATGCCGAGGCGCGATCGTGTGGGACAAGCGGCGGGGGCCGTCGCTGGTCTGGGCCCGAGCCACCGTCCTGGCCACCGGAGGGGCCGGCCAGCTCTACCGCGAATCGACGAACCCCTCGATCGCCACGGCCGACGGCCATGCGCTCGCCTATCGCGCGGGGGCCGAGATGCGGGACATGGAATTCATGCAGTTCCACCCCACGGTCCTGTACATCGCGGGCTCGTCGCGGCACCTGATCACCGAGGCCCTGCGGGGCGAGGGGGCGTATCTTCGCGACCGCGACGGCAAGCGGTTCATGGTCGACCTGCACCCGCTCGCGGAACTCGCCCCTCGCGACGACGTGTCGCGGGCCATCACCTCGACCATGCTCCGCACTCAGCACCCCTGCGTGTACCTGGACCTGCGGCACCTGGACGCCGATGCCACCCGAGCCCGCTTCCCGGGGATCGACGCCCTGTGCCGGGGGTTCGACCTGGACATCGCCCGCGACCTGATCCCGGTGCGTCCGGGGGCCCACTACTACATGGGCGGCGCCTCGGTCGATCACGACGGGCGCACCACCGTCCCGAGTCTCTGGGCCGCGGGCGAGGTCACCAGCTCGGGCCTGCACGGGGCCAATCGCCTGGCGTCGAACAGCCTCCTGGAGGGGCTCGTGTATGGGGCCCGTGTGGCCGAGGACGTGACGCGAGCCCTCGAAGATAGCCCGTCACGCCTGGAGGTCCCCGAGATCTCGACCGACGTGCGCAGCTCCCACCGCGAGCCGCTGGACCTGATGGACATCCGCGACTCTCTGCGGGCGCTCATGTGGAGACACGTGGGGATCAATCGCGACGCCGCCGGGCTGGCCGAGGCCGCCGAGCAGACCGACTTCTGGTGCCGCTACGTGCTCTCGCAGACCTTCGACGGCCCCGCCGGCTGGACCCTGCAAAACATGCTCATCGTGGCCCGGCTCATGATCGCCTCGGCGGGCGAGCGCGAGGAATCCCGAGGGGTCCACACCCGCAAGGACTTCCCCGCCACCGACCCCGCCTGGGCCCGCCACATCGCCTGCCTCCACCCGGCGGTCGGCGAGCCCGTCGGGACCTGATCCGCCCCCTCTTCGTTCAGAGGATCGATTTGCCGAAGGCCATGGCGAGCCCCATCCGGGCCCGGAACAGGGTCGGGGTGGCCGCCTCGCCCACGAAGAACCGGTGCACATCCATCGCGTGAGTCGTGCCGGGCCGGTTCACGCTCGGCGCGGTCGAGAAGGCCACCCGGTACCCGGCGTCGCGGGCGATCCGTTGCGTCGCGGGGGTGAAATCGCCGGAGGTCCCGTAAGGATAGGCCAGCGTGTCGACCTCGCGTCCCAACTCCCGTTCGAGCCTTCGGCGGGACTCGCCCAGCGCGGCGGTCTGGTCGCTCTCGCTCTGCCGTGCCAGGTTGAGGTGGTCGGTCGTGTGCGACCCCACGATCATCCCCGAGTCGGCCAGGGAGCGAATGTCGTCCCAGGTCGCGAAGAGGCTCCGGCCCATCGTGTCGGTCGCCACCTCCACCTCCGCGCGGTCGTCGAGATGCGCCAGGTAGAGGGCCTCGGCCGAGGGGTCGGCGGTGAGGTACGGCCCGACGACCGCCGCGATCCCCTCGGGAATCGTCATGGCCTCGCGGTCGATCTCCACGCGTCCGGGGACGTCCAGCACGAACCTGGAGAGCCTGGTCGTCTTGATCACATACGCGATGTGGTCCCACCACGTGAGCCGAGGGCGGTCGAGAAACCCGGTCGGCACGAAGAACGCCGCGGGCACCCGCAAGTCGCGCAGGATGGGCAGCGCGAGGTCGATGTTGTCGCGATAGGCGTCGTCGAAGGTGATCAACGCGCAGGGTTCCTTCGGACGGAACCCGCCCTGCGCCAGCTCCGTCAACGCCTCCGGCCCGATCATCCGGTACTGGTCCCGGAGATGACTCACGTGCGCCTTCAGGTCCTCGGGCGTGGCGGAGTAGATCGGGTCGTAATACGGGGTCCCTGCCGAGGAACCGATCCGGTGATAGCAGAGGACGACCAGGCCGGGCCGCCTGCCCAGCCGCTCCAGAAGGCTGAGCAGGCCCAGGTCGCGGAGGCGATGTGCCAGGAACTCCCGCTTATGGGAGATAAGAATAGTCGGCCTCCAGAAATGTCAGGTGGAACGGCCCCGAGCGCGGCAGGAGGTTCGCCGGGTCGCGCAGACGCGTCTCCAGGGCGAAGGCCTCCCCGAACCCGCACGCTCGATACGCATCCGCCAGGATCGGCAGCCCCGCGCATCCCACCACGGCATCCACGCCCCGCCCGGCGAACACCGCCACCACGGCCGCGATCGCCGAGATCCACGCTTCGGGCTCGTCGCACGCAAGGCAACACTCGACGATCCTGCCCACGTGGGCCCGCCCCTCCGGAACCCGATTCAGGAGCGCGAACCCGAGGATCCGGCCCCCTTCCCGAAGTTCGTACCCTTCGAGCGTGCCCGAGGGATGCCTCAAAAGATGGTTGAGCCTCTGCGGCGTCCGCTCGGTGAGGGTGGAGCACCGGGCGAGCGCGTCGTTGACCTCCCGGACCGCGTCGCTGAACTCGGGGACGCGGCGAAGCTCGACCTTCGCTCCGGGCCTTCGCACCTTTCGAGTGACCATCCGCGAGGCATCGCGGGCCGTCGCGGCGAGGGCCTTGAGCGACGGCCGACTCGACGATCGAAGTCGGTATCCGGCCCTGAGCACCTTGCGGAAGACGGGGATGTCGCCGATCCGCTCGTATCCGGCCCTGTCGAACGAGCGGCGGGCGGCGGCGGTGGTCCCGAAGGCATACTGCGTCGGTGTGCGGTCATGAACATGCTTCATGAGGGCGGAACCCACGCCGGGATGCGCGACCGAGCCGAGCCAGTCGATCATGTGGAACGTCGGGGCCCTTCCCCCCCGGACCCGCGGCCCCACGAACGCGGAAGGACACAGGCCGAGGTGTGCGATGATCCGCCCGTCGCTCTTCGCCACGTAGCTCCGGGGCTCGGTTCCGTGGCCGCAATCGTCGAAGGACTTCCAGAGCAGGACCTCGGGCGAGTGGGGCGAGAGGGCCCCTCCGGAGCCGAACCCCTCGGCTAGGAATCGGGCGAGATCGCCGACCTCCTCGGGTTTCAGGGGTTCGAAGGTGGGCGTGATGGCGGTCTCCGGGTCGTCGGTCGCAAGGTTGTAGGCGTGTGGGTCCGTGCGATCAGGTCAGGCCCTGGATCTCGCCCGCCTCATTCACCGAGATGCGCTCGCCGGCGGGCCTCTCGGGCAGACCGGGCATGCGCACGATGTCGCCGGTGAGGGCCACGAGGAACCCGGCCCCGGCCGCGATCTCGACGTCGCGCACCGTGAGCGTGAACCCCTTCGGACGGCCCCGGAGCTTGGGGTTGTCGGACAGGGAATCCTGCGTCTTGGCCATGCAGATCGGCAGGTTGCCCAGGCCCCAGCGACGGGCCCGCTTCAGCTTCGTCTGCGCTTCGGGCAGGATGTTCACGCCGTCGGCCCCGTACATCTTCGTGGCGATCGCGGCGATCTTCTTCTCGGCGGAGTGGTCGAGTTCGTACAGAGGGCGATAAGGCGTGTTGGGGCCGGAGGTCTCCGAGGCCACGACCTCGGCCAGCTCCGTCGCCCCCTCTCCGCCCTTCCCGTACACGTCGGCCGTGGCCGACTTCACGCCCCGGGCGCGGCAGTACTCGTGGATCACGCGGAGCTCGGCGTCGGTGTCCTCGCCGCGCTTGTTGATGGCCACCATCGTGGGCTTCTCGAAGTTCCGGGCCGCGTCCAGGTGCGCCCCGAGGTTCTCGAGCCCGCGCTCCACGGCCTTCGGGTCGGGCTTCGTGAGGTCGTCCAGCGCCACGCCTCCGTGCATCTTGAGGGCCCTCACCGTGGCCACGATCACGATGGCCGACGGGTTGAGACCGCCCGACCGGCACTTGATGTCGAAGAACTTCTCGGCCCCCAGGTCGAAGGCGAACCCGGCCTCGGTGATCGCGTAATCGGCATGCGCCATGGCCATGCGCGTGGCGAGGACCGAGTTGCACCCGTGGGCGATGTTGGCGAACGGCCCCCCGTGGACGAACGCCGGAGTGCCCTCCTGCGACTGCACGAGGTTGGGCATGAGAGCCTCGCTCAGGATCGCCGCCATGGCGCCCGACACGCCGATGGATTCCGCCCGCACCGGCTCGCCCTTGCTCGTGGTGCCGATCACGATCCGGTCGATGCGGGCCTTGAGGTCGGCGGGCGACTCGCTCAGGCCGTGGATCGCCATGATCTCGCTGGCGGCGGTGATGTCGAACCCGCTCTCGCGAGGCACTCCGCCGACGTTTGGTCCGCCCAGGCCGATGATGATCTTGCGCAGGGCGCGGTCGTTCATGTCGAGCGCCCGCTTCCAGGTCACGCGTCCCGGGTCGAGCGGGGTGTCGCCGAAGTGGAGGCGGTTGTCGATCGCCGCGGCGAGCAGGTTGTGCGCGGCGGTGATCGCGTGGAAGTCGCCGGTGAACTGGAGGTTGATCGTGTTCGACGGTTCGAGGCGGCTCGCGCCCCCGCCGGTGGCCCCACCCTTGCGTCCGAAGACCGGCCCCATCGACGGCTGCCGCAGGGCCAGGCACGCCGACTTGCCGATGCGGTTGAGCCCCTGCGCCAGTCCGATCGACGTGGTGGTCTTGCCCTCGCCCGCGGGCGTGGGGGTGATCGCCGACACGAGGATCAGCTTGCCCGGGGGGCGCTTCGCGAGGGCCGAGGCGATCGCTTCCAGGCGGACCTTCGCCTTGTCGCGTCCGTAAGGCTCCAAATGGTCGGCGGAGATGCCCAGGTCGTGGGCCACGTCGGCGATCGGTCGAAGTCCGGGAGGCACGCGGGTCATGGGGGTCTCTCCTCGCTCAGGCCCGAGGGCCCAGGCGGCTGCGTCGGCACGCTTCGTGATAGGTTGAGTCGAAATCCAGCATCAAGGTCGGGCCGCGTCGCAAGGCGAGCGGAAGGCTCGGAAGGTTGCCGCCGATGATCAGCGATTCCGTCCAGACGTCGAGGCATCCGTCGCGATCGAGACGAATCGGGCGATATGCGGAGGCGTAGAGATGTGTGCCGGTCGGCATGGGGCACGCCGCTCCGAAGAAATCGGAGAGGCGGTCGTGGAAATTCGTGCGACGGTTGCTCACGATGTCCACGAGGATCAGGCCGACACCTTCCTGCAAATAGGTTGCACACTTCGCCACGAAGGCATCGCGGGTTTCGGCGCGGTCCTTGTTGCCGGGGCTGATCAACTCGACGGCGGCCACGATCTCCAGGCCTCCCTCTTCCGAGAGCACCTGGACCTCGATGCTGTCGGGGAAGACGATTGGCATGCTCGCGACGGGAGGCGGGATCACCACGGCCGGGGCCTCGGCAACCGCGATCGGCCCCCGGTCCGTCGCATTCGGGTCGGAGGATTCGAACGTCCCGACGTCCACCTCGAACCGGCCGCCGATATGGGTCTGGGCCTCGGCGAAATAGCCCGCGGGCAGCAGGGACGTGTTGAGCGACTCGGCCAGGGCCGTGGCCCAGAAGGCGTGAAATGACTCCCAGTGACGAGCGGGATGCAACGGCGGGTGAAAGTGATCCAGCAGAGGCATCAGCGAGTTTCCTCGTCGCTCGGGTCGATCACGTTGTCAAAGTGCAGCCACAGGACTCGTGAGTAACGATACACCGCGGGCACCAGGGGGAGGAAGACGGTCCACCCCGCCGTGACCCATTGCCAGAGCCTCCACGAGGGGAAGATCAGCGCGAACACGCCGGTGAACGCGCCGATCAGGATCACGCCCAGGCCGTAGCTGAAGTACATGGCGCCCAGGAAGTAGCCCGGCTCATTCCGGCCGAACAGCCAATCGCACTTCGGGCACCGCTCGTTCATGGCGAACATCCCGCGGAAGACCTCGCCCTCGCCGCACATGGGGCAGCGCAGGTGCAGGATCGCGCGGCCTCGTTGGCCCTTGGGGATCATGGCGATGCGGGCCTTTCTGAACCCAGGCAACGGGGGATTCCGAACCGCCGGGACACGGAGACGCAAAGAATAACGATTGTTTGCAATGACTCGCCTTCTTCTCGCCCTCGTGTCCTGGCGGTCGGTCCCCTAATCGACCGGTTTACTTCAGGTACTTCGCCAGCCAGCCGTGCATCTCCTTCCACCAGACCTCGCGGTTGCCCGCCTTGAGGATCCAGTGGCCCTCGTCGGGGAAGTAAAGGTAGCGGCTGGGCACGCCCCGACGTTGCAGGGCGGTGAACATCCCGAGTCCCTGAGCCTCGGGCACGCGGAAGTCGAGCGCCCCGTGGATCACGAGCGTGGGGGTCTTGAACTCCGGCACGTAGGTGCTGGGCGACTGCTCGCGGTAGCGCTTCGTGGTGGCCTCGTCCTTCCACGGGGGGCCGCCGAACTCCCAGTCGGGGAACCAGAGCTCCTCGGTCGTGCCGTACTTGCTCGTGAGGTCGAAGACCCCGGCGTGCGAGATCAACGCCTTGAAGCGGTCGGTGTGCCCCGCGATCCAGTTGACCATGTACCCGCCGTACGAACCGCCCGCCGCGGCCACCCTGTCGCCGTCGAGGAAGGAGTAGGTTTTGAGGGCGTGATCCAGGCCTTTGAAGAGGTCCTCGTAGACCCGGCCGTTCCAGTCGGTGCTGATCTGGTCGGTGAACTTCTGGCCGTAGCCGGTCGAGCCTCGCGGGTTGATCGCCACCACGGCATAGCCGGGCGAGGCGAACATCTGGTAGTTCCACCGCGCCGACCACTCGTCATGCCACGCGCCCTGGGGGCCTCCGTGGATGGCGAAAAGCACGGGGTACTTCTTGTTCGGGTCGAAGCCGGGAGGCTTGATCAGCCAGCCGTGAACCTCGTCGCCGTCGGCGCCCGAGAAGGTGAAGCCTTCGGCCTTCGCGAGGTCGAGCTTGGCCAGTAACTCATCGTTGTGGTGGGTGAGCTGGGTGAGGCCCGAGCCGTCGGGCTTGACCGTGTAGACTTCGTTGGGCGCCGCCGCGCTGGCACGCAGGAAGGCGATCCCCTTGCCGTCGGGGGTCGCGCTCACGGACGTGTTCACGCCGCCGGTAATAAAGTCGCGATCGACCTTCAGGTCTTTCGTTTGATAGACGACGGTGCCACTGGAAATGACCATCGGCCCATCGATTTTGATGCGTATGATCGGCTCGGTCCCCTGATCATCGATGACGGCGAGAAACCCCATTTCCGCCCGGTCCGAGGTCGCCACGAAGGACTGCACGGGGCGGTCGAGGCTTCCGGTGATCGGGGTAGAAATTGCCCCCCAGGCCCCGGTGGTGCGGACTTGCAGGACCCAGCGATCCGCCTCGAACCCGGCCCTTTCCTGGCTCACGAAGGACAGGATGCCGGGGTGATCTGGCAGGTAGGACGGTTGAGCGTCGGCGCCTGGATTCCTCTCGGTCTGATTCTTCGGCTCCCCGCCCGACGCCGCGACCGTCCAGATGTCGGTGTTCGTGCTCCAGGCGTGGTCCTTGAGGGGCTCGGACGTGAACGCCAGTTCCTCTCCATCATTCGACCAGGCGTAGTCGCTCGACCCGCCGAACGGCCCGGGCGGGACGTTGGCGGTCCACGAGGGGATCAGGTCCTTCGCCTCGCCGGTCTTCGCGTCGGCCACGAACAGGTGAGAGCGGGTTCCTTCATCCCAGCTTGCCCAGTGGCGGATCATGAGCGAGTCGTACACGCGAGCCTTGCTCTTGCCCTCGGACTTCTCCTTCTCGCTCTTCGCGGTCTCCTCGGGGGTTTTGCCGGGGATCACGGAGGCCACGAAGGCGATCTTGTCGCCTTTCGGGGACCAGATGGGGCCGTCCACGTCGATGGGCAGCTTGGTCAACTGCGTGGCCTCGCCTCCGTCCATCGAGAGCAGCCAGATTTGCGACGAGCCCGAGCGGTTGGAGACGAACGCGATGGTCTTGCCGTTGGGGCTCCATCGCGGGTGGTTGTCGGCGCCGGGGGCGGTTGTGAGGCGTTTCGGCGTTCCGCCCGCCGTGGAGACGAGCCAGAGGTCGCTGTTGGACTTGTTCGCGGCGCGGTCGATCTCGGAGACCACGTAGGCCACGAGCTTGCCGTCGGGCGAGATCTGCGGGTCGGACACGGATTTGACGGCGAGGAGGTCGTCGATCGTGATCGCGTGCTTGGCCGCCATGAGCGGCGAGGCGATCGCGAGCACCGTCATGGCCATCAGGGCGATTCGCATGGTGGGGAGGTCCCGGTAGGAGTGATCGAGTCGAATCTTGACCGGCTCAGACGCCCGGCATGGCCCGCTTCAAAGGGCGGAGCAGGAACAGGAGCACGAACGCCATCCCGAACGCCAGGCCCGCGCAAAGCAGCCAGAACGACGAGTGATACCACTTCGTCCACAGGAGGGCGATCATCGTGAGATAGTTGCCGATGGCCGTGGCCGCGAACCATCCGCCCATCATGACTCCGCGGAGCCTCGCGGGCGCGACCTTCGACACGAGCGATAGGCCCATCGGGCTGAGCATCAACTCGCCCAGGGAGATAACCATGTACGCCGAGATCAGCCACAGGGGCGAGACTTTGTGCTCGGTCATTACGAAATCGCCCTTGGAATCGAGCAGGTATTGTCCGGCCGCGTCCAGCTGAAAGGTCTGGTCACCGCCCGATTTTGCCCCCAGGTAGAGGATCAGGAACGACAGGCTCGTGAGGAACATCCCGATCACCATCTTGGTGGGGGTCGACGGCTCCATGCCCCTGGCACGCAGGAAGGACCAGAACTGAATCAGGGGGATGGTCAGTGCCACGACCCAGAACGGGTTGATGGCGTTGGAGATGATTCCCGAGACTCTCCAGTCGGTGTTCTCGTTGGCCCAATGGGTCATCGTGTTGCCGTTCTGGTGGAACACCATCCAGAAGACGATCACGATGCCGAAGATCACGATCAGGGCGCCGATCCGCTTCCGCTCCGGTATGAGGTCCAGGGCGCTCGATTCGGCGACCGTCGAATGACCGACGGCCACCGCATCCTGCCGCTCGATCACATACTTTCGGAATCCCCAGAAGACGAGCAGCGAGATCCCCATCCCCCCCCCGGCCACCACGAACGCCGGGTGGAACCCGAACCTGGCCTTCACGACCTCGGCCACGATCGGTGCCAGCGTCGCGCCGATGTTGATACCCATATAAAAGAGGTTGTACGCCGCGTCGCGCAGGGGGCTGCCCTGCGGATACAGGGTGCCCACCATCGCCGACACGTTCGGCTTGAAGAACCCGTTGCCCACGACCAGGCAGGTCAGCGCCGCGTAGAGCGCGGTGG
>JANOBY010000317.1:0-2759 GCA_031411935.1 Planctomycetales bacterium | reverse complement strand
GGTCGCCCAGGCGCAGATCATCGAGGACCTGCTGGACGTCTCGCGCATCGTGTCGGGCAACTTCAAGCTCGAGGTCCAGCGCGTGAACCTGCGCGAGGTGATCGACGCGGCGATCGGCGCGGTCCTGCCCGCGGCCAACGCCAAGCAGATCCGCGTGCAGAAGATGCTCGACACGCTGGCCAGCCCGGTCTCGGGCGACCCGGCCAGGCTCCAGCAGGTCGTCTGGAACCTCCTGACCAACGCCGTGAAGTTCACCCCCCGGGGCGGCAAGGTGCAGATCCTGCTCGAACGCGTGAACTCGCACCTGGAGATCAGCGTGATCGACACCGGGCAGGGCATCAAGCCCGAGTTCCTGCCCTACGTGTTCGACCGATTCCGCCAGGCCGACTCCTCGACCACGAGGCGCCACGGGGGCCTGGGCCTGGGCCTGGCGATCGTCAAGCAGCTGGTCGAGATGCACGGGGGCGAGGCCCGGGTGAAGAGTCCCGGCGAGGGGCAGGGCTCGACCTTCACCGTGGCCCTGCCGATCACCGTCGTGCATCCCGAGCACAAGCCCGAGCCCACGGAGCGGCCCGCCCCGACCAGCCGGCCCGGCGACGTGTTCCAGGGCGGCCTGCTCGCCGGCGTGAAGGTGCTGGTGCTGGACGACGAGCCCGACGCCCGTCAGCTCATCAAGCGGGTCCTCTCGGAGTGCCAGGCCCAGGTCGCCACCGCCTCCTCCGCCTCCGAGGCCCTGGGGATGATCGCGGGGTTCCGGCCCGACGTGATCGTCAGCGACATCGGCATGCCCGAGCAGGACGGATACGAATTCATGAGGCAGGTGCGCATCCTCCAGCCCTCAAGGCTCCTGCCCGCCGCCGCGCTCACGGCGTTCGCGAGGGCCGAAGACCGCAGGCAGGCCCTGCTTGCGGGGTTCCAGACCCACGTGGCCAAGCCCGTGGACCCCGCGGAACTCGTGGCGGTCGTGGCTTCTCTTGCCGGAAGGACGGGAAACGCGTAGAACACCGGTATCAGGAGGGATGCCGCACCATGGACGTGAATGAGACGCCGCAATCGCCCTCGCGAATCCTCGTGGTCGAGGACGATCTCGACTCCGCTCGGATGATGAAAGTCCTTCTGAGGCGACAAGGTTACGACGTGAGGATTGCCGGCGACGGGGCCGAGGCCCTGGCCCTCGCCTCGGTCTTCCTCCCGCAAGCCGTCCTGCTCGACCTGACCCTTCCCGACATGACCGGGGAGCAGGTTGCCGCCTCCCTGCGGACGGTCCCGGCTCTGGCCGAGGCGTTCATCGTCGCGGTCTCGGGCTACGGAGGCCAGGGCGTCCCGACCGGTTTCAACCACTCGCTGGTCAAGCCCGTGGATCACGACGTGTTGAAGGCCCTGCTCGCCGCGCACCTCGTGGCCCCGGACATGACCGTCGCCTGATCCGACCGGATCGCGATCCCCAGGTACGCCCGCGCAGGCCGAGGCGTGGAGGGCGGCGGGTTTCGTCCGCGGCCCCCTACGCCCATGTGACGGCCGATCCCGCGATCAGCGACGGGCCGGCTTGCGGTTCCTCGTCCACAGGAGCCGGTGCGTGGGGGCACCCGGCGGCAAGGAGAGAATCCGGGTGGCCGACGACACGGGCATGGCGTTGCCCGCGAGGTCCGTGGCCCCCGCCGAGATCAGGCTCACGCCGATCTGGCCCTTGGGCAACTTCTTGCCCCGGTTGATCGTGAGCGTGATGGTGGTCGTGGCCTGGCCGGGCGCGATGGCCTCGGACGTGGCGACCGCGGGGAGCACCTTCACCTTGTTCCTGTTCGTGAGCGTGACCCGGAAGCTCGGCGCCCCCAGGCCCTGCAGCGGGCTCAGGCCGGCCCCCACGTCCTGAATCGTGATCGTGGCGGTCCCCTTCGCGCGGTCGATGGTCGAGCCCACGATCCTCGGGCCCGCCGTGTCGATCTGGAAGCGTCCGCCCGAGCCCGGGATCTTCAGCGAGGAGCCGGGCGTCGTGTTCGTGGCCAGGAAGGTCAGGTCGTACACGCCATCGGGCAAGGCGCCCGCCACGATCGCGAACGTGTTGCCGGCCGAGGCCGTCACCTCGCCCAGGGGAGAGACGACCCCGGTGGCCGCGCTCGTGGCAAAGGCCGCGACGCGGAACCCCGCGGGGGCCGTCCCGCCGATCGCCGGAGCGGCCACGTTGGTGATCAACACGCCGCCCGGCCCGCTCGCGCCCGGGGTGGAGACCCCGCCGGTCACGGCCACGCCGATCGCGGCCACCTGCGCGGAGGAGACCGCGGAGGCCACGCCCCCGGCCTGGTCGGTGATTGTCACGCGGGCGAGGAACGCGCCGCTCAGGTCGTACAGGTGCGAGCCCGTCACGCGATACCCTCCATCCCTCGCCGAGACCACGCCCTGGGTCGCCGCCGAGCCGTCCCCCCAGTCGATCGAGGCCCGGTCGATGATCGAAGGCAGGGCGTCGGGGTCGGAGAACGTGGCGACCTCGAAGTCGTCGGACGCGAGCCGCCCCTGCGTGGCGACGATCGCCGTGCCCGAGGCCACCGGCAAATCGTTCACCGGGCTCACGTTGATCGTCACCCCGGCGATCGAGGACGCCCCGCCGCTATTGGCGGAATAGGTGAAGCGATCCTGACCCGTGAAGTCGGGCGAGGGGCGGTACAGGAAGCTCCCGTCGGGGTGGACCGTGACGGTCCCGTGCGCCGGCGGCGAGACGAGCTGCGCCGTGAGCCCGAGCGTGGGCACGTCCACCGAATCGTTGG
>JANOBY010000316.1:0-9292 GCA_031411935.1 Planctomycetales bacterium | reverse complement strand
GTGCAGCGACTCTAATCTCTCCTCTGCATCTGCGGACATCCGCGACATCTGCGGATCGCGAAGCCGATTGCATGCGGAAAGTCCGGACGTGGCCCGAGATCAATTGACCTCGCCATAGCACGCACGCCAGAATACGGGCTTCCATCGCCCTCTTCTGTCCCGAGGCCCCGAGCCCGTTCCATGCAAGACCTGATCCGCCAGCTTCGCGAAGACAACAAGTCCAAGATCGTCATGCTCGTGGCCGACGGCCTCGGCGGATTGCCCATCGAGCCGGGCGGGCCGACCGAGCTGGAAGCGGCGAACACGCCGAACCTCGACAAGCTTGCCTCGGAGGGGACCGTGGGGCTGAGCCTGCCCGTGGCGCCGGGGATTGCTCCCGGGTCGGGGCCGGGCCACCTGGGGCTCTTCGGGTATGACCCCCTGGAGCATCAGATCGGCCGAGGGGTGCTCGAGGCGCTGGGCATCGGCGTGGAGGTTGGGCCGCTCGACGTGGCGATCCGCGGCAACTTCTGCACGATCGACGCCGAGGGGCGCGTGACCGACCGCCGCGCCGGGCGTATCCCCACCGAGGTCTGCGAGAAGCTCGTCGAGAAGCTCCGCGCCGGGGTGAACGTCCCGGGCGTCGAGACCCTGATCGAGCCGGTCCGCGAATACCGTCTCGTGGTCCGCTTCCGGGGCGAGGGCCTGGGCGACGACGTGGCCGATACCGACCCCCTGTCCACCGGCCTGCACACGCTGGAGCCGAAGGCCGGGAGCGCCGGCTCGGAGAAGACCGCGAAGATCGCCGCCGAGTTCCTCCGCCAGGCCAAAGAGGTCCTGAAGGACGAGACGCCCGCGAACTTCCTCATGATGCGCGGCTTCGCGAAGTTCCCCAACATCTCGACCATGGAGGAAGTCTACGGCCTCCGCTCCGGCGCGATCGCCGTCTATCCCATGTATCGCGGCCTCGCGAAGCTCGTGGGCATGACGATCATCGAGCCGGGCACCACGGTGGCCGACCAGATGGAGGCCCTGAAGCAGAACTGGGAGAAGTATGACTTCTTCTTCATCCACTACAAGTACACCGACTCGACGGGCGAGGACGGCAACTTCGCGAAGAAGGTGCAGATGATCGAGGCCCTGGATGCCGAGATCCCCAAGATCACGGCGCTCGGGCCCGATGTCTTCATCGTGACGGGCGACCACTCCACGCCGAGCCGCATGAAGTCGCACAGCTTCCACCCGGTCCCGCTCTTGATCTCGGCCCCGGCGACGGTCCGGCCCGACTTCGTGACCACGTTCGGCGAACGCCCCTGCCTGCAGGGCGGTCTCGGCCAGATCCTGGCCAAGCACATCATGCCCCTGGCCATGGCCCATGCGGGCCGCTTGCAGAAGTTTGGGGCCTGATCGTCGAATTCCATTGATCGAACCGCCAAGGCACCAGGAGAATTCAAGAACTCAGAATTCTTGATCGTTTTCTTGGTGCCTCGGCGGTTCGTTCCCTGCTCTTATCGCTTCTGGATGAGATAGGCGATCAGGTCGCGCATGCCGGCCTCGCCGATGGCCCCGGCGAGTCCCACGGGCATCGTGGACGTGTCCGAGGGCTGCATCTGGTCGATCTCGGCGCGGGGGATCACGGTCGCCTGGCCGTTGATGTCGAGCACCTTGACCGCCTCGAAGTTCTCCGTCCGCAGGACGCCCACGGCCACCTGCCCGTCCTTCCGCGAGACCGTGTAGGTGCGGTACTCGGGGGCGATCCGGACGCTCGGCTCCGCGATCGACTGGTACACGTCGCGAGGGTCGCGGCCGATCACGTTCTCGAGCGCCGGGCCGACGGCGCCGCCCTTCCCGTCCCTCGCGTGGCACGAGGCGCACTTGGACGTCTCCGAGCGGAAAATCGCCTCGCCCTTCACGGGATCTCCGCCCGCAAGGTCGAATGGGGCGTTGGGGATCGCGCCGGGCGGCCTCTCGGTCGCGAGACCCGGCAGGGCGATCCGCGACTGGGGCACGGGGGTCTCCTTGCCCTCGATCTTCCATCGCGCCGAGAAGTCCGACTTTGGGCCGGTTTCGCCGGTGTCGAGGATGGCGAGGACCTCGACCGGCTCGTCGCCCGCCTCCAGGGGGACCTCCACGCGATGACGTTTGTCGCCGGTCGGCTCGGGTCGGGCATCCTCGCCGGCCACGGTCGCCTCGAAGGGCATGTTGCCGTCGAGCACGAGCGTTTGCTTGCCCTTAAGGAACTGAATCTTTGCACGAAGCTCGACCCGCCTGGGGTTGCCCTCTCGGGCCATGAGCGGACCGTCCTGGCCGGGCTCGATGGCGAACGTCCGGTGGATGAACGTATGCTTCGGCTCCATGGTCTCGGCGTCGGCGAACCACTGAGTTTCCACGCCCGAGTAGAGATAGCTTGCCACCCTGGGTCCCTTGCCGTCGTTCCAGTCGATCACGTAAACGGCGCGTCGGGGGTGCGGGTCGGTGGCCAGGAGCAGGGACGACTGGTCCGCCCCCAGTCGGGCCGCCGCGATCCGCAGCTCCCCCAGCGGTCCGCCGCGGGGGATCGCCTCGTCGCCGTTCCAGAGGAAGTCGTAGTACGGGATCGTCCGTCCCTGGGCGAAGGCGAGCAGGGCCTGGCCCGCCTTCTCGTCGAGGGGCCGGTCGAACTGGACCCGGACCTCCATCGACCCAAGAACCTGCGCGGACTTCGCGTTCGGCAAGTCGTCGGCCGGGTCATCGCCGCCGAACGTCGCCAGGGCGAGCAGGCCGATCACGAAGCGGTGTCTCATCGCGGATCCTTTCGGGTGGGCCAGATTCTCTCAGGACAGGCCAATTCTAGCCGGGTCAGCAAGTTCCGAACAGGACCCGAGACCGGCCCCGGACTTGCGACTTCTGTCGCGTTCATGAACCGTAAAACTCAGGCCCAACCGCGATTCGCCCAGGACGGGCCGAAGGAGCCCCTCGACATCCACGAGGTCTTCCGGCGGCTCCGCGAGGCCGTCTTGCCATATGCCAAGGCCGCGATGTTCGACCTTCGGGACCGCGGCTACTCGTCGCCGTTCGAGCAACTGGTGGGCAGCCTGATCTCGGCCCGGACCCGCGACGAGACCACGCTGGCCGTGTGCCTGCGACTTTTCGCCGTGGCGAACACGCCCGAGCAGATGGCCGCGCTAGACGAGTCGCAATTGATCACGCTCCTGCACGGTGCGTCGTTCCCCGAGCCCAAGGCCCGTGACATCCAGGCCTTCTCACGCAGGATCATCGAGGAGTTCGGCGGGAACGTGCCCGACACGATGGAAGGCTTGACCTCGTTTCGCGGGGTCGGCCCCAAGATTGCCGCGCTCACGCTCGCGGTCGGATTCGGGCAAGAGGCGATCGCCGTGGACATCCACGTCCACCGCATCACGAACCGCTGGGGCTATGTGGAGAACCCCACTCCCGAGAAGACGGCGATCGCCCTCGCGAACATCCTCCCTCGCGAGTACTGGATCGAGATCAACGAGCGGCTCGTCCCGTTTGGGAAGTGGGTCTGCACCGCCGCGAGACCTCGGTGCTCGTCGTGCGTGTTGCTGTCCATGTGCCGGCAGGTCGGCGTGACCAATCCGGGGTGAAGGTCACGGGGTCGCGACGAATCGGTTGAGGACGCTGCCGTTGGTTCGCCCCGGCACTTGCCCGCGCTTCAGGTCGCGGACCTCTCCCCCCGTCCCGGCGCGTACGAGGAACTCGTAGGGCTTGCCCGAGAAGCACGATTCGCCCAGAGTGACCGCGAGCTTGCCCGACTCCACCACGAACATGGGGGCATCCTTGGGGTCGGTGGTCGTGTAACAGAATCCGCCGAGGATCTCGGTCTCGCCCTTCGATCGGTTGGCGACCAGCGTCCCTCCTCGCTCGGTTTTGAACCCCAGGACCCAGAGCTTCGCGCCCTGGTTCATCACGTGCGTGCCCTCATTCTCCACGTTCAGCTGCCTGGCCCAGACGTTTTGATTGCCGAATTGCCAGTCGGAGAACGGGTTCGAGCAAACGTCCTCGATGAAGAGATCGCCCGGTCCGGTGAAGCGTCCGCTCGTGTTGCAGCAATCCTTGATCACCAGTGTTCGTGTGGACGTGTTATCGAGCGTCGGCGTGCTCGCGTAACCTCCGCTGAACCTCTCGAAGACGACCACGGGTTCCGAACCTTCGGTCATGCGGAACGCGGGCTCCCCCTTGAGGTCGGCCGGGTCGAGCGTGGATTCGCAGCCGATCAGGCGACGCACCTTGCCGCGGATCGTGACGGTGTGGCCGATCTTGTAGATCCCGCAGGGGAAGTAGACCGTGGACTTGCCCGAGTCGATCGCCTTCTGGATCGCCTCGGAGTCGTCCCGATCGTCGTCGGGCTTCGCGCCGAAGTGGGTGGGACTGGCCCAGTTTTTCAGGTCATCCCAGGGGACCTCGGGAGTCTCCTTGACCACGAGCCGGAAGGGTTTCGCGTTCCTGGAGGGGTTGATCTCGGGTGCGGGGTGCGAGACGAACTCGGCCACGGTGCGGCCGCGGTCGGGCCTCTGGTCGTTGGCGGTGTTGCGGATCGTCTCGGCGAACCCCACGCTCATGATGTTCCGGGCGTGCAGGAACCCCTCGTTGAGGACGGCGGGCTTCGGGGCCGTGCCCTTCGGGTTGCGGAGGTCGGCGTCCACGAGCACGAGCACGCCCGCCGTGCCCGAGTTGATCACCGAGGTCACGCTGTTGCGGCTCTCAAGCCCTCGCAGGCTCACACATTGCCCCTCGTTCACGAACCCGAAGCGGTTCTGATTCTCGAGCGTGAGGTGCTCGAACACGAGGCTGTCGACGGCATGCGCGGTGCGGACCCCGTAATCAAAGCCCACGACCTTCACGTTCTTGATCAGGCATGGGCCGTTCTCGTCGGTATAGGCCAGGTCGAGGCCGATGTGCGCCTTGCCGTCGCCGGAGCGGATGGTCACGTCACGGACGCAGCCCTGGTTGTTGGCCATGAACTGCATGCCGATGGCGCCGGGGTTCTTCTTGCCCGTGTCGATCGTGAGGTCGCGCACGGCGTTGCGGAACCTCTGCGCGGGGGCCCTGCCCGTCCAGATCATGGCCTTCGGGGCTTTGGGATCGTCGAATCCGGGGGCGGAATCGGGCAGGCGGAGGATGACCTTCTCGCGGGACTGGCCCTGGAGGATGGTGTTCTTCTCCTCGGCCCCGTCCCTCGTCCCGTGAGGCCACCGCAGGGTGTCGGAGATTTTGTAGGTGCCGTTGGGCAGATAAAGGATCCGCCCGGCGTTGGGATTCTCGTCCAGAAGCTTCTGGATCGCGGCGGTATCGTCGTGCCGGCCATCCCCCTTCGCGCCAAAGTCCTTCACATTGAGGACTCCGGCATCCCTGGGAAAAACAACCTCGCCCGCCCGAGCCCACCCGCATCCGCACGCCAGGAGCATCAGCACGATCCGCATGTGTGAGTCTCCGGGACATTCCGGCGTCCCCATGCGGCAGAGATCGGACCGCCAGGGCACGAAGACGCGGGGGGGAAAAGCGAGCGAACGACCCTGGGAAATCAATTCATTGGATTCTTTGCGTTTTCGCGCCCTGGCGGTTCAATTCTCCCCCCATCAAACCCATCGACGAGGGGCCGCCCCGTCGAACTTGCCGGTGGGCGGGTTGAACTTCACGCCGACTTCCCAGAGCATCTCGGGCTGGTGCTTGGCGAGGAGGTACTTCATGACGACCTCATCGGAGGGCGGCATGCCGGGGTCCTGGAAGATCACGCAGAGCCTTGCGGCGCCCCGCAGGGTCTTCGCGTCCCACACCTCGATCAGCGCGTGGGGCCGCCTGGGGATGCGGTAGTACTTGTCGCCGGCCAGGACGGTCACGCGGTCGAACCGGCAGAACTCGTCGAACTCCTTCGGCTCGACCACGTCGCGCACGAGCTCGGCGGCCACCAGCTCGGGCACGGCGCTGTCGGGGCCGGTGATCTCGACCCTCATCGGCTCGTCCTCTCGCGTGGGGGCGGGCTTGCTCTTGCCCTCGATCACGCGGAAGGTCTCGTACTCGACGAGCCGGGCATAGCCCGCCCGCAGGGCGGCGCTGGAGATGACCATCTGCGGGAATTTGGCGGCCGAGCGGACGATCTCGTGCGCGAAGGCGCTGACCTCGCGCTGGAGCTTTTCCATCCAGAATCGGGGCATCTTGTCGCGATCGCTGGAGGAGTAGCGGAACACGTGCGGGCCGACGTCGGGCACGGTCACGTCGATCTCGCTTGCCGGGCGATTCGCGGTGCGGATCACGTCGTGGTAGCTGGCCTCCCCGCGCACGAATCGCTCGGCGGCGGCCTGGGGGGCCACGTTCTTGAGCCGGATGGTTCGGTACGACGGACGGGCCCGGAGGACCACCTCGCGGGCCGTGGGGTCGCTGGCGCTGCGCCGGTCGTCGGCCTCGATCTCCCAGCGGAGATAACCGGTGCGGATCATCGGGCCTCAGCCCTCAAGCTCGGATCCGCCCTGGATCGCCGGCACGAGGAGGATCTCGGGCGCGGTGGCGTCGAACTCGCGGATCGGCCGGGTCTGGCCGGGGCCGTCGAGGCGGAACGCCATGCGGCCTCCGGTGAAGTTCTCGGCGAACGCCTCGCGGGCGCGGTTGATGGTCTCGGGCTGCTTCGTATCCCACTCGGCCAGGCAAAGGTCGCCGTGGCCGGTCTTCAGCAATCTGAGCTTCGCCATGGTTGCTAACGCTCCGTCCTGGGGTCGCCCGATCCGTGTCTCGGGCCCGTTGAAGGGGAACGGCCTGGGCCGTCGGTTCACCTCGACGTGATCATTGTAGCTCGATGGACAACCAGCGCGTAGGGATTGTCCCACGCGCATCACGAATGGAACAGACGGCGATAGAACGCCAGCACGCGGCCGAGCCCCCGGGTGTAGGGGAAGAGCTGCGGCCTGGTCCCCCCCGCACCCCTCTCGAAGCGGGTCTGGGGCTCGACGAACTCGCGCAGGCCCAGGACGCCCCGGGTGCGACCGAACCCGCTGCGCTTCGTCCCGCCGAACGGGGCGCCGGCATGGCCCGAGGGGGTCACGGCGTCGTTGATCGTGACCATGCCCGCCTCGATCCGGTCCCCCAACTCGCGGCAGACCCGGCGGTCGCGGCCCCACACGCTGGCCCCCAGCCCGTAGGCCGAGGCGTTGCAGCGGCGGACCGCCTCGTCGGCATTCGCCACGCCGGAGACCAGCACCACGGGGCCGAACACGCCTTCGAGGATCGTCTCCGAGCCAGCTCCATTCAGCAGAACGGTCGGAGGGTAGAACGAGCCGGGGCCCTCCGGGATCTCCCCCCCGAAGAGGGGCTCGGCCCCCGCCGCGATCGCTTCCCGGATGGTCGCGTGGAACCGGTCGCGCGCCCTCACCGAGATCATCGGGCCGAGGTCCACGTCGCCCGCGGGATCCCCCACGCGCAGGGTGCGGGCGTGCCGGGCCAGGGCCTCGGCGAACGGGCGAGCGTCCCCGACCACGTAGATCCTCTTCACCGAGATGCACGTCTGCCCCGCGCCCACGAACGCCGCCCAGGTCAGGGCCTTCACGGTCGATTCCAAGGGCGAGTCGGGCAGGACGATCGCGGGGTCGAAGCCCGAGAGCTCCATGACCGTCGGCGTGAGCTTCGCGGCCAGCGCGGTCGCGACCTGCCGCCCGTTCTCGGCCCCTCCGGTGAAGAAGCCCTTGGCCAGCAAGTCCGAATCGATCAGGGCGCGCGCGACCTCGGGCCCTCCGAACAAGGAGGCCACGAGCCCTTCGGGAAGGTTCGCTTCCCGCACCCGATCGCGTACCAACGTGGCCACGTACGAGCTCTGCTCCGACGGCTTCCACGCCACCGCGTTGCCCGCCACGAGGGCCTGCGCGAGCGCGGGCACGTCGAGCAGGAGCGGATAATTCCAGGTGCCGATCACGCCCACCACGCCCAGGGGCTTCCAACGGACCGTCGCCGGGGCCATCATCGCGACCCTCTGCCAGCCCGGCCCGATGCGCTCGTCGGCCAGCACGCTGCGAGCGTTCTTGACCGTCCAGCGCAGGGCGTCGAGCATCCCCACAACCTCGAACTGGGCCTCGGGCAGGGGCTTCCCGATCTCGTCGCGGACGGCGTCGGCGAGCGCGTCCGCATCGCGCGCCAGGATCTTCCAGAGGCGCGAGACGGCCGCAATCCGGTCGCGGACGTGCAACAGCCCCCACGCGGCGCCCTCTCGCCGGGCGTGTTCCACGAGCGCGACAACCTCATCCGGAGGGGTGACCGGGATGCGGGCAAGCTCCTCGCCGGTGGAGGGGTTGAGGGCGATCAGAGGCTCGAGGTCGACGGTCGCCATGAGCGCTCCCAGGGGGCGGGTTACACGGGGGGCGGGGAGGCCTTCTCGGCGGATTTCGGGCCGTAGGCGGTCCCCCGCCAGGTCACGCGGCCGGTCAGGCACATCCAGATCGATCGCGAGCAGATCCAGATCATGATGATCCCGGCCAGCGAGTACCACAAGGCGTATTGGGCCGAGGCCGGGGACGACCACCGGTACATGCGATAGAGGACCGACGTTTTCAGGGCCTGATGCACGAGGCTCAGCCCCAGCAGCCACCAGGCGAACGCCCCGCCCGCCCCGAAAATCAAGAGGACCACCGCCGCGATCAGCGCCACGTCGCCGGTCTGGCTGAAGTAGAGAGGCTCAAGGATCTTGCCCACGAGGGGCCAGGGCTTGCGTCCGAGTGCATCGTAGAGGATCCGGCTCCAGCCTCGGTCGATCTGGGGCAGGTTCGTGTACATGCGCGTGGAGCTGATGTCGGTGCTCATGGCGGTGCGGATCGGGAGGCCCGCCGCCTTCACGCGCTTGGCCATGTAGATGTCCTCGACGAATCGATCGCGCACGGCCTCGTGACCGCCGCAGAGGTCGTAGGCGGCGCGGGTCATGAGGATGTACTGGCCGTTGGCAAAGGCCATCGGATGGCGGTCGTTGTTCACGCGGAAGAGCGGGAACGACCTCATCAGGACGATCCCCGCCAGCGGCTGAACGACCTTCTCCCAGAACGTCTCGCATCGCATCTCGGGGAGGAGGCTGGCCAGGGCCGCGTTGTTGTCGCGGGCATATTCCATCATGACCGAGAGGCTCTCGGGGGCGTGCCTCGTGTCGGCGTCGAGGAACCAGAGCCATTCGCCGCCGACCTGCCCGGCGGCCACGTGCAGGGCGTGGGTCTTGCCGGTCCAGCCCTCGGGAAGCGTTTCGATGGTCAGCACGCGGATGCGCGGGTCCTGCTTCGAGGCGTCGTGGGCGATCTCGGCGGTGCGGTCGGTGCTGCGGTCGTTCACG
>JANOBY010000315.1:0-24204 GCA_031411935.1 Planctomycetales bacterium | reverse complement strand
CACGCGAGGCCGCACGCCGGGCCCAGTGCACGAACAACCTCAAGCAACTCGGGCTCGGCATCCACAACTACCTGTCCGTGAATAATACGTTCCCGCCCGTGACCGTCGTGCCCCGGGGCCGCACGTCGCAACCGTTGTCGGGGCTGGTCCGGCTCCTCGCTTACATCGAGCAGACCAACCTCTACAACGCCATCAACTTCGACCGCGACTACGAGTTCACCTCCATCCCGACGGTCGCGGCGACGCGGGTCGCCACCTTCATGTGCCCCGGCGAGGTCAACGACCGGCCGCGGCCGACGCCCACGCTGACCTATTACCCCAGCAACTACGCCTTCAACGAGGGGACCTGGTTCGTCTACGACCCGGCGAGCGACCGGGTCGGCGACGGGGCCTTCGCCCCCAACCGGGCCTTCTCGGCGGCGGACCTCACCGACGGCCTGTCGAACACCGTGGGCATGTCGGAAGCCAAGGCGTATCAGCCCAATTATTGGGACTCGCGGAACCCGTCGGCCCTGGGCGTCGCCCCGCCGGTCGTGCCGGCCGAACTTTTGCCTTACATCGGCGGCACCTTCGACCGCAACGGGCACACGGAGTGGGTCGAGGGCGACGTCCACGAGGTCGGCATCACGACGACGTTCCCACCGAATGCCCGCGTGATGGCCACAGTCGCCGGCGTGCAGGAGGACATCGACTTTATCTCGATGCGTGACGGCGAATCGACGACGGTGCCCACCTACGCCGCCATCACGGCGAGGAGCTATCACCCGGGTGGTGTCAACGCCATGATGCTCGACGGCTCGGTCCGCTACGTCAAGAACACCATCGACCAACGCATCTGGCGGGCCTTGGGCACGCGTGCGGGTGGCGAGGTCATCAGCTCCGATGCGTATTGAGGGCCAGGTCATGGATGCCATCAGATACTCCGCCCGCCTCGCTGTGCACGCGGCCTTCTTCGGGCTGGTCCTCGCGGGGTGCGGCGTCTCGGGCCCGAAGGCGGGCGATGACGGACGCGAGGCCGCGGCCCGCTTCCTGGACGACCTCCGGGCGGGCCGCCTCGACCCCGCCTGGCAGGGGACGAGTTCCGAGTTCAAGTCGCTGATGGGCCTGGAGGGCCTCCGCGACTGCGTCAAGGCCCACCCGGCCCTCAAGGGCCCGGCCGAATACGTGGAGGCCCGCGATGCCGCCCGCGAGGGGCGGGCCATGGTCGAGCACGTCTTCCGGGCCGAGGGTCGCCTACGCAACAAGGCGGTAACCTCGACGGTGAAGGTTCTCGTGGCCGTCGGGGACGGCAAATGGGGCGTGGAGAACCTGAGGGTCGAGTAAGCCGCCCGAATCCCGAAGAGGGCCTCCTCTCGGCATGAACTGGGGCATCCCCGCGGGAGAAGGCCTTCACAGCTCAGCAAACCCTCCGGGCATCTTCCATGGCCCGCCGAACAGCTTCGCCACACCTTCTTCATCCTGCTCGACTGATGTCCAAACCAACCCCGCCCTTTGCCGGAGAGAATTCCCTTCATCTCCTCCTGGTTGCTCATCTTGACCCGCACGTTTGGGGTGCCGGGCTCCTTTGAGGCCAGGCTGTGCGGGCCTTCTTGACGCTTCCCCTAATCGTCGGCTTTCTCGTCCTGGGCTCGTGATGGGGCGGCGCGGTCGGGGTCTGTGCCCTTGCCGCCCTGCCCTTTCTTGGCGATTTACTGGGCCAGCGGCTTCTTGCCCTTGGTGGAGGTCTTCACGCGGGCGAGGTACATGTCGGCCGTGATGTAGAGGACCGATCCGTCTCCACCCCAGGCGCAGTTGGCGGTGGCCTCTCCGGTGGCGAGGGTCCCCAGGTGGGTGCCGTCGGGCGCGAAGATCAGGACGCCCCCGGGGCCGGTGGCGAAGAGGTTTCCGTCCTGGTCGACCTTCAGGCCGTCGGGGAGGCCCTTCACCTTGCCGACCTTGTCGGTCACGTCGGCGAAGACCTTGCCCTCGCCGAGGGTGCCGTCTTCATTCAGGGGATACGCCATCCAGATGGCCTTGGCGGGGTCGGAGTTCGCCACGTACAGGGTCTTCTCGTCGGGCGAGAGCGCGATGCCGTTGGGGAAGGTCATGTCCCTGGTCAGGAGCGTGAGCTTGTCGTCGCTGCTCAGCCGGTACACGCCGTTGAAGGGCTGCTCCTTCGTGGGGTCGTCCTTGCCCTGGGGCAGGCCGTAGGGCGGGTCGGTGAAGAAGAGGTTGCCCTTCGAGTCGTACACGCCGTCGTTCGGGCTGTTGAGCTTCTTGCCGTCGTACTTGTCGACGATCGTGGTGAACCCGCGATTGGTGTCGAGCTTCGCCACGCGGCGGTCGCCGTGCTGCATGAGCACGAGCCTGCGGTCGCGGTTCAGGAGCAGGCCGTTGGAGCCGGGCTCGCCGCCGCGGGGCTCGGTGCCGGTGTACCCGCTGGGCTTGAGGAACGGGGTCACCCCGCCGTCCTCGGTCCACTGGAACACGGTGTTCTGGGGGATGTCGCAGAAGAGCAGGAGGTTCCCCTCGCTCATCCACAGGGGGCCCTCGGTCCACTCGAAGCCGTCGGCCAGGCGCTCGATCTTGCTGTCGGGCGGGATCAGCTTGTCGAGCCGAGGGTCGAGGCGCTCGATGGTGCCGAGCGTGGGATATTCCTTCTTCTCCTGGGCCGAGGCGCAGGTCGCGGCGATCGCGATCCAGACAAAGGACCAAAACGGACGCATCGAAATCTCCCTGGCAATACGCAAATCGGTGGGCCTGCACGACTTTGACGAGGCTAATCGCCCGGAAGCCTCCGGGCAAGGGGGAGGCGTCCCCCGGTGGGGGTCCGCAAGACGTTTCACGCGGAGGGCGGGGAGGGGACGCAGGGGACGCGAAGAATCCGGAATCTGCCCTCCGGAATGGTTTTTCTGCGGATCTCTGCGGCCTCGGCGTGAAACGCATTCAATCCGTTGGACGTTGGCAAGGCAACTTTCATAGACTCTGGCGAACGGCCCCTGTTTTGTTTCGGGTGGATGGCCTTGATCCTGGAAGCGCTCGTCACGACCTTGAATCCGGACGGATCGACCAACGTGGCCCCGATGGGCCCGCGGGTCGAGGCCGGGATGGCCTCGTTCGTCCTGCGCCCGTTCAAGACGTCCACGACCTACCGGAACCTCGCGCGTGATGGCGAGGGGGTCCTGCATGTGACCGACGACGTGCTCATGCTCGCTCGCGGGGCGATCGGCGAGGACCCCCGGGCCGAGACCCGCCCGGCCCAGGTCGTGCAGGGGCGTGTGATCCTCGGCTCGTGCCGCTATTATGAGTTCCGCGTGGACACCATCGACGACCGCGAGGACCGCGTAGCGATCGCGGCGACCACGGTGGCCTCGGGCCATCTGCGCGATTTCTTCGGGCTGAACCGGGGCAAGCACGCGGTGGTCGAGGCCGCGATTTTGGCCACCCGCACGAGGATCCTGCCGCTGGAGGAGATCGCCGGGGAGTTCCGCCGCCTGGCGCCCCTGGTGCAGAAGACCGGGGGCCCCGACGAGCTCGAGGCGTTCGCCATGCTGTGCCTGTACGTGACGACCGAGGCCCGGGCTCAGGGCCGCAACGACCTGGACTTCGGCCCGCCATGACCCCGATCCGCCTGACCACCCCGGGCCGCCTCCACTTCGGTTTGCTCGCCCGAGGGGCCTCGTCCCCCCGCCAGTTCGGCGGCCTCGGCCTGATGGTCCGCGAGCCCCGGATCGAGATCCGGGCCGCCCCGAGCGACGCCTGGTCCGTCACCGGCCCCCTGTCCGCCCGGGCGCGCGACCTGGTCGCCCGCCTGGTCGAAGGCGGAGTCGCCGCCCGCCCGCTCGCGATCGAGATCGTTCACGCCCCGGCCGAGCATGTGGGGCTGGGCACGGGCACGCAACTGAGCCTGGGGATCGCGAAGATCGCGGCCCATTTCGCCGGCCTGGACCTCTCCGCGACCGAGCTCGCCGCGATCACGGGCCGGGGCCTGCGCTCGGGCGTGGGGCTCCACGGGTTCGACCACGGGGGGCTGATCGTCGAGGGCGGTCGAGGGCCCGACGGCGGCCTCGCCCCCCTGCTCGTCCGCTCGGCGTTCCCCGCCGAGTGGTCGGTGCTGGTGGTGGCACCCTCGCAGAGGCCCGGCCTGCACGGACCCGAAGAGGTGCGCGCCTTTGGCGGGCTGCCCCCCATGCCCGAGTCCGAGACCGACCGCCTCTGCCGCCTGGTGCTCCTGGGGATTTTGCCCGCGGTGGTCGAGCGCGACCTGCGGACCTTCGGCCAGGCGCTCTCGGAATTGCAGCACCACGTGGGGTCGTGGTTCGCCCCGGCGCAGGGCGGCGTGTTCGCGTCGCCTCGCGTGGCCGAGACCGTCCAGTGGCTCCGCGACCAGGGGATGCACGGGGTCGGCCAGAGCTCCTGGGGGCCGACCGTCTACGCCTTCAGCGACGAGGGCCCCCAGCGCCGCGAGGCGATCCTCCAGAGCCTCCGCGACCGATTCGACACCGAGGGCCTGTGGACCACGGCCTCGGACCGCGGGGCCCGGATGGATTGAATGCGTTTCACGCAGAGACGCAGGGGGGACGGGGAGAAGACGGGGAGAGAGGTGGGGCCTCCCCTCGTTCCCGTGCTGCGCGTGGAAATGCCGTCCGCGACGCTCTGCGTTGGCTTCTCCGGTCGGCATCGCTCCCTGCCTGGACGGCGGCCGATCGCGGACGAGGCGGAGCCTCGAAGACGGCATTCCCATGCTCCGCGTGGGAACGAGTTCTTCTGACCTTGGGAACGAGTTCCTCTCCGATCCAGGAACTCTCCTCAACTTCTCCGCGCTCTCCGCGTCTGTGCGTGAAACGCATTTTTCGTGGCTGAGATCGACCGGGTTGCCGGACAGTCATGGGGATTCGGGTGCCAGTGATGGGTAAGCCACCCCTGGCACCCGGTTCGTGTCGCTTACCGGTGACGGACGTGGGCCCGGGGGCCGACGGGGTGTGCCTGCCCCTTCACCCGCCTGGCCCTGGCGACGGTCAGGCCCTGGATCCCGGGGTTGTTCACGTTGCGGATCGTGCCGCGCGTGCCGGGCGGGTTGAGGGGGGTGGCGAACCCGTCCTGCACCGGCCTGGGCACGAAGATGGTGTTGTGGAAGGCGTTGAGCCCGGCCACGAAGTCGCCGCCGACCTTCAGATTGCCCGAGGGGAGGAATCCGTAGTATTCGCCGTCGAGCGCGTTGCCCGCCACGTCGCGAATCCCCCGGTTGTCCGTCTCCAACCCCGAGAAGATCGTGAACACGTAGCGGCCTCCGCGGATCGCCCGGCCCTGGTTGAACGTGGCGATCACGCTCTGCGGCGAGGTGGCCGAGCTGTTCGCCCCGACCTCAAGCGAGGTGATCACGAACCGCGAGGGGCCGTGATAGCCGCGGACCAGGCTCCGCCCGGCGAAGCGATAATTCGAGCCGTCGCGCACCGTGCTCTGGTCCAGGCCGCTGCGCTCGTCCTGCAGGGTCGCCCCCGCCCGTCCGCCCAGGCGGTCGAACGCCACGTCCGTCACGCGGGGCCCCACGGTGTCGATCACCAGGGTGAGGGCCAGCGTGTTCGAGGCCGTGGTCACGCCGTTGTCGTCGATCGCCGTGACCTGGATGGTGTAGGCCCCGTCGGCAAGGGGCTGCAAGGCGGTGGCCTGCCAGGCCCCCGCGGCGTCGGTCACGGCAGAGGCGATCGGGACCGGGTTGCCCTGCACGCCGTTGACCAGCGGGCGGGCGAACACGCGGATCAGCGAGCCCGGCTCGGACGTGCCCTGGAAGGTGGGCGTGGTGTCCCTGGTGATGCCGTCGAGGTTCGACTGGCCGGTGTCGCTCGTCTGGGCCAGGGCGGCGACCAGCACGATCGGCACGTCCAGCACGACCTGCGAGGCGCTGGCCGTGACCACGTTCGGGTTGCCCGTGGTGCCCACGGTCACGCGGGTCGTGTAGGTGCCCGACTCCTCATAAATGTGGCTGGCACGCACCGCCCCGTTGCTGTCCACGAACCCGAGGACCGGGTCGGTCCCGTCGCCGAAATCGACGATCGCCGTGTAGAAGTTGGGGGCGATCGCGGGGTTGCCGCCCGCGTTCGAGAGCGTGGCGATCGCCACGTTGACCAGGGCCTGGCCCTCGGTCACCGTCAGCGGGGTGATCGCCAGCGAGGGCGAGACCGCCGAGGTGCTGAAGAGGATCGAGAGCGTGGCCCCCTCGCTCGCGTGGATCGTGGCGCGACCGGTGAAGTTCCCGGACGAGGCGAACGTGTGGCTGCCCACGACCTGGAAGCCGCCGTCGGTCGCCACCACCCGGCCCGCGGACAGAGCCGTGCCGTCGCCCCAGTCGATCGTCGCGTCGTACTCGGAGACCGGGTTCTCCGTCCCGGCGTCCGAGAAGTTGGCCACGTTCACGTTCGTCAAGGGGGTGCCGACCGTCGCCCTCAAGAGGTCCACGAGCCCGCCCGTGACGAGCACGTCGGCCACGATCGCCTGGCCGCTGGCCGAGCCGAAGCTCCCGCCGGGGCTGACGATCGAGACCGTGACGGGATAGGTGCCGTCGGTGGCGTAGGTGTGGGTGCCGCTGACCAGGAAGGTCACGCCGTCGGCCGAGCCGAACGTGACGTAGGTGCCGGGAGAGGTCGTGCCGTCGCCCCAGTCGATCGTGGCGGTGAACGCCTCGCCGATGGCGCCCGGGTCGTTCGTGGTGAACGTGGCCACGAGCCCGGAGAAGGACGTGCCCTCGACCGGCGTGATGGTCGTGCCCTGGGCCACGATGGCCGCATCCCCCACCTGCGCCGAGGCCGAGGCGGTCGCGGTGGCCGACGGCCCGAAGGTGGTCGTGATGGTCTGTCCGCCGACGGTCTGGGTGGACGTGCCCCCGTTATCGAGGATGGTGGTCGTGACGGTGAACGGGCCGCTATCCAGGTAGGTGTGGCTGCCGAGCACGGAGAACGTGGACGGGATGGTCGCGTCGGGCACGACGAGCCCCGCCGAGCTGGTGCCGTCGCCCCAGTTGATCGTGGCCGCGAACTGGCTGGCCAGGGCTCCCGGCCTCGTGCTCGCGAACCGGGCCACGGGCTGGTTCGTGAACTGGGTGTTCTCGGTGGCGGAGAAGGTGATGGCCGGCGACTGCACGACGGGCGTGGGGCTCGTCACGTTGGCCACGATCACGTTCTCGAAATTGACGTAATCGATCTGGGCGCCGTTGGGGAAGAGGATCGTGTTCAGGCCCACGGTGGCGGCCACGCTGCCCGAGTCCAGGGTCAGCGTGTCGACCCCGCCCCCGCCGTCGAAGAAGTAGCCGAGGGTGCTCGACAGCGCGGAGCCGACCACCGACACCGTGTCGTCGCCGGTCCGGGCGAAGATGTCCAGCTCCTCGAGCCCGGCCGCCTGGTTCGGGTTATTGAGGGTGATCAGGTCGGCCGAGCTCGATCCGTTCACGGCCACGAACTGCTTGTTGGCGAAGTCCACCTGCTCGAACGCGGCGGGCCCGGCCCCGCTGACGATCCGCGTGGTCACGGTGTTCGCGAACGAGGCCCCGTTGACGATGTTGATCGTCTGGCTGATGTCGGGCGGGGTGAAGGTGAAGTCGACGGCCGGGAGGATGTCGATCACCGGCGCGAGGTTCTCGAACTCCACCGTCTGGCCGTCGATCAGGATCGTGCCGGCGCCGGGACCGGTGGCGGTGTGGATCTCGCTGGTGGCCACGTAGTTGCCCGACGTGCGCCTCAGGATCAGCGTGTTGTTGCCGGTCCCGCCGTCGAAGTTGATCCCCCCGCCGGGGATCGGGTTCCCGCCGGCGAAGTCGATCGTCGCGGTGTCGTTGCCCCCCACGGCGTTGATGAGGACCTGCGCGGTGAGCGAGGACACGCTCAGGGTCTGGTCGCCGGGGACGGTCGAGTCGAAGTCGAAGTCGCTGTTGAACCCCGAATCCCCCTGGCTGTAGCGGTTGTGACGCACGAGGCCGCCCGAGGTGTCGATCGTGATCGTCGCGCCGGCGGCCGTGCCGGTGAAGGTGGCCACGTCGCCCACGAGGGCCGCCGTGTAGGCGTCGGGCGTGATGGCCAGGTTGCGGATCGACGCGCCCACCGTGCCCACCAGCGAGGCGGCTCCGGTGGTCAGGTCGATCGTGTAGAGGCCCGTCGTCCCGCCCACCACCAGCGATGCGTACGCCGTGTTGGTCATGCCCACGGTCTGGATGTCGAAGCCCACCACGTCCGACACGTCCACGCCCAGGCCCATCCCCACGGCCGAGAGCGTCCCGTTGTTGGGCGGGCTCTGGAGCACGAGCGTGTCGGTCGCGGTGTCGATGTCGTAAAGCGACGTCGTGCTGGCGTTGGGGAAATTATTGGTGTAGGCCGCCCCGGCCACGGCGGGGGTGCCCGGGTTCAGGTTCGTGTCGGTCGTGACCCGGCCGGTGTCCACGTTGATCCGCAGGTTCTGCCCGTCGTTGCTGACCACGCGGAGCCGGTCGGCGACCGGGTTGAAGTCCACGCCGAAGCTCGTGCCGCTGAGCCCGGCATAAGGGGCGGTCGCGTCGGCGGGGTCGGCGGTCAGGGTGGACCGAAGGCTCGCGGAGCCGGTGGCGATGTCGATCGTGTAGAGCCGCCCCACGCCGCCCGCGTCCCCCGTCACGGCGTACAGGGTGGTGTCGATCGGGCGGTAATCCATGCCGGCGATCGTCTCGCCGGTGGCGCCGGCAAGGCCGGTGATCGGCGTGGTGCTGACCACCGTGCCGGGCGCGGCGCTCGTGAAGCGGATCAGGTTATTGGCCACGTCCACGCCCAGCATGGTGGCCATGAGCGTGCGTTCTTCGCACCGCTCGACCTCAAGAAAGAGCCGGCGGAGGGCGGCCGATCGGGTGCGGGTGGAGGCTCTCGGGCGTCGCTGTCCCACGGGGATCGTCATCGAAGGATCCTTCAGGATGGAGAGGAAGCGGTCGGGGATGGATCGCTCCGGAGACGCCCGACGAGGTCGGGGCGTACCCTCGCCATCGCTCCCGTAGCAAAGGGGATGGATAAGCCAGCACTGGCCTCCGCGATCCGCCCCGCGAATCCGCGCTGGGCCGATCGCGAATGAAAAAACCGGATCGAACGCCGCCCCGTCATCGCTGCCCGGATCTGCAGCGAGATCTGCCGGCGGCCGGACCGCGTGAGGAGCCTCGCACGACTCCAAAGGGGAAATCGGTATAGCTTACATACCTGACGCAAGTTCTCAGGTCAACGAGGTGCATCCTCATATTTAGCGAAATCCCCCGGAGTGGGAACCTGTGCGGGTTGTAGCGGTTCCTGGCGACCTCCGGGACCCGGGCTCATCTCCCGGAGCCCCAAAGCCCGACGCCCCCGGGAGACCTTTGCGAGACCGGGGGACCGACCGAAGCCGCGACCGGGACCGGGGATCGGTCGGCATGGGGGGACGCAGGTCGCGATTGCGTGCGCCGGGTCCGGATGTTATCCTGATGTTGGATAATTGTGGGCGTGATGATGGAGAAGGGCGATGTTGACTCTCCTGGGCTCGGCCCATCGTTACTGCGACGGCGTCTCGCGGAGGTCGTTCCTGAAGCTCGGCGGTCTTGCCCTGGGCGGCCTGTCGCTGGCCGAGTTGAACCGGGCCGAGGCGAAGGCGGGATCGGGGTCGGGCTCGTCCGAGAAGTCGGTGATCATGGTCTATCTTTCGGGAGGGCTGTCGCACCAGGACACCTTCGACCTGAAGCCCGGGGCCCCGGCCGAGATCCGCGGCGAGTTCTCGCCCATCGCCACGAAGGTGCCGGGCGTGAACTTCGGCGAGCTCCTGCCGATGACCGCCGGGATCATGGACAAGATCGCCGTGATCCGCTCGCTGGTCGGCCTGCGCGACGAGCATTCGAGCTTCCAGAACCTGACCGGCTTCCCGATGGACCAGACCCAGCGCGAGGGCAAGCCCCACTTCGGCTCGGTCGTGAGCAAGATCCAGGGCTCGCGCGACCCGCTGGTGCCCCCCTTCGTCGACCTCTTCCCCACCATGCAGCACCGCCCCTACAACAGCGCGGGGCCGGGCAACCTGGGCATGTCCTACGCCCAGGCCCGGATGAGCGGCGAGGACCTCGCCCTGATGAGGCAGACCTCGGTCACCAACGACCGGTTCACCTCGCGCAAGGATCTGCTCGGCAAGTTCGACACGATCCGCCGATCGCTCGACTCCTCGCCCCTTGAGAGCATGGACACCATGTACCGCCGCGCGTTCAACGTGCTGGCTTCCGAAAAGGTGGCCCGCGCCCTGGACGTGGAGCGCGAGGACCCCAGGCTCCGCGACCGCTACGGCGTGGGGTCCTCCAAGCACCTGGGCGACGGCGCCCCCATGTGGAACGACCAGCTCCTCGCGGCGCGAAGGCTCGTGGAGGCCGGGGCCCGCGTGGTCACCGTGGCCTACGGGTTCTGGGATACGCATGGAAATAACTTCAAGCACCTGAAGCAGCACCTGCCGCTGTTCGATCGCGGCGTGTCGGCCCTGGTGGAAGACCTCCACGCCCGCGGGATGGACAGGGACACCACGGTGGTCGTGTGGGGCGAGTTCGGCCGGTCCCCCAAGATCAACAAGGACGCCGGGCGCGACCACTGGGCGCCGGTGAATTCCTGCCTGCTCGCCGGGGGCGGCATGAAGGTCGGCCAGGTGATCGGCTCGACCGACAAGATCGGCGCCCGCGCCGCGGCCAACCCGATCCACTACCAGGATGTCCTGGCCACGATCTACCACAACCTCGGCATCGACCCGCACCACTTCGTGACCGACAACATCAACCGCCCGATCGCCATCCTGCCGGGAACCGCCTCGCCGATCCCGCAGCTGATCTGACTCAGGAGAAGGCGTTTCACGCCGAGGGCGCGGAGGGGACGCAGAGGACGCGGAGAAGCGGGGGGCGTTTCTCCTCGTTCCCCGGCTGGAGCGTGGCAACGAGTTGAGGAGTGCGGTCGCTGTCTCGACGGGAACCGCCTCGCGGGGGCCGTGGCGGATCTGGTAGGATCCTGCGAGCTCGCGGACCCTGGCCTTCCTCATGCGGAGGATCGGCGCCGCTCAACCTGTTCACGGATCGGGAACCCCTCATGGACGACCTCTACCGCGCCGAGCTTGAACTCGCCATCCGGGCCGTCCGCCAGGCGGCCCATCTGTGCCGGGCCGTGCGCTCGGGCATGGACGGCGGGGTGATGGAGAAGACCGACCTCAGCCCGGTCACGGTGGCCGACTTCGGCAGCCAGGCGCTCGTGTGCCGCCTCCTCCAGATGGAGTTGCCCGCCGACCCCGTGATCGCCGAGGAGGACTCCGCCGAGCTTCGCGAGCCCGGCAATGCGACGACCCTGGACGCGGTGGTCTCGCACGTGCGCCATGCCCTGGGCGACGCCACGGCCGAGCAGGTCTGCGGATGGATCGACCACGGCAACGCGAAGTCGTTCTCGGGCCGGTTCTGGACCCTCGACCCGATCGACGGCACCAAGGGGTATCTGCGCAACGGGCAGTACGCGGTGTCGCTCGCGCTGATCGTCAACGGCGAGGTGATGGTCGCCGCCATGGCCTGCCCGAACCTGGAGAATTTCCCCGAAAAGGGCTCACAGCCCGGCCTGATCTTCGCGGCGGTGAAGGGGGAAGGCGCGACCGTGCAGGCGATCGACGGCGACGAGCTTGCAGGCGCACAGCCGGTCCGCGTGAGCGAGGCCGAGGATCCGTCGCTGGCCCGGTTCTGCGAGTCCGTGGAGTCGGGCCACAGCGCCCACGACGACTCCGCACGCATCGCCGAACGCCTGGGCATCCACCTCCAGCCCACGCGCCTGGACAGCCAGGCCAAGTACGCCGTGGTCGCCCGCGGAGAGGCCGAGATCTACCTGCGCCTGCCCACCCGCAAGGACTACCGCGAGAAGATCTGGGACCACGCCGGCGGGCTGCTCATCGCCGAGGAGGCGGGCGCGACCGTGACCGACGTGACGGGCCTCCCCCTGGACTTCCGCCACGGACGCGAGCTTTCGGGGAACCGCGGCGTGGTCGTCACGAACGGGAAGATCCACTTCCAGGTGATCGACGCGCTCAGGGCCGAGGGCATCGCCTGACCCGAACCCCGGACGCGCGGGATGCCTCGCCTCATTGGGGGGGCGCCGTTCCCCCGCCCCGCGATCCGGCGAGGTCGCCTTACTGGATCTCGATCCCTTCGTGGACCAGCTCGAACGTCTCGATCGCCACGTCGTTCCCCGTGGCATTCAGGCACGGGCCGCAGTAGAGGGCGGGCCAGGCCTTGTGGAGCAGCCAGGCCCGCCTCTCTGTCCCGGATTCGTCCCGGAGGACGATGCGCACCGACTTCCGCTCCAGCGGCCCTGACCGAGTCACCCACTGCATGTGCCAGTCGAGCAGCGACCTGTCCTCCGTGATGCCGAGCTTCAGGACCACGTTCGAGTAGATGACCTGACCGGGCAGCTTGCGGCTGGTGAAACCCCTCTCGTTGCCCTCCCGGTATTCGATCACATCGATCCTCGACTCCAGCCCGCACACCTCGCTGAAGCCTGCGATCGTGATCCCGTCGATCTCGACGACGAAGTTGGAGTTCACGTACGGATCATTGCGAGCGGTCATGCGAGGGGATCCCTTCCACGTCGATCGAGTTGGCGGCGCAGCCAGGGCGCGAGCCTACGGGTGGCCGCCCCGCGACGCAAGGGCCGCCCCAGGATGGTCGGGTGCCTTGCTGACGTCCTCGGCAACGTGGCTTTGGGTTGGTGTCCTTGGCCAGCACATGCTTACGAGGACGTAAGCATGGCACCCGCCGGGTGACGGCGGACAGGCCGCTACGTCACGATTTGAAGCGCAGGCCGCGCTTGCTTGAGGTCGGCGAGGGTGGCCGGGTCGAGCTTGAGGCCCTCAACGTCAAGCTCTTTCAGGTTTTCCAGCGCGGCGAACTCGGCCACGCCGCGATCGGTCAGCTTCGTGTAGGCGACCTCCAGCCTTTGCAGCGAGGACATCGCCGCGATCGCCTTCGCGCCCGAGTCCGTGACCGGTGCACTGTTGAGATTCAGCCTCTGCAACGCCTGCATCCCGACCAGATGATGGAGCCCGGGGCCCTCCACCTGGGTCTCTCGCAGGCCGAGTCGTTCCAGGCCGGTCAGGTCGCGCAGGTGGACGAGCCCGGCGTCGGTGACGCCCGTGTGTTCGAGGAAGAGCTGCTCCAGCCCGTGTAGTCGCCCCACGCCCGCGAGGCCCTCGTCGGTGATGTTGGACGCATCGAGCATGAGGAACTCCAGGCACCGGGCCTCGCCGAGCGCCAGGTAATCCTGCGTGGTCATCGTGCGAGAATGGACGTTCAGCCAGGTGATCGGGGCCTTCGCGAAGAACCGGGACAGGCCTTCCGCGCTGACCGAACTGTCGCTGAACAGGAGCCGGTGCAAGCCGGGGATCGAGCCCGCAATCTCGATCGCGCGGTCGTCGAACGTCTCGCCCGTTGCGTTCAGGCAGCCGAGACGCTTGAGCCTCGCCAGTTTGGTCCACCCGTCTCGCGTGATGGTGTTGGCCAGGATCGTGAGGGACTCGATCTCGAGCCCCGCCAGCAGGTCGAGCGAGTCATCGGTGACCTGTTGGGATTCGTTGGCCACGAACTGGACGGCGTCGATCTCCCCTCTGGCATCGAAGAACACCGACGCCCCGGCCTTCTCCATCGCCTTGACGGCCTTGCGGAGGTCCCGCGAACCGCCGAAGCTGAGCACGCACTGGTAGACATACCGGGAGAACGTGTCGGCCTGGCGAGCCCAGCCGCAGCCTCCGATCGGGCTGTCAGGGTCCACGGGCGATCCGTCGTGGAGCATCTCCGAGAGGATGTCCACGGGCGGGTCGTCCGACCCGTCGAGCCGCACGTACCACCAGGCCACGCTCTGGTTCTCGCTGCGGATGAGCATCAGGTCGGGGCCGATGTCGCTGGGGTTGCCCAGCTCCTCCAGCGGCACGGGCGGGTCCATGTTGCTGTAGGTTTCCAGGATGTCCACGGCCCCCTTCAGCCCATACCATTCCCGCAGGGACTCGGGGAATTTGATGCCGAGCGTGGCCTCGCGCTTCTTGAGCAGGGCCTTGGCCTCGGGCGAGCCCACGGGGCGCTCGCCCAGGAGCTTGAACGTGGCCTGGTGATACTTCAGGGCCATGGAGGGGGCGTCCTGCGGGGATCTCGGACGGGGCGGGGCTCCACGGCGACGAGTCTAACCGGCGAGCCTCCCGGGGTCATGCCCGATCCGTCGCGCGATCCCCCGTTTGCCTTGCGGGGTCAGAATCCCTTGATCTGGATGGCCGGGTTGTGGCTCTTGAGGGTGGTCAGGAAGTCGTAGAACCCGCCGAATCGGTTCACGAGCCTGACCTTGCCGCCGGAGTGGGCGATCTTGACCGCGCCCCGGCCGATGGGCAGGAAGGTGCGGCGGACGGCCTTGATGTCCTGCGCCCTCAGGCGGGTGACCACGCCGCGCCTGCCCCGGAAATCGACCGCGCCGTCCTCGGCCACGTTGATCTCGGTGGGCATCTTCGGCAGGCGCACATACAGGACATAGCCCATGGTGGTGAGCCCCGCGAGCAGGGCCAGACGCGCGGGCAGAGGCGCGTGATTCGCCAGGGCCGACACGTAGAGCACGGCCCCCAGCCCGGTCAGCAGGATCTTCGTTCCGCCCAGCATCCACAGGTAAGGGCGAGTCACGCGGTAGGTCTTCATCGGCGGGCTCCGGGGGCGATCAAATACGCGTAGTCCACCAGGATGATTCGTCCGCCAGGGCCGGATATTGAACGGAGATCGAGCGGGAATGCCCCGGAACGTCCCCTCGCCGAGAGAAGGCACCCGGGCGCGACGAGGCCGCAAGCGGTCGGGCCCCTGCCCTGCGCGAGGCGGGTTGTCCAGGCCGCGATGGCGGATCTCCGGCGATCGGGGGCCGGGGTCGCTCCGATACTATCGGGAGGCGTGGAGGCGTTGAGCACCACCCCGGCTCCTTGACAATCCGCATCCGCACGACGGGCACCGCCCGACGACCGGGGGACCGGTTTTGCGCGAAAACGTGAATTTGCAGAACGAACCCAATTGGGCCGCGCGGAGAGAGGCGCGAGATCGCGTGGAAGTGACGATCGAACAGGGAGTTAGGTTTCATCGTGGGGGCAACTCTGGGGGGCTTCCGACGGGAAAACGAAGCCAAAACGAACCCAAAACGAAGCCAATTTCGGGGCCTCCGGACGGGAAACGAACCCATTGCAGGCCAGGGCCCATGCCTTGAGATCGTCGCGATCCTCTCGTACAGGAGGGGGCATCCCCGCCTCTGCGCGTTCAGAGGGGGGGACCGGTCTGCCTTCCGGCGCTTGCCCGACGGCCCCCCGATGAGCCGCTTCACGCGGGCTTCTTGTAGGAGGTGAAGGCCGCCTCGTTCTTCCGGGTTCGCTCCTCCAGGAGCCCCATCTGCGTGAAGTCCAGGGGAACGAAGCGGCGGGCGGCCTCGGCGTTCTGATCGACCTCGGCGGGCGAGCTGCACCCGAGGATGACCGTGCTCAGGCCCGCGAGCGAGAGGACGTAACCCATGGCCTCGCCGGGGGCCAGGCGGCCGGGCTTCACGAGGGTTCCGGCGCCGAAGACCTTCATGCCGATCACGCCCAGCCCCCGGCGCGTGGCCTCGGGCAGGACGGTCCTGGCGAACGAGCTTCGGTGGACGTCGGCGGCGTTCAGGGCCACGAGCAGGGTGTCGAAGTCGAACCGGCGCATGGCTTCGAGCAGGATCGCCGGGTCGTGGTGCCCGGTCAGGCCCAGATGCTTCACGCGGCCCTCGTCGCGGGCCCGGGTCAGGGCCTCGATCGCCCCCCCTTTGGCGAAGATCCGGTCCAGGTCGTTCATGGTCCGGAGGTCGTGGAGCTGCCAGAGGTCGAGGTGATCGGTGCGGAGGCGCCCGAGCGAGTCGTCCAGCAGGCGCAGGGCCCCGTCTCGCGATCGGTCATGGGTCTTGGAGGCGAGGAAGAGGCCGTCCCGGCGCTCGCCCAGGGCCGCGCCGTAGTAGTCCTGGCTGGAGGAATAGGCGGGCGCGGTGTCGCAGTAGGTGACCCCCTGGTCGAGCGCGCGATGGACCACGGCGGCGGCCTCGGCCCCTCGTCCGTGGGTCCTCAGGACGCCCTCGCCGCCCAGGCCGAAGATCGATACCGACCGGCCCGTGTTGCCCAGGGGGCGGGACGGAAGGGCTGCGGGCTGACCTTCGTGGGCGTTGGCCTGGGGCATGGTTGAGCATCCTGTTCCGGGGAGGATCGGTGACGATGGAAGGTCCCGCAGCCTACCATCGCGGCCGGCCCGTGTCGCCGGATCGGTCCCGGGCGTAGGGCCGTGTGAGGGGCAGTCGGATGCAACCCGGAGGCCCGTCCCGGCTCATCGGGCGGGCCTGGCGACGACGGGAGGGCCGTCGGGGGCGTGCAGGCCGAGCCACTCGTCGGAGCGCAGGGGGACGACCGTCCGGCCGGAGTCGAGGCGTCGCACGGTCCGCTTCACGAATCTGCGGGTCAGGTCCGCGACGTCGCCCGGCATGGGCTCGGGCACGGGCCATCTCCGGGCGATCCCGTTCCTGCCCACGGCCGAGAAGGTGAGGCCATCGAGACCGAAGGCCACGGCCAGGACGGGCCCTCCCAGGCTGAAGTGGCGGCCGATCGGCTGGCCGGTGGGCAGGTCCCAGAGCTGCACGGTCCCGTCGATCCCGCCGCTGAGGAGGAACGCCGCGCGGGGGGCGACGTCGATCGCCGAGATCGGGCTCAGGGCCCGGATGCGATTGCCGATCGGCTCGCCGGTGAGGTCCGACCAGCGGCGGATGAAGCCCTCCCCGCCCCAGGAGAGGAGGGTGCCCGGGCCCGGCGCGGACGCCGATCCCTTCGCCAGGAAGAACCCGAAGCCTGTGCCCGTGAGGTCCAGGCTTACCGGCGAGCCCAGCCTCTCGCCGGTCGAGCTGTCCACCAGGCGGGCCACGCGCCCTTCGGCCATCAAGAGGCTCTTGCCGTCGGGGTGGTAGCTCAATCGGTCGGTCTCGGCCTTCAGGTGGAGGAGCTTGCGGCCCGAGGGGATCTCCCAGAGGACCAGGCCCGTGCTGTCGGCCGTGGCCAGCTGTCGGCCGTCGGGCGAGAGGTCCAGGCCCCAGGCCTGCCCGGTCGATCGCCAGGAGGGGGTGATCTCGCGCCCGGTGTCGGTCTCCCAGACGAAGATGCGGTCGTCGAAGCCCGCCCCCACGCACAGGCGGCCGTCGGGCGAGAGGTCCAGGCCGATCAACGTGGCGTCGTGGCGGACCGTGGCCAGGGGCTCGCCGTCGGCGGTCCAGGTGCGCAGCTCCTTGCGCACTTCCCAGGGGTTGCCCAGGGTTGCGATCCGCGATCCGTCGGCGCTATAGATCAGGACGCCCACGGGGAGGTCGTGGGCCTTGCGATCGACGAGGACCCGTCCCCGGTCGAGATCGAGGATCCGCAGGTTGCCGCGGCTATCCCCGGTGGCCAGGCGGGTCCGGTCGGGCGAGTATGCGGCAGCATCGAGCTGGGCGGAGGGCGGCGGGGCGAGCGGGTCGGGGGAGGCGGAGTCCACGGGGCGGAGGCTTTCTCGCGAGGCCGTCCTCCACACGCGCAGGGTCCGGTCCCGCGAGCCCGTGGCCATGAGCCGGCTATCGGGGCTGAAGGCCACGGCCCAGATCGCCGAATCGTGCTGCACGGGCGAGCCCAGGCCGAGGCCGGTCGAGGCGTCCCACCACCGGCCCACGCCGTCGCCGCATCCGGTGAAGACCGCCGCGCCGTCGGGCCGGAAGCGGACGGGCTCGACCACGCTGGGCAAAGGGTTGGACTGGGCAATCTGCCGGCCGGTGGCGACCTCCCAGAAGCGCACGGACCGGTCGACGCTCCCGGAGGCGATCACGTCCCCCCCGGGGCTGAAGTGGGCGGCCACCACCGCGTTGGGGTGGGCCAGCCGGGCCCTGGGCTGCGCGGGTACACCTCCCGAGAGGTCCCACAGGTGGACCGACCCGCCGGTCTCGGGCGACGAGCCGAGGGAGGCCGTGAGGGCCGTCCGGCCGTCGGGGCTGAAGGCCACGCCGAAGCAGTGGTCGTTAGGGTCGGGAAGGTCGAGGCGTCCGATCGGCTCGCCGGTCGCGGAGTCCCAGACGAAGGCCGAGGCCGTGCGGCAGGTCGAGATCAGGAGGCGGCCATCGGCGCTGAAGGCCAGCCGGAAGGGGACCTCGGGATGGGGCATGGGCTTGCCGACCGGCTTGCCGGTATCGATGTCGCGGATCCCGATCGCCAGCTCGCCGCCGGCGACAAAGGTCTTGCCCGAGGGGTGGACCGCCACGCAGTCGACCGGCGCGGCCGTCTTGAAGGTCGGGCCCCGGGGCTCGCGGGTGAGCGGGTCCACGAAGCGGACCTCGTTGCCCTGCAGCCCGACGACCAGGCGACGGGCGTCGGGCGTGAAGTCGAGGGCGGTGACCGGGGTCGGGAACGTGAAGACCTGCTGGAGCGAGTCGGAGAGGCCGCTCCAGGCGGTCAGGTTGCGGCGGACCGCGAGGTCGAAGTTGGGGTCGTCGGGCGGGGCCTGGCGGAGGCCCTCGGCCATCCAGATGAGCGCCTCGCCCACCTCGCCCTCGTTGGCCCTGGTCAGAGCGCGTTCGAGGTCGAGCCCGGCGAGCAGCCTCTGCGAGTCGTTGCGGGCGAGGACGGCATCGGTCCGGGATCGCTCGGCCTTCCACCGCTCGTTGACCGCGACCCGCCAGTTCCAGGCGATCCCCGACACGCCCAGGCCGATGGCGGTGGCCAGGGCCAGCACCAGGCCGGCGATCGCCGGGTGCCGGGAGCACCAGCGGCGAGCCCGCTCCAGGGCGTGGGCCGGGCGGGCCTGGATCGGCTCGCGGCGGAGGAAGCGGCCGAGGTCGTCGCACAGGCTCTGGGCCGTGGGGTAGCGCCGCGAGGGGGACTTCTCCAGGCACTTCAACGCGATCGTCTCCAGGTCGCGCGGCAGGCCCTTGACGAGCCTGCCGGGCGGGACGGGCTCGGCGGTGCGGACCTGCTCCAGCGTGTTCAGGACGTTCGTCCCGCGGAAGGGCGGCCGGCCGGTGAGCAGCTCGTACAGGACGGCCCCCAGGGCGTACACGTCGGCGGTCGGCCCCACGGTCTGCACGTCCCAGTCGGCCTGCTCGGGGGCCATGTAGCTGGGCGACCCCACGAGGGTGTGGGTCTGCGTGAAGTGGGCCTCGCGGTCCAGCAGTTTGGCCACGCCGAAGTCGGCCACGCGGGGCGTGTCGTCCCGGGCCAGGAGGATGTTCGCCGGCTTCAGGTCGCGGTGGATCACCCCCAGGCTGTGGGCCTGCTCGATCCCCTTCGCCACGGCCGAGACCAGCTCGGCGGCGCGTTCCGGGGGCCACGGCTTGCCATCGAGCCGCGAGGCCAGGCTGCCGCCCGACAGGTATTCCAGCTCAAGGAACGGCCGCCCTTCGTGTTCGCCGATCGAGTGGATCTGCACGATGTTCGGGTGCACGAGCCTCGCGATGGTGCGGGCCTCGGCCAGGAACCTTGGGAGCGCTTCGCCCGAACTGCTCTGGCCGGCGAGCATCATCTTCAGGGCCACGAGCCGCCCGAGGCCGATCTCGCGCGCCTTGTAGACCACGCCCATGGAGCCCCGCCCCAGCTCCTCGACGATCTCGAAGCGGTCGAGCGACGGCCAGTCGGCCTGCCCCGGCGCGGGGTCCTCGAATCCCGGATCGTCGTCGCGAGGGCCGAGTCCGATCGGCCCCCGGCCCAGGGTGTCGGCGGTGGCGCGGTCGATCGCCTCGTCCAGCGCGGCCTGCCTGCGGAGCCGCGTCGCGAAGCCGGGGAACCGGTGGGCGTACTCCTCCACTCCGGGGTCCTCGCCGCGTTCCCGGCGGAGGGTGAACTCGGTGTAGATGAGCTCGTAGGCCCCCTCGGTGTCGGGGGCGAGGGCCGGGTGCAGGCCCAGGTAGGCCTCGACCGGCACGTGGCGGCGGCGCTCCCAGTGGGCGATCAGGTGGGAACACGCCTCGTCCACGGCCTCGGCGTCCGAGAGGCCCTCGCGGCCCGCGAGCCAGGCGCCCAGGTCGGAACGGCTCCACGAGCCCGAGCGGCTGGCGTGCGACGCGAGGCCGTCGCGATCCTGGAGGGAATCCGGTTCGGTCGGGCTCATGAAGGGGTCCGTGGTTGCGGTCGTGGGTCAGATCCCGAGTTCTCGCGCCACGCGGTCCACGGCGCGGGCGTATTGCTTGCGGCGTCCCTCGGGCGTGCCCCCCAGGTTGCCGGCGATCGCGGCCCAGTCGTGCCCCTGGGAGCGGGCCTCGGCCACCACGCGCTCGTCGTCCGAGAGCCTGCGCTGGAACTCGCGTTGGAGCTCGGCGAAGGCCACGAGCTGGCTGGGCGACTCATCGCCCGAGGCGACCGCCAGGCCCGCATCCAGCGGCTGGCTGCGGCGGATGTCGCGCTTCCGCGATTGCTGATGACGCACCCGCTCGCTGAGCTTGTGGCGGGCCATGACCACCAGCAGGCCCATCAACTGGTCGGGGCTCTCCAGGTCGTACTGCCCGGCCGAGGCCCTCAGGAAGAAGTTCGCCATGACCGACTGGCAGATGTCCATCGAGTCGAACACTCGGCGGAGCTCGGCGCTGCGCAGGCGGAGCCAGGTCCGGACGCGCAGGCGGATCTCGGGCTCGTATCGCCTGACCAGCGACTCCGCCGCCTGGGGATCCCCGCGGCGGACGCGAGCGAGGAGGTCGTGGAACGGCTCCTCCTCGGAGACCGCGGTCGTCTCATCCTGCATGGGGGCCTCGGTCGTCGGGACGACCCCGCGATCCAGGCTGGCCACGCTCCTCGGGCCGGACCCCGGGTCCGGGGCGGCGGGACGTCCTTGGGATCGACGCGTGGGCTTCGCGCGATGCGTACGGCTTGGTATCGCCATCGACCATCGAGAGCTAGTTCGCAGGGTAATCGAGGCTAGCACACGTGGACCCCGCACGACAAGACTCGCGGACGATACCGGGAACACACCCGCCCTGCTCTCGCGGCCCTCCTCCGGCGACGACGGGCGAGCCCCACGGCCGCCGGCATGGCCCAGCCGATCTGCACCAGGCTCGAAGGCTCGGGCACGACCGCCGGACTCGAATTCGTCAGCTCCGCGTCGCGGGCGGTGAACGGCAGAGGCTCGCCCAGGTCGGGCCCCCGCGCGTCGAGCAGCTCCGACGTGGAGACCTCGATCCGCAGAGGGATCGACGCCCACGTCACCCCGTCGGCGACCGAGAAGAAGACCCGCGCCAGGCCGTAGCGGTCCCCGCTGACGACCGATCGCGAGGTGCCGGGGGCGAGCACCAGGTCGTTGATGTTCACGTAGCGGGACGCGGTGTCGTCGAACGTGTTCGTGACCAGTCCCGAGCCCAGTCCGCTGAAGAGGTACGGGTCGGCCGTGCTCTCGGAGGCGTCGGTGAACTCGATCCCGGCGTCCACGGGCACGTAGAGATTCACGTTGAACAGGGTCAGGTCCACCGGGCCCAGGTCGGCCCCCTCGTAAGAGAGGACCACATCGAAGAAGTTCCCCGCCGAGCCCGGAGCCACCTCGAGCGAGCCGGGCTCGATCGAGATGACGAGGTCGGCACGCGATCCGGCCGTCATCCCCACCAGCACGGCAAGGGCCGCGAGGGTCTTCGCCATGAGGCGGCATGCGGGCCGAGGAAGCGTGGGTCGGAGCCGAGCGATCATGAGACGTTCCCGAAGGTGAGATGAGCGGATGTTCGAGGGTTTTGCAGACTCGGCGCGGGGGGATCAAAGCCGTCGTCCGCTCCGCTGGCGGACGATGAGCAGGTCGTCCTGATCCACGTCGCCGTCGCCGTCGAGGTCGGCCAGGGCCACGTCCCACACATCCGGGATCTGGCCCGCGCGGCTGCGGACATAGGCGATGTCCGAGCTGTTGACGATCCCGTCGCCGTTGGTATCGCCGAGGAGCACGCCGAAGTTGTAGGTGCGATCGCCCGACCCGAGCGAGGTCCCGCCCTGGTCGCGGATACCGGCCCGGCCGTCGGTGGTTGCGTCGTCGCCGTCCAGTTGCAGGCGGTATCGGCCGTCGTTCAGCGGCCCCGGGAAGGTCCACTGGGCGGTGTGGGTGGAGGTGTCGTAGGAGAAGGTTCCCGTGGGCAGGAACCTCCCGGAGGTGGCCAGGAGGCGGAGCACGTCGCCGTCCAGCAGCACGTCCTCGGTGAACTCGACCCTCACGCCGCGGATCGACCAGGGGAGGATCGCCCTCGCGTCGATCGGGCCGCCGATCCGATTGTTGCCGTAGAGGGCCAGGGTCTGCCTGATGCGGGGCGGGTCGTCCACGCGGACCTCGACCGTCGTTTCCGCCTGCTTGTAGGCGTTCTTCACGATCACCGAGATCGGGTAGGCGATGCCCCGGGTGTCGTCGGGGCCGTTGGCGTCGGCATAGCTGTGGCCGAGCTCGAATACCGTCACGCCGGCGGGCAGCGAGACGGTCGAGGTCTGGCCGTCGCCCCACCGGACCTCGACCTCATGCGCATCGCCGGTGGCCGTGGCCGAGAACGACCCGGTGAGCGAGAACATCTCGCCGGGGCGGACGACCGGCTTGCTCGTGGAGACCGTGCCCAGGGTGATCGTCGAATCGACCCACAACTCGCCTTGCAGAAGTCCGGATGCGGCCCCGTTGTCATCGAAGGCGATCACCGACACCCTGCGCGGTCCGCTGGTGGTGTACGTGTGCTGGAACGTCGAGGAGGCCGACGCGATGGGCGGCAGGCTGGCGTCCACGCCGAACAGGAAGGTGAGCGGGTCGGCCGACCCCGCCGGGTCGAACGCGTCGGCCCCGAAGCTCGCGGGTGAGCCTGCCTGGACGACCGAGGGGAAGCGGAAGCTGGTGAGCACCGGCCCGACGTTCCGGACCCGGACCGTCCTGCGGCCGAGGTCGAGCTTCCACTGGCCGGGCCCATCCTCCACGTCCACGGAGATCGTGAAGGTGTAGGGGCCGTCGGCGTACACGTGAGGGACCGCGTCCATGTCGGTCTGGTCGCCCGTGAGGAAGTCGCCGTCGCCCCACCGGATGCGGTAGAAGCGGGGGTTGCGGATCACGCCCGAGGGGTCGAACAGCTCGGCAACCCGCAGGTGGTACGTGGAGCCCTCATCCACGGAGTCCGCGCCGGAAAGCTCGACCCTCGGGGGCGTGGCCAGCACATTCACCGGGACCGTAACCGGGCTCAGGTACGTCCCGTCCTCGTCCACGAGCGAGGCACGGATCGAGCGCAAGCCCGCGGCGTTTCGGTACGTGTGGGCGACGGTCCCGGCGGCGTTCGCGTAAGGGAACCGGGTCGTGGTGCCGTCGCCCCAGTCGATCTCGATCTCGGTCACGAGGTCGTCGCCGGGGTCGGCGACCAGCCCGTGGGTGAGGACGTAGGGCGACCCCTCCTCGACCGAGCCTGGTCCCGAGATGGGCAGGATCGGGGCCACGTTGCCGACCAGCACCGAGAAGGGGGCCGTCGATCCGTCGACGACGAGCCGGCCCACATCGGTCACGATCGCGCCGGTCTCATCGCGGACATCGACCCGCACCGGATATCGCGTGCCCGCGACGCCTCCGTCGCGGTACACGTGCGTGACCAGGCCGGGAGCGGCGACCTCGGTGGTCTGGCCGTCGCCCCAGTCGATCGTGTAGGCGACGAAGGTGCGACCGGCCGGGTCGATCGCGGGCCGGAGGGTCAGGGCGTAGGTGCCGCCCTCGGCGACCGTGTCGGCCCCCTCCAGCGGGATCACGGGCGGGTCCACGGCCACGTCCACCGTCAGCGCGTTGGTAAGGAAGAGGCCGTCGTCGTCGCGGACCGCGCTGAGGATCGTGTACGACCCGCCCGCGGCATACACATGCGACGCGCCCGCCCGGGGCAGGGTCAGCCACTCGAACGTGCCGTCGCCCCAGTTGATCAGCCAGTTCGTGGCCACGTCGTCGCCGGGGTCGGTGCCCACGAAGAGGTTCATGGAAAACGGGACGCCGGCCTTCGGGACCCCCGAGGGGTCGCTCGCCGCGATGCGCACCTCGGGGATCACGTTGCGGACAACCTGTGAGATCGGCGAGGCATCGTAAAGGGCCGTGGGCGAGATCGCCCTTGCCGTGACGGTGAAGGTCCCGTTGTCGGCGTAGCGGTGCGTGGCGGTGCCGGTCGCCCCGGCGGCGACCTCCGAGCGGCTGCCGTCGCCCCAGTCCAGGAA
>JANOBY010000314.1:0-11488 GCA_031411935.1 Planctomycetales bacterium | reverse complement strand
ACATGTTTATGGCGGGCCTTGTTGTCCATCGCTCACCTCGCATAGATGATGATCATCGGCAACTCGTCGGGCGGCGAAACCTCGCCGCAACGGCTCGTCACAATATGCACACAAAAGCAATTGCCGTGCCACATCTATCTCAGCCGGAAACGCCTTTTGTGCGGACACGGCCACAAGGCGCAAGATCCAGTCGCCCCGAATTCCCGTACATAGGGCCTGCCCCGTTCGATAGACTGACTCGTGCGATAGGCCCTCGGACGCATGAGCGAGGCCGCGATGACTGATCCCGAGGCTTCAGGCCGCGAGTCCTCCCGAGGGGCTCGACCATTCACGGTCGCGAGGATGTTGAAGCAGGTCGCCGTGTTCGCGGTCGTCATCTGGTTCCTGATCGCCGCGGGCCGGGCCCTGTCGGACTCGGCCCGATCGGAAGGCCGGATGACGATGGGACCGCATCTGTTTCTCTATCGCCATCTCCAGGGCCTCAGGACCTCGCCCGGTCGGGGAGAGGTCGACGAGATCGAGGATTGGCACGGACGCCGGGACCCTTACATCGTTTCGGGACTGGTCCTGCTGGGCGTGGGATTCGTGGGGCTGAAACGGGCCTGGCACGCCAGAAAGAGCGGAGGGGCTCGACGGATCCTGGCGATCACCGGCCTGGTCCTGGGCGTGTTGCTGGTGCCGGGAGCGGCGTGGGTGGTGGGAGCGAACCGCGCGGCCCTTCGTGCGAGCGTGAAGCATTTCCGCTATCTCGAACAGAGCGAACTCAGGTCGATCGCGATCGAGTCGCTCGTCGTCCTCACGCCGGATTATCCTCAGCGCCGCCGATACCTTCAGGTGCTCTTCGAGCGGCGTCGCTCCTATCGGTTGGCCTACGAGGCCCGACTGGCCCAACCCTGGTATCGGCACCTCGTACCGCTGGAACGGCCCCCGCTCGTGCGCATGCAGTTGATGGAGAAGCCGCCGATCCCTGTTCCGAAGTGAGAATCCCTGGGCCAGATCGTTGCCCAGGTTCAGGTCCAGGCCCGCGACTCCCCCGGAGGGTCCTTATCATGGCGGAGAAGCGACAGAAGTGGACCGCCGGTGCGATCGTCCGCATCCCTCTGGGCGAGGGAGGCCATGCTTACGGCCAGATGCTCGATTTCCCTGAGTATGCGTTCTTCGATTCTCTCTCGAAAGAGGACCTCGCGCCCGAGGTCGCCGCGTCCCGCCCGGTCCTGTGCCGTCTCTGGGTGCATGTGTCGGCGCACTCGAAGGGACGATGGCTGAAGTTGGGCACCGCGCCGATCCTGGAGGAGTTGAAGAAGCCGGTCCCGCGATGGAATCAGGACGCACTGCGCCCGCAGGATATCCGGCTGACCTACGATGGATGCGAAGGCCCCCTCGTGACCGCGGCCGAATGCGAAGGCCGGGAACGCGCCGCGGTGTGGGACGCAAACCACGTCGAAGATCGATTGCGGGACCACTTCGCGGGAATCCCCCACGTGGAGCGGCCCTCACCGACCGGTCCGACGGAGACCTGGGACAAATAGGTCAAAGTTCGCGGAGCTTGCCGCCTCAGGTCTTCGGGGTCCATCCGTAGGGGATGTACTGGCGCTCAAAGGTGCCGTCGGGATAGAGGTCGAGCGTCGCGTAGCCCGGTGCGCATTCGTGGTAATTCCCCTTCCACCAGCCCCCGCTCACGGCGCCGTTGCAGAAGTACGTCACGCCGTTGTAATCGACGCGATCGACGAGGTGGAGGTGCCCCGAGAGGCAGACCTTCACGTTGGGGTGCTTTCCAAAAAGGTCCTTGATCTTCTTCGCGTCCATGTGCATCCAGGCGCCCGGGACGACCCAGTCGGGGCCCTTGGTGTTCTCGCCGTCGAAGAAGGCCGCGGCCGAGAGGATGGGGATGTGCGAGAGGACGAGCACGGGCGTCTCGGGCTTCGTGGCGGCGAGGTCGCGTTCGAGCCAGTCGAACTGCTCCTCGTCCAGATGCGCCGTGTAGCTCCCGGGCTTCGCGGCGGGCTGGGTGCTGTCGAGCACCACGAAGTGCCAGCCTTCGCGGTCGAACGACCGGTAGCGTTTCGAGAGGCCCAGGGCCTCGACCGCCCACTTCTTGCCGTAGAGCGGCTCGTCGCCGGTGGCCTTGCTCGAATCCCGGTTCCAGCCCCACACGTCGTGGTTGCCGATGCAGGCCTCGACCGGGATGCTGCACTCGCCCTTGAGCACGCGGGCCCAGAGGTCCCACTGGAGCTTCGTGCGGGCCTGGTCCTGGCCGAACGAATCCATGATCGAGTCGCCGCCCGAGAGGATGAGCTGCGGCCGATCCTTCAGCGACTGGACATGCTGCAAGCAGGCAGCGAGCCCCTCGCCCGCGCCAAGTTCGGGCTGGACGTGGACGTCGGTCAGGTGCGCGATCCGCAGTGACCGCGCGGGCTTCTCCGACGATCCGGCGCGGGTCCGAGTGGAGAGGCCCAGCAGCGAGGCCGAGGCCGCCACCGAGGTCATCCAGGCGCGGCGATGGGGGAATGCGTGCGGCATGGTCGCGGATCTCCCTCGAAGATGGAACCTCCGGGGGACTGTATCGCGACTCGTTCGCCCGGACAAGCAGCCATCGCAAATGGTCGGCTTCTTCCCTCCGGCTGCCGTGATGGGAACGATGGGGGAGGAAGACCTCAACTCAGATGACGCAGATGATCACAGATATTCCAACGCTTCAGATTTCTGAATCTGTGATCATCTGCGTCATCTGCGGTGAGGTCTACTTCTTCCATGATCCAGCCGACCCCGCACTGTTCGGGCGGGTCAGGTCGAGACCAGGGGCGAGGGGAGCTTGCCGAGCCTCAGGCTGTCGATCATCATCGCCTTGGCCCGGTCGGGCATGTCGGTGCGGTCGATGCGCCGGGCGGCCTCGTCGATCGAGTACGACACGCGTTTGAGCTCGATCTTGCCGTCGTCGATCACGGCGTAGGCGGCGCGGGGGTCGCCGTCGCGGGGCTGCCCGACGCTCCCCGGGTTCACGACCACGGCGTCTCCGGCCACGAGGTTGAACTGCATGTGCGAGTGCCCCACGCACACGATGTCGGCCTCGCAATTCTCGATGCGCTTCGCCCAGGTGGCCGGGTCCTTCATGAGGTATTCGTCCAGAGGGTCGCGGGGCGTCCCGTGGACGAGCAGGAACCTCATGCCGTCGATCGTCACGCGTTTCGTGAGCGGCAACTGGAGGAGATAGGTCCGCTCGTCGGCGTCGAGGGCCTTCCACTGGTGAGGCCGGCTCATCCGCGTGAGGTAGCGGTAACCGTGGTCCCCGGAGACCGGCACGCCCTGGGCCACCCCGTGGTCGTGGTTGCCCCGGATCGCGTGGTGAGCGTGGTCCATGGCCCATCGGACGCATTCGGCGGGATCGGGCCCGTAATCGACGAGGTCGCCCAGGCAGAGGCAAATGTCGTGCGGCTCGTCGATCGCGGCGAGCGCCGGCCAGTTCGCATGGATGTCGGAGACGAGGAGGATTCTCACGGCGGATGCGGACTCACGCGGGACGAGGTTCCGGGGCGAATTAGTGCCAGGATGGGCCGATTTTCACGACATCCATTGATCCCACCAGAGCTGGAACATGAGCAGCGTCCACAAGGGCTTGCGGTGGTCGCGGACCCCTCGACGATGCTCGTCGATCCGCCGGGCGACCCGATCGGGGCGGAAGAGTCCCTGGCTCTTGAGTCGATCGGGGTGGAGCTTCTCATCGAGCAGGCCGGAGAGTTCCCCACGCAACCAGCGGGCCACCGGGATCCCAAATCCCTTCTTGGGGCGATCGAGGACGGAGGCCGGAACTCTACCGCGGGCCGCGGCCTTGAGCAACCGTTTGGTCCGGCCGCCCTGCATCTTGTACGACGACGGCAGACGCTGGGTCATCTCCACTAGCTCGGCATCCAGGAACGGGGCCCGAACTTCCAGGCCCGTGGCCATGCTCGCGCGATCGACCTTCGTCAGGATATCTTCGGGAAGATACATGTCCTGATACACCGAGAGCGACCGGGTGAGCGGGTCGCACCCGACGGCCAACCTCGAAGCGCGTTCCGCCAGCTCGGTCTCCACGTCGATCTCCGGCCGATCGACAAGCAAATCGCGGATCTCGGCCCCCGAGAACGACCCGAGCCAGCGTTGATGCGCGATGGGAAGGGGCTCGGCCGCGCCCCTCAGGAATTGCTTGACCTTGAAGTCGAAGCTGAAGTTGCGATGGTCCACGGGGAGCCGCCCCGCCACGCTCGATGCCAGCGACTGCGCGGCGCGCGGCAACCGGCGGAAGACCCCGGCCGCGCGTTCGGCGGCGAACGTGGGGTAGCCCGCGATCAGCTCGTCGGCGCCGTCGCCTCCGAGCACCACCTTGACCTCCTCGCGAGCGAACCGGCTGAGCAGGTGCGTGGGGAGGATCGACGCGTCGCCGAACGGCTCGTCGAGCCAGCGGGCGACCTCGGGAAGGAGCTCCATCACGGTCTGCGCCGAGAAGATCCGCTCGCGATGATCGGTGCCCAGGTGTTTCGCGACCTCTCGGGCATGGGCGCTCTCGTCGAAGCTCGGGTCGTCGAAGCCGATGGAATACGTGCGGATCGAGGCGGCGGGTTCGAGCTCGGCCAGGGCCGCGGCCACGCTCGAAGAATCCACGCCCCCGGAGAGGAACACGCCGAGGGGCACGTCCGCGCGTCGGTGACGGTCCACGGCCTCGCGGAACGAGCCCCAGTAGGTCTCGGCCGCCTGCTCGAACGGGGGAGCGTCGTTTGCCGGGGTGGACTCGGTCCAGTAGGGCCGGACCGAAACTTGACCGGCCTCCCAGACCAGCACATGCCCGCGAGGCAGCTTTCGCAAACCCTTCCAGATGGATCCGGGGGCGGGCACATATTCATAGAAAAGATACTGGGCCAGCGAATGGCGATCGAGCTCGCGGCCAACCTGGGGATGGGCGAGCACGGCCTTGGGCTCGGAGCCGAAGGCAAGCCCGCCTCCGGGAAGCTCAGCATAAAACAGGGGCTTCTGCCCCATGCGGTCGCGGGCGAGGATCAACCGCTGCCGGGGTCGATCCCAGATCGCCAGGGCGAACATCCCGTTGAGCTTCGTCAGGAAGTCGAGCCCATGCTCCTCGTAAAGATGGACGAGGCTCTCGGTGTCGCACGAGGTTTTGTAGACATGACCTCGGCCAATCAGGGCGGGCCGGAGGGTCGTCTCGTTGTAGAGCTCTCCGTTGTACGTGACCCAGATCGAGGCGTCCTCGTTGCTCATGGGTTGCGCCCCGCCCCCCACGTCGATGATCGACAGGCGACGGTGCCCGAGCGCCACGGGGCCTTCGACGAAAAAGCCGTCGCCGTCGGGCCCTCGGTGGGCGATCGTGGCGGTCATCCGCTCGACGATCGACCGTTCGGCGGACGCGCCATTGGCGTTCACAAATCCGGCGATTCCGCACATGAGACGGTGGACGACCTTTCCGAGATGGGCGACGGGAAGCTTGGGGGCGGGATCGGCCGATGGAGGATTATCGCAGGGTCGTGAGGTAGAGCAAGATCCACGCGGCCCCCAGGCACCGCCCGGCCACCTCGACCCGGGCCGCATTGCCTCGCCATTGTCCCACGAACACCATGACGACCAGCAAGCCGATCATCCAGGGGCCGACGGCCGCCCGGAGCCAGGGGAAGATCGCCGAGGGGAGAAGGTCCACGTAGGCTGTCCGGCTCTCGTCGCCGACCATCGCCGGTACTTCAAAGACCGAGGGCCACCCGCGTCTCCACTCGTCGAGGCCGACGAAGAGCATAGAACGCCATGCCACGACCGTTCCCACGAAACAGGCCCAGGCACCGGGACGGCGAACCAGCTCGGCGATCGGTGGCCGAGGGCGTCGCAGGCTCATCCAGAGCAAGGCGGGAGAGAACGCGGCGAGAACGATCGATGTCGTGATCGCCAGCGTCGAGGCGTTGACGGGCTGGTAGCCGGCGTCGAACCGCAACACGCCCTCGCGAGGGATCACCGGCGTCAATCTGATGGGCATGAACCCGTAGTATCGCACCATCGCGATCAGCACGGCCGTGGCGGCGATCAGGACGAGCGGGTCGGCGATCTGGAATCGGAATCGGGGGGTGCTGGCTTCCATACCGGGGCTCCGTGCCTTGGTTGTTATCCGTCAGTGCTGCCCGGAACGAGGTCAAGGCGGGATATCGAACCGGAACGCGACCTATCGGCCCGCGGCCGGGCTCGCTAGATTGGACGGGCGAGAGCTCGATGTTGATTCGCGCCTTCGGCCTGCCTAGTCTACCAGAACACCCCGCCGAATCCGTCCACCGCACCAAGGAACGCCCGATGGCCTCGTTCGACCCGATTGACCACTTCGGCCACGACGAGCCCCCGCCCCGACCGACCACCCCGCCCGTGCGTCGAGGGTTCATCCTCGTCCTGATCGGGCTGAGCCTGGCGGCCGGGCTCGTCTATGGCGTCCCTTTCGTGGTCGAACGCGCGGGGTATGCTTACGAGGCCGGTCGGGCTCGCGCGGCGGGCGACGCCATCAAGGTACTGGAGAAGCAGGGCAAGATTGCCGACGCCTCGTCCCTGTTCCGCCTGGCCGCCGCGAAGGTGAGCCCCGCCGTGGTGAACATCCGCAGCTTCCGCGCGGCCCAGAGGCCCGGCCCCAACGGGGTGATCGGCATCGAGCCTGCGGGCATCGGCTCGGGCGTGGTGATCGACGCGGGGCGAGGACTGATTGTCACCAATCATCACGTGATCAAGGACGGCGAGCAGTTCGTGGTCCGTCCCAGCCGGGGGGGCGAATGGCCCGCGCAGATCGTGGGTATGGACCCCGCCACCGACCTGGCCGTGCTCCAGGTGCGGGCCCCGGTGCGGGTCCAGGCCGAGTGGGGCAACTCCGAGACCCTGGCCGTGGGGGAGTGGGTCCTGGCCATCGGGAGCCCGTTTCTGCTCGACCAGAGCGTGAGCGCGGGCATCGTGTCGGCCACCGAGCGCAACCGCATGGGCGTGATCGCCGAACAGGGCTACGAGAATTTCATCCAGACCGACGCCGCCGTGAACCCCGGCAACTCGGGCGGGGCCCTCATTGATCTGCAAGGGCGGCTCATCGGGATCAACACCGCCATGTCGGTCGAGGGCGGTGGGATCAACGGGATCGGCCTGGCCATCCCTTCGAGCCTCGCCCGCAAGGTGGCCGAGGACCTGATCGCCAACGGGCGCGTGATCCGCGGATACCTTGGCGTGCAGCTCAAGGACCTCTCGCCGAATGACGCCGAGGAGCTGAAGGTCCCCGACGGCCGGGGGGCGCTGATCGACCGGCTCGTCCCCGACGGACCGGCCGACCAGGCGGGTTTGAAGCCCGGCGACGTGATCGTCAAGCTCGACGGCCAGCCCATCAACGACTATACCGCCCTTCGGATCAAGACCTCGAGCATGCCCATCGGGGCCACCGTGCCCCTGGACTACCTCCGCAAGGGGCAGGCGCTGAGCACCAAGGTCACCATCGCGGCCCTCCCCACCTCGCTCTCGCTCGGATTCCAGCTCCGCGACGTTCGCGGAGAGGACAACGAGCCGATCGTGGTCGTGGACCAGGTCCAGTTCGGCACCCCCGCCCAGCGCAACGGGCTTCAGTCCCGCTCGCAGATCCTCGCGGTGAACGGTCGTCCCGTGAAGACGTCGACCGAGGCCAATACGCTCATCGACGCGATTGCCCCCGGATCCCCGATCGAGCTCCAGGTCCACGACGGCAACGGCAAGCTCCGCACGGTCAACCTCGGCGGACGCCCCACCCGCCCGTGAGTGACCGGCCCCCATCCCGAGACCGCCACTGCCCGCCTCACGCGTTCGCCCCGCGCCTCCACCTTCGATAGGGCGAGGAATCCCTCCGTTCTCAAGCGAACAGCACGGAACAAAGCGGCACGAGACGGATTTCCTCCATAAAGAACCGACGACTTGCCAATTTTACACCCTTGACTTGGACACCTGGTTTACGAGACAGTCTTCAGGTAGAAATCGGGCATGAAGAAGCGAAGAATCTTCGAGCAGAACCGCTTCCGGATCGTTTTCGGCCCGGAAGTCAAGCCCCTGGTCCCCGGACGGGGGTGGGCCGGAGCCTTGGCTGGGGGGGAATCGCCTTAAATGCTAAATCCATGCCGAGTTAGAAATGGACGAGGGTTGTCGGCAAATCGCGAGAAAACTTGACCGAATCTGGTCCAGGGTTATAATTTCCCCGGTGACGACAGACGAAGGGTAGGGTTTCGCGTCGATCCGAGCCGAGGTTTGCAGCCGTCGTCTCGGGTCGTGGCGAGAACCAAGGACCTGGGCCTGAGACCCTGATCAGGAGCCCCCGGTGCCCCGAGAGTCGGAATCCACACGCGCCGCCATCAAACAGGCCACCGACATCGTCGTCCTGGTCGGCGAGTACCTCCCCTTAGTGCGGTCGGGCAACAAGTTCAAGGCCCTCTGTCCGTTTCACGACGACCATAATCCGTCCTTAGAGCTCAACAGCGAGCGCCAGTCCTACAAGTGCTGGAGCTGCACCGCTGGCGGCGACGTTTTCGATTTTGTCATGCATATGGAACGAGTCGAGTTCCCCGAGGCACTCCGCATGCTGGCCGACCGGGCCGGAATCCCCCTGGATCGCACCGAGACCAAGGCGTCGCCTTCCGGACCCGCGGGTCCGTCGAAGACCGACATGTTGGCGGTCTGCGAATGGGCGCGGGGCGCGTTCTCCGAGGAATTGCGGCGCTGCGACGAGGCCATGGCCTACGCCCTGGGCCGGGGGATCAACCTCGAGAGCATCGAGCGGTTCCACCTGGGTTATGCCCCCGACGCCCGCGACTGGCTCACCCTTCGCGCCCGCAAGAGCGGATTCGGGCTGGACGTTCTGGAGAAGGCGGGGCTCATCACCCGAAAAGAACCGGACTCGAATCTCACGTTCGACCGGTTCCGGGGCCGCCTGATCTTCCCGATTCACGATTCCCGAGGCCGGACGATTGCGTTCGGTGGTCGAATTCTGCCGGAATCCGAAAAACGCCTGACCGAAGCGGGTCGCGGCGTCGCTAAATACCTGAACTCGCCCGAGACGCCCTTGTTCCGCAAGCGTAAGACCCTGTATGCCGCCGACCTCGCACGCCCCGCCGCCCGCGACGCCAAGAGCGTGGCCGTGGTCGAGGGCTACACCGACGTGATTGCCGCGCACCAGGCCGGCATCGCCAACGTGGTGGGCACGCTGGGCACGGCCCTGGGCGACGACCATGTTTCGTCCTTGCGTGGCCTGGCCGACCGCGTGGTGCTGATCTTCGACGGCGACGAGGCGGGGCAGAAGGCCGCGGACCGATCCCTGGAGCTGTTCCTGGGGCACGAGGTGGACGTGCGGGTGCTGACCCTGCCGGATGACCTGGACCCGGCCGATTACATCGCCCGCAACGGCGCCGAGGCGTTCCGGGCCATGATCGCCAACGCCGGGGATCCCCTGGAATTTATCCTCGCCCGCGCCGCGGAACGCTATAATTTCCAGTCCGCCGAGGAGACCCGGCAGGCGGCCCAGTGGGTCCTGTCGATCCTGGCCAAGGTGCCGCGATCGGGCCAGGGCGGGCTCGACCTGAAGGTGGCCAAGGCCCTGGACACGCTCTCCCGAAGGCTGGGCGTGCCCATCGAGGAGCTCCGCAAGCACCTGAGGCGCGAGACCCGCGCCGGGGTCGCCCGCGTGGCCTCGGAGCCCGCCCTGGCGATCACCCCGACCGTTCCCACGATCCACGTGCGGGACCTGGACCCCCTGGACCGCGAGATCGTGGAGATCGCCCTGAACGAGCCGGAGGCGCCCCGGGTGTTGCACCGCCGCCTCCCGGCCGAGAGCCTGCGAGATGTCCCCCTGCGGGCGATCTTGCAGGCCTGCTACGACGTGATGTCCGAGGGCGACGTCCCCGAGTTCTCTCGGGTCGTCCTGCGGCTCACGGACCAGGAGAGGGCCCTCGCGGCCGGCCTCCTGCTGCCGATGGACCCCGGCGTGCTGAACCCCGGGACCACCCCCCCGGTCCCCTGGCTCGATCGCCTGGCCGCCGTCCTGCCTCGGCTCGAATTGCGCCAATGGCAGGAGAAGTTGCGAGATCTGGAAGGCGCATTGCGAGAAATTGATCGGATTTCGCAACCCGACGACCACAAGGCCATTCTTGCGGAATACTTGAAGCATCTGGACCGACGGCCCGACGCCAAAAAGAAGTAACCCACCACGCATCCACGCCGGACCCGTCGTCCGTTCGCGTTTGATCCCCGAGGGAGAGCAGTCGATGGAAAAGTTGGACGAAGGCCTCAAAACCCTCCTCGACCTGGGGAAGCGGCGCGGCTTCCTGACGTTCGATCAGGTCAACGATTATCTGCCCGACGAGGCCTCAAGCCCGGACAAGATCCAGGGCCTGCTTGAGTCCATCGACGAGCTGGGGATCGAGCTGGTCAACGAGGAGGAGGCCGAGTCTCGGCTCCAGGCCTCGGGCGACACCGACGACGAACCCGACGACGTGGAGGAGCCCGAAGACGAGGACGAAGGCGAGCTCACGCCCGAAGACCTCGACGAGATCTCCCGCCGCATCGACGACCCCGTGCGCATGTACCTCACCCAGATGGGCGAGATCCCGCTTCTGACCCGCGACCAGGAAATCGCGCTGGCCAAGAAGATCGAGATCACCCGCAAGAGGTTCCGCCGCAAGGTCCTGGAATGCGATTACGCCCTGCGCCTGGTGGTGGACGTCCTCAAGAAGGTCAACTCCGGCGAGCTCCCCTTCGACCGCACCGTCAAGGTCAGCGTGACCGAGAACCTCGAGAAGGACCAGATCCTCGGCCGCATGCCGCTGAACCTGGCCACGCTCGACCACTTGATGGACCGCAACCGCGAGGACTACCGCAACTACATCCGCGCCAAGAACGACCCTCACCGCCGCCGGACCCTGCGGATCGACCTCAAGAACCGCCGCCGCAAGGCCGTCACGCTGGTCGAGGAACTCTCCATCCGCACCCAGAAGGTGCAGCCGCTCATGAAGCGGCTGGAGCAGACCTCGATCCGCATGGACGAGATCCTGAGCCAGCTGAGCGACCACCGCTGCCGCCTCTCGCAGGAAGATCGGGGCAACGTCCGCAAAGAGCTCAAGGACCTCATGCTCCTCACGCTCGAGACGCCCGAATCGCTCCGCAATCGCTGCGTGCTCATGATCAGCCGCTACAAGGAATATGAGCAGGCCAAGCGCGAGCTCTCGGGCGGGAACCTCCGCCTGGTGGTCTCCATCGCCAAGAAGTACCGCAACCGCGGCCTGTCGTTCCTGGACCTGATCCAGGAGGGCAACACCGGCCTCATGCGTGCCGTGGACAAGTACGAGTACCGCCGTGGGTACAAGTTCTCCACCTATGCCACCTGGTGGATCCGCCAGGCGATCACCCGGGCCATCGCCGACCAGGCCCGCACGATCCGCATCCCGGTCCACATGATCGAGACGATGAGCAAGCTCCGCAACGTCTC
>JANOBY010000313.1:0-4616 GCA_031411935.1 Planctomycetales bacterium | reverse complement strand
GAGGTCGGGATCAAGGTGGAGTCGGTGGCCGATTTTTCGCGGGCCCACGACCTCGGCCTCGTTCCGCAGGGCTACCCGATGGGGCCCTACCGCACGGCCCGCGTCCCGGGGCAAGGCACCGACGTGGTCGTCGTGGAGAGGCGAGGCTATACCGGCTTCGAGAACTTCCCCGGCGACCTGGCCCGCGAGGGGCGGATGACTCCGCACTCGGCCCGCGAGGCCCTTGTTGCCAGGGATCTCTGGGCGGGCCGCCGTCGCAAGTTCGACGACGATGCCGAGGGCTTCGACGTGACCGATCGCCTGCTCGACAGGATGATCGAGAACGTGGGGGCGGACCTGGCCTGCCACCTGGTCTTCGAGGCCGAGCGAGAATACTGGATGTCGCGAAATCGGGCGGCGAGGGTCCAGAAGGCCCGGCAGGACCGCCTGGGCCTGGGCTGGGCGAACCACGACCACCACACCTTCCGATCGTCGCGGCGGTTCTTCCCCCGACTGATCGGGATGTTCGAGCGGCTCGGGTTTGACCTCCGCGAGCGGTTCCACGCCGGCCACGATGCGGGATGGGGTGCGCAGGTGGCGGAGCATCCGAGGACCGGGATCGTGATCTTCGCGGACCTGGACCTCGCCCCCGAGGAGGCCTCGCAGGACTTCGCGCACGAGCCTCTGCCCGACCTCCCTCGCCCCAACACCGTGGGGCTCTGGGTCGGCCTTCACGGCGAATCGATCCTCCAGGCCGGGATGCACCACCTTGAGGCTCAATTCGACTTCGACCTCCTGCGCGAGGATCTCAAGGCCGAGGCCCAGATCGAGACCATGAAGCCGTTCTCCGACTTCCCGTTCCTCCGCCAGGCCTTCACCGCCGGCGAGCGCTGGCCGGTCGATGGCAACCGGCTGGAGCACCTGCTGGCCTCGGGCTGGATCGATCGCGAGCAGCACGAGAAGTTCCGCGTTGAGGGGGCCATCGGCAGCCACCTGGAGAATCTGCAACGGACCGAGGGCTTCAAGGGCTTCAACCAGAAGGCCGTGAGCGCGATCCTGGAGGCCACCGACCCGAGGAAGTTCGCGGCGGCCCACTAGGCGCGAGGTTGCGAAAACCGCGGGGATTCCGGAGGTTCAGGGAACCATTCCGCGAGCCACACGTCCAAAAGTCACCAGACCTTGCTCCGGTCGGCCGGCCGGCAAGCCGTTGACTTGACAAGAGGGCATGGACAGGTAAGCTGGAATGATTCCCCGTCGCGAGATCAGCCACCCCGCTTTTCTCCTCATCGACCCCCAAGATTTCCCTCACACGTCCTCCGAGTGGCCGGATTTGGCTCCCTCGGATCCTGGTCGTGATTTCGAAACAAGGGTTCTCTCCATGACGAAGGCGTTCGCCCCAAGACAGCCCAGGGGAAGTTGGTGGATGGCCTTGCCCATCGCCCTTGGTCTTCTGGGCTCGGCCGTCTTCCCGAGTCGCGGACAGGATCCCACCCCGAAGGCCGACACCCCCGCGACGAAGGCCAAGGACGAGCCCAAGCCGCCGGCAGCTCCCGTCGAGCCAGCCCGGGGTGCGGAACGCTGGGAAGATCCCCGCGCCGCCGAGGCCCTGGCCAGCACGTTCGAGATCGTGGCCGTGCCGCTCAATCCCGAGGTCCGTCGCACGGTCCTCGAACTGGCTGAAGGCCGGGGCCAACTCGCGCCCGCCGCGATCGACTCGTACGTGAAGAGCCTGGCCTCGGAATTGACAAGGAAGGCCAATATCAAGTCCCTCGTGGACCTTGGTGGGAACGCCGACAAGGCCAAGGACATCGAGCGGGCTGCCGCCGATCTCCTTAAGCCGCTTAGCTTTCCGGCTTCCGGGGCCAATCAGAGGTTCCGCCAGCTTTATGTGGCCAAGCTGATCGAGATCTTCAAGCCCATCTGGAAGGGCAATCTTCACAGCCGCACGATGGCCATGATCGTCCTCAGCCGGACGGCCGACCCCCAGGCCCTGCCCGTCTTTACCGCGCAGCTGAACGACCCCGAACAGCTGGCGATCGTGAAGCTGCTCACGGCCGTGGGGATAACGAACGCGGCGGATAATGGCCGGACGACCCTCGAAGGCCAGGATCCCGTGCTGGCGGCTCGCGCCCTGTCGGGATTTCTCGAACGAGAGTCCGACACCTTCTGGCCCGCCCAGTTCCGCGCTTTGGAGGCTCTGGGATCGCTCCGCCTGGCGACCCCCCTGCCCCAGAACGGGAAGGCCGAGTTCGCGTCCACGGCCCTCCTGTTCCTGGCCGACCCCAATGCCAAGCCCGCGGTCCGGGTCTGGGCGGCGTGGGCCCTGGGGATGATGCAGATCCCGGGCTCGGTGCAGAATTACAATTTCTCGCTGATCGCTTACGTGGCGGGTCAGGCGGCGGTGGACCTCGGGAACAGCCTGGTGGCCATCTCCGATCAGGACCTCTCGAACCGAGGCCAGCGGCTGGCCGATCAACTGGTCCAGCTCAACATGGCGTTCTCGGGCGATCCCGACATCCGCAATTCTGGGTTGACCCACGCCGGCAATCAGGCGGCGGGGGCCGCTCAGGGCTATGTGGGTGAAGTTTACCGCCTGGTCAAGGGGCTCACGAAGTCGGCGTTGGACCTCGGCGCGGCGGTCGGCGTCCAGATCCCGGCACGTCGCAAGGCCCTGGTCGCCTCGATCGACGAGTTGAAGGGTTTCCTGGTGAAGCCCCCTGCCGGAGGATTCACGCTCCACACCGGGGCTTCACCCATCGAGATGCCCGCGCCCAAGGTGGCCGGGGGCGCCAAGCCCTGACATGGGCGAGGTCAACCCCCCGGAATCGCCGGTCCCCGCTCTCTCCGTGCCCGAGATCCGCGACTATTCGCGGATCAATGCCGAACTCATCGCGCTGCTGAACGTCGGCCACCCGCGAGTGAGGCTCGTCGGGGTGGACCGGCAGCGTCTCCTCCTCTTCGGCCTGCGGGGGGCGTGGAGGGCGGTGGTTGAGGTCGAGGGGCACGCGGGGCCCGAACTGGCCGCTGAGCTCGACGCCCCCGACCTGATCGTGGCCTGCACCGGCTCGGTGGGCGATGGGGCGGGCCGATCCCTGCGTGCCGGCCGTCTCTGGATCGCGGGCCATGCCGGGGCTTCGCTGGGCTACAACCTCGAAGGCGGGACGATCGCCCTGGGCGGAAACGCCGGGACTCGCCTGGGCCTCCAGATGCGAGCGGGCCTGATCCTGGTCGGCGGGTCCGTCGGCCGGCTGGCGGGAGAACGGCAGACGGGCGGGCGTATCCTGATCGCGGGCGAAATCGGCCACAATCCCGGGCTCGGGGCCCAGGGGGGGCGGATGGTCACGCTCGATCGGGCCTCGGACGCGGACCGGGAGGTGATCGCCGAGGAGGCTCGACTTGCGGGCGATCTCTGGCCTGGCTCCTTTCCCTTTTCCCGTCAATTGCCGTAACTTAAGGCCGGGATACCCGAGGAGATCGGCTTGGCACTCGTCCATCGGACCTTGATCGCCGGACTTTGCCTGGGCTTGCTGCCCGGTTGCACCAATGCGCTTCGTACCGGTGAGGTGCCCACAACCCGCCTCTCGGGGCGTCTCCAACTGGACGGCCGGGGGCTCGGCCCAGGCTGGCTGGAGATCGTGCCCGCCGGCGGAACCCAGGGCGTGTTGCGGTCGGCCCCGGTGAAGCCCGATGGGTCCTTCGAGGTCGATGGGGTTCCGGTGGGCTCGGTGGCGGTCCGCATCGCGGGGCCTCCTCTCCCCCGGACGGGCGACGCCGGGATGGATCGCTTTCTCTTCCTGGCGAGGCGGGCCGCGGCGATTCGCCTGACGACCGTCGCCGAGAATCCACCGATCGACCTCGAACTCCGCGAGCAACGCACCGCCTTCGAACGCATCTACGGGACTCAGTACTGATTTCCCGGATGGGACGGACTCTCGCTCATGGCCATCGCGACCGAATCAATGACCAAGGATGTGATCGATACGCAGGCGCCCGCGATCCGGATCATCCATCGCTCGTCCGAGGAAGCCCTGAACCTGGACTTCCCGATCGAACGGTTGGCCTCCGCGCTGGCCGACGAGCGGGCGACGATCTGGGTGGACATCGAGAACCCGGGGGCCGACCCGACCAGGGTCGAGGCCCTGTTCCGCGACGTGTTCCATTTCCACCCCCTCGCGATCGAGGACGCCCTCTGCGAGACGCACGTCCCCAAGCTCGACGACTGGGGACGCTATCTCTATCTGGTCTTGCACTCCATCGATTTCGACCCCGACTCCGACCACCTCCGTCTCCATGAGCTCGACCTGTTCCTGGGCAGCAACTTCCTCGTGTCGTGCCACTCCGGGCCCATGCCCCAGGTGAATAATGTCCGCCGCCTGATCGAGCGCGACGCCATCCGGTTCGAGCGAGGCGCCGACCACATCCTGTATCGCCTGATGGATATGGAGGCCGACGCGTACCTCAACGCGATCGAGCACCTGGACGAGGCCATCGACCTGGCGCAGGAAGAGGTCTTCGATCATCCCACGCCCCGGACCCTCCAGCAGATCTTCCGGGTGAAGCGCTCGGCCGTCAAAATCCATCGCGTGATCGGCCCTCAACGCGAGGTCGCCAACCGTCTGGCCCGCGACTCGTATCCC
>JANOBY010000312.1:0-1933 GCA_031411935.1 Planctomycetales bacterium | reverse complement strand
GCTCGACAGGGGAGACACCGGTGTGTCCAGCCCCTCGATCCAGACCGCAGAATCGCCCTGGGGAGCGTGATGGTCGAGCACCATGTCCGCGACCTCATGGAGCTTTTTGCCGGATTCATGCTTCGAGCTAGAAACACCGCTATGCGGCAGGGAAGTGAGCGCGACCACGTCCATCCCAAGCCGCTTCGCCTCGATCGCCACGTCGACGGTCACGGCGTTGCAGCCGCTGGTCGAGATCGCGAGCAGGCTATCCTGCGGAGTCGTCACGAAGTTTCTCCAGAGAACCGGACCGAATCCCTGCACGTTCTCGAGGAACATCGCCTGCCGCTGCCCGTTCGCCCCGACGACCGGGTTATGAAAGGTCATTGAGAGCTCGACAATCGGGTGAAAACCTGGAAATGACCCGTAGCGAGGGAACATCTCTTCGACAGCCATCCGCGAGTGGCCGGTCCCGAACACATGCACCAGACGTCCGTTGAGGATCGTCCTGGCGAAGCGTGCCGCAACCTCGCGGATCTTCGGAAGCTCGTTCTCCTCGATCCACCGGAAAGCCTCGCGAGTCGCACGGAAATATTGGTTGGCGACGCTGTCAGCCATGATCAGAACCTTCCGGGAACTGCCCATCCGCGAGACGCCAACCGCCGTCGACCGGCAGGACCGAGCCCGTCACGAACCGTGTGGAGGGCTCGCTCACATAAAGGATCGCCTCGGCCACATCGCGCGCCGAGCCCGGCCCGCCTTGAAGGGGTTGCTTGGTCCCGAGATAGACGCGAATGTGAGGATTTTCGACCGCCCTCGCGGCCATGGGAGTATCAATAAGTCCCGGCTCGACGAGATTGAACCGCAATCCCTGCTCGGCGTATGAAGCCGCCGCCGCGAGGGTCAAGGATCGGACGGCCCCTTTGCTCGATGCATAAGCGACCGTGCCGAAGAATTTCGGAGAGGGCGACTCGCTGAGTACGGAGCCCACGTTTATGACCGAGCCTCTCAAATTCGCCTCGTCCCGAGGCTGACCAATCATCCTACGAACCGCCTCGCGATTGGTCAGGAAGACCGAGCGGACGTTGGCGGCCATGACTCGCTCCCAGCCTTCCTCGGTACATTCATGAAGAGGGCCGTCCCCAAAGAGTCGACCGCTGAGGCCCGCCACATGCACGAGGACGTCGATCCTTCCCCCAAGCCAGGAGATGGTCTGGTCGAAGAGCCTCTGAACCAGCAAGGCCTCGGTGGCGTCGACTTCAAGAGCCTGACAGCGATCCGCTGGCCCTAAATCTTCTGGCAGGTAGTCCGGCATATTGGATGGAAGGCCGGCAATCACGACTCGGGCTCCCTCGTCAAGAAACCGGCGGGCGCATGCGAGCCCGATCCCCCCGGTTCCTCCCACGATCAGGCATCCTCGACCCTCAAGCCGTCCGCCTGGCACGTCCTTGCCCCCTTCGTCTGGAACGCGGGTCAGTCGCGGATCTCGAAGATGGCCTCGATCTCGACGGCGATCCCCCCCGGAAGTGCGTTGAAGCCCACCGCACTTCGGGCGGCCTTGCCTTGATCCCCGAAGACCTCAACGAGTAGGTTCGAGAACCCGTTGATCACGGCGGGCTGGTCGAGAAAGTCGTCGGTACACTGGACCATGCCCAGGACCTTGATCGGCCTCACGATCCGGTCGAGCGAGCCCAAGTGCGACTTGATCGTGGACAGGATGGCGAGCCCTGTGACCCGGGCGGCGTTCTGCCCCGCCGTCACGTCCATGTCGTGCCCGAGACGACCCTTGATCAACGAACCGTCAGCCTGGTAAGGGCCATGCCCCGATACATAAAGCAAGTTCCCGCAATGGACGGCGGTGTGGTAGACCGCCATCGGCTTGGGGGCCGGTGGTAGGGTCAGGTTCAGTTCCAGCAATCGGCTTTCGGCGCTCATTGCGGCGGGACCTCGATCT
>JANOBY010000311.1:0-9695 GCA_031411935.1 Planctomycetales bacterium | reverse complement strand
CGTCGGTGGCACGAGGGGACCAGAGAAGTCTCACGTCGGGGCACGAGGGGACCAGAGACGTCTCACGTCGGGGCCCGAGGGGACCAGAGAAGTCTCACGTCGGTGGCACGAGGGGACCAGAGAAGTCTCACGTCGGGGCACGAGGGGACCAGAGACGTCTCACGTCGGGGCACGAGGGGACCAGAGACTTCTCTGTGGGTGCCGAGAGGGGCCGGTCGAGAAAAGGGATTTAGCGAGGGCTCTCGCGCCTCAGGGGGGCGGATACGGGCCAGCGGTCGCCTCTCTTGTCGTTGGCCTTCTGGAAGGCCCGTTCGCGTTCGAGGCGGGTCTGCTCGTAGAGGTCGCGGTAGAGGTGCTCCTCGGCCTCGGTGAAGGTCTGGCCTCGCCTCCCCATGACGATCCGGGCCGTGTCGAACATCTGCTCCAGCGGGAACCCCGGCGCGACCTGCCCGTACATGACCGCCGAGAACGACGGCACGTGCTTGGGCAACAGCGGACCCGCGGGCAGGATGTTGCACATCACGCCCACGGCGGTCCCCGTGTTGAGCATCGAGCCCAACCCGGTTCGGGTGTGGTCGCCCAGGAAGCAGCCGACCTTGGCCTGGCCGGTCCCTACGGGATCGCCGCCCAGGGGGACGAACACCTCGCCGTAGTCGTTGCGCAGGTCGCTGTTGGAGGTGATCGCGCCCAGGTTCACCCATTCCCCCACGTAGGCGTGGCCGAGAAAGCCTTCGTGATACTTGTTCGAGTGTCCGTGGACGATCGCCGCCTCGACCTCGCCGCCGATGCGGCAGTTCGGGCCCAGGGTCACTCCGCCCCGCAGGTTGGCGCGGAAGAGCTGGGTGTCCCGGCCGATCGAGCAGGGGCCCTCGATCCGCGTGAACGGCTGGACGATCACGCCCGCGCCGATCGTGATCGGGCCGCTGGTCGTGTCGAACACGGTGTACGGGTCGATGCGAGCGGATTCGTGGATCGAGAGCCGGTCGCTCGGCCCCACGAGCGCGGCGGTGGCCAGCTGGCGGTTGGTCACGCCCAGCCGTGGATCGGCGAGGAAGTCGCGCACGAGGTGCTCCGCGTTCTTCGCAACGAGGTCCCAGGGCCGGGCGATCCACTCGCCTCCGAGGTCGATGCGCCCCACGCGGGAGGAAATCTCGTCGAACCAGCCGTCCACCCCGTTGGGCGAGAGGCCCGAGGCGAGCTCGGGGTCCACCATCGCGAGCGCGGGCTGGCCGTCGCACATCCCCAGCCAGGGGCTCCCGTGGGCGGGAAGCTCGAAGTCGGCGGGCGGGACCCATCGCGAATTGGCCACGATCACGGGGGCCTTGGCCAGCCAGTCGCGGTCGTTCACGACCGTCTGCGGGTCGCGCTGCGCCTGGATCGCGGCCAGGTACGGGCGGACGACCACGGCGCGTCGGGCGGGGCCGGGGCCCACCCCTACGGCGCGGGCGATCTTCTTGCCCAGGGTGCTCCCGCCCAGCCGCAGGTCGAACGCGGGGCGGGTCAGGGTCAGGGGTTCGAGCCCCACGACGGCGCTATCTTCCACCAGGCAAAGTCGCATCGGCCTCTCCTTGTTCCTCAAGATGCATCGCGTCCGTGCGGATCCGTCCCCGTCGGCCACGCGGAATCATAGGGGGAACGTCGAATTTGGGCTAGACGGAAACCGGGGGCGGAGGAAGCGCGGGGCAGGACCTCAGCGGACCTTGAGGAACCGGAGGTCGTCGAGTTCGAGGTCGAGCAGGGCGACGGTCCAGGCCTCGGCGCGATGCAGGGCGCCCGGGTTGATCCATCGGGTGGGGCCGTCGCGCTCGTCGGTCGGGACGTGGGAGTGGCCGAAGAGGAAGTAATCGGGGCCGGCGGCGACCAGGCGTCTCACCTGCTTGCCGATGTCCCCGTGCGCCACGGCGATCCGCTTTCCGCCCAGGGCGATCTCGCCGCCGAAGTCCAGGCAGGTGCCGCGGATGGCCTCGATGGCCGAGCGGATGCCGGCCTCGTCCTCGTCGTTGTTGCCGAACACGAACGTGGAGGGGAGCTCCGCGCACTCGTAAACGATGTCGGGCACGGTCAGGTCGCCGCAATGGATCAGGGCCTCGGCGCCCGAGTCCAGCAAGAGTCGGACGGCCCGCGCGGTCCGCTCGCGGCGGTCGTGAGTGTCGGAGAGTATCCCGATCCGCATGACAGGTCGCTCCCCCCAGGATCGTACGGTCCGGATCCCCCAAGTTTGCGGGTTAATCCGAAGAGGAATCTTGCCCAGGCTAGCCGAGGCCCATTCCCGCGGGTAAACTTACACCTGAGCGTCAAGGGCCCGGAACAATTCGTCGGCCGAGGCCGATCGGTTCGATCCGGACCTTGAGAAGCTCGACGATCGCCCGGAAGTGCGGGCGGTCGGCGGACGGTCGAGCGGAAACGACCCTCCGCGGGAAGGGCTCCCCCCCATCCGGCCACGCTCGCGAGGCCGATCCCCTTCCCAGGTTCTGCCCGCGTCGCGCGGGGAGGTGTCCCATGGCCACGATGACTCGAACCAAGAAAGCCGCCCGCAAGGCCGCTCCGGCCGAAACGGTCCGGATGACCGCCAAACCGGCCGAAGCCCCCGATTGCGGGGTCGAATCCATGAATCGCGAGGTCCCGGATTCGGGACGACTGAAGATCGCCGAAGCCCCCGACGCCGGCGAAGGGCGCCAGGCGCTCCTCGACCACCAGTTCACCCACGGCCGCAGCCAGAGCTGAGCGATCGGGCCAGGATCAAGTCGGACGCCGACCCTGGAGGCCCCACCGCCCCGTTCTACCGGCCCCAAGGTTCACCGAAACCGGAACCATCGCGGTTCCCCAGGCCGGAACTGACTCGCACCGCTCGACTTCGGGCGGTGCGAGTTTTTTTGTTGGGTCATGTCCACGGTTGATGGACCTGGACCCCGCCCCGGGGTTATCTTCTAGATCGTGGTGGACTTGGTGCTCGGCCTGGTGAAGACCGCCCATCTTGTCTGCAGGAGCCCGGACGGGGAGACGATCGAATGGTCATCGCAGACACCCTGGAAGGCGTCGTCGATGAGCGCATCGCGTTTCATGACGACTTTGCGAGCGACGTGCTCTATCTTCGCCTGATCGAACTCAGGGACTCGCCCGCGATCGGCGAGGAGACGACGGACGACCTTACGCTGTTCCGCCATGAAGAGACGGACGAGGTGGTCGGGCTCGACGTGGTCTCGTGGTGGAAGCGATTCGGCGGAGGGGGCTCTCGGGACTCGTTCCGCGATCTTGAGCGTCCGATCGAGGCCATGTGCGACCGTCTCAAGGCTGAGGCTGGCTCCGGCCCGCCCTGAACCGAAATCATCAACGACAGGGTCATCCTTCCCATGAGCCTCACCTGCATCTCGTTCGCGTGCCTTCTGACCCTGGTTGCCACGATGACTGCCGCGGCCGATGAGCCGCCCGCGGGAGAGAAGGTGGTCCTGGTCGTCCATGGAGGCGCGGGGGTTCGTCCGAAAGCTCAGATGAATCGCCAGTTGCGGAAGCAATATGAGGACGACCTGCGAAAGGCGCTCCTGGCCGGTCATGCGGCGTTGCAGAACGGGACGAGCCTGGACGGGGTCGAGGCCGCGATCAAGGTCCTGGAGGATTCCCCCCTGTTCAACGCGGGCAAGGGGGCCGTGTTCACGCACGACGGGCAGATTGAGCTCGACGCCTCGATCATGGAGGGCAAGGAGAAGCGGGCCGGGGCCGTGGCCAGCGTCACGCGGATCAAGAACCCGATCTCCGCGGCCCGCGCGGTCATGGAGAAGTCCGAGCATGTCCTGCTCGTGGGCGAGGGCGCGGAGCGGTTCGCCATCAACGCGGGGGTGCCCGAGGTCAGCCCGGTGGAGTTCTGGACCGCGGAGCGCTGGAAGGAGCTGCTCGACGAGTTGGACCGAGAGAAGCGCGACGAGCTGAAACCAAAGAATCCCCAGGGGCCCAAGCCGGCCGCGCTCGAGCATCGCCCGGACCGCAACCGATTCGGCACCGTGGGCGCGGTGGCCCTGGATAAGAATGGCAACCTTGCGGCGGGCACGTCCACCGGCGGGATGCTCAACAAGAAGCACGGGCGCGTGGGCGACTCCCCGATCATCGGCGCGGGCACCTATGCGGAGAACTCGGCGTGCGCGGTGTCGGGCACCGGCCATGGCGAGATCTTCATCCGGTTCGCCGTGGCCCACGACATCGTCTCGGCCCTCAAGCACGGCAAGGCCCACGGGGTGACCGTTTCCGACGCGGCGAAGGGGGTGATCGCCGGCCTCCCGCCCGAGGAAGGCGGCGTGGGCGGGGTGATCGCTCTGGACGCCCAGGGCCGCGCCGCCATGGAGTTCGACACCGAGGGCATGTATCGCGGGACCATCACCAGCGACGGCGTGATCAAGATCGCCATCTACAAGGGCGAGTGAGCCCGCGACTCCACGGAGGACGCCCCCCATGTCCAGCGCCTCGAACGACTTCGGGTCCGTGCCCGTGATCGATGTTGCGGGGCTGGTGGGGGCCTCGGGCGATCCCTCGGAGGTGGCCCGGGCCATGGGGCGGGCCTGCCGCGAGGTGGGCTTTTTCTCTGTGGTCGGCCACGGCGTGGACCCCGCGCTGGAGGCCCGCCTTGAGGGGCTCAGCCGCCTCTTCTTCGCCCTTCCGGTCGAGGAGAAGATGCGGATCCGCATGGGCCTGGGCGGACGCGCCTGGCGGGGCTATTTCCCCGTGGGAGATGAGCTGACCTCGGGCAAGCCCGACCTCAAGGAGGGGATTTATTTCGGCGCCGAGCTTCCCGAGGATCACCCTTTGGTCCGGAGCTCCACGCCTCTGCACGGGCGGAACCTCTTCCCCGAGACGCCCTCCGAACTTCGCGAGGTGGTGCTCGCCTACATGGACGCGCTGACCTCGCTGGGCCATGCGCTCATGAAGGGCGTGGCCCTGAGCCTGGGCCTGGACGGGGCGTACTTCGCCGAGGGGGCCATGCGCGACCCGATGACCCTCTTCCGCATCTTCAACTACCCGGCCGACCCGAACGCCACGGCGCAGGAGACCCGATGGGGCGTGGGGGAGCATACGGATTACGGGGTGCTCACGATCCTCAAGCAGGACCAGGTCGGGGGGTTGCAGGTCAAATCGCGGTCGGGGTGGGTGGAGGCGCCGCCGATCCCGGGCTCGTTCGTGTGCAACATCGGCGACATGCTCGACCGCATGACCGCGGGACTGTACCGTTCGACCCCGCATCGGGTGCTCAACCGCGCAGGCGTGGATCGGCTCTCGTTCCCGTTCTTCTTCGACCCCGGATTCCTCGCCGAGGTCCACCCGATCGTCTCCGAGGCGACGGAGGACGATCATCACGAGCGTTGGGACCGCGCGAGCGTCCATGAGTTCCGGGGAACCTACGGCGAGTATCTCCTGGGCAAGGTCGGCAAGGTCTTTCCGGACCTCCATCGCAAGGCCCTTTGAGGCCCCCAGTCCCCGCGTAAAGGCCCTCCTCATGGCCATTTCGCCCGAAGTTTGGGCGTTTCGAGTCATGTTCTCTTGAAGCGGCGATGTCCGATGCGTCGTCGTAATCAATGAAATGACAGGGGGTTAGCGAATGTGAACGAGTGTCTCCGCGCGAATTCTCTCGCGAGATCTTCATGGAGTCCCTTGATTCGGCCCGGGGCGGTTGCTACTATTCACTTGCGCTGTGGAGAAACGGTATCTCACCAGGCTCATAACCTGGAGGTAGCCAGTTCAATTCTGGCCAGCGCAACTCAAGACAGGCCGCCAACTTCGCAAGAGGTTGGCGGCCTGTTTTCGTTGGCGTTCGCTCGGCATGGACTTCGGCGATGAAGTTGCCGAGGACGAGCGGCGTACCGAGACGCCCCCGGCCTGCGCACACGTGGCCTGTCGCGACTTGCGGCTCCACGAGGCGGCCCCACCGTTTCGTGGAGGGCACCAAGGCGTTTCGAAACCCGTGTGGTGCTCAGGGATTTTCTTCCACCCCTGACACTTCCATCCTGATGTCGGACCCAAAGCAAGATCGCGCTGATGGAGAGTCCCGGTAGGAGGGCCTGACAGGCAGGGCGCCATCTCCAGGGGGGAATCTCCACGCTCAACAGGTGACCGCTGGAAAGCAAAGAAGGGTGTGACGGCCCCGGAAGAGGACCGCCACACCCTGGTGTTATTCTCGGAAGGCGAGCCGACCGCCGCAGCGATTAGCCGCCCGTGCCGCCACCGCCACCGCCCGTGCCGCCGGTTCCCCCGGTCCCGCCCGTTCCCCCGGTCCCGCCCGTCCCGCCGGTGCCACCACCGATCCCGCCCGTGCCGCCGGTGCCACCACCAATTCCACCGACTCCGCCGACTCCGCCGACTCCGCCGATCCCGCCGACGCCGGTCCCGCCGAGCGGGAGGCCGCCGGTGTTACCCAGGGGCGGGAAGATGCCGGTGCCCGAGCCGGTGCCGGTCAGGGTGCCCGTGCCGTCGATGGTGCCCGGAGCGCCGATCCCGCCGATGCCGGTCCCGCCGGTCCCGACCCCGGTCCCGCCCAGGGGCGCGCCGGTGATCGGGATGATTCCCGTGCCGGTCCCGCCGTTGAGGCCGCCGGTGCCGCCGAGACCCGTCCCGGTTCCGCCAAGCCCCGTGCCCGTGCCGGTCCCGAGGCCGGGCTGGCCGAACACCGAGGTGGGCACGTTGAACCCGAAGCCGGGATTCGTGATGCCGATGGCGTTGTTGAAGCCGGTGCCGAAGTTCGTGTTGAAGCTGGTGGGCGCCTGGCCGAAGAAGCCCAGGGCCCCGCTGCCGAATCCGTTATTGAACCCGTTGCCGAAGTTCGCCACGTTGGGCCCGAACAGGCCCGAGGTCGGGGAGGTCGGCAGGGTCAGGCTCGAGAGCGACCCGCTGGGCACGTTCAGGAACGACCCCACGCGGCCCACGACGTCGTTAAACGCACCCCCGAACAGGTTCAGCGAGGCCGTGTTGAAGTCGGTGCTGCTGGTGGGCAGGCCCGCCAGGCCGCTCAGGAAGTTGGTGAACTGGGCGACCGTGCCGGCCCCGGTTCCCGTGCCGGTCCCGATTCCCGTTCCCGTTCCAATCCCGCCCGTGCCGGTTCCCGTGCCGATGCCGGTGCCCGGGGTGGGCAGGGTGCCGTTGTCGAAGAACGCGGTCTGGAGGCCGGGGAACAGGTCGGCGCTGGCGTTCGGGAAGAGCGAGAGGCCGCTGCCAAGCTGGAACAGGGTGGTGCCCAGGGCCCCCACGGCCGAGTTCTGGAAGGTGGCCATGGCCTCGGGCGTGGCGGTCGTCACGCCGTTGGCGAACAGGCTGCTGGTGCCCACGGTGCCGAAGGCCTGCGACAGCGCCCCAAGGTTATTGGCGAACTGGCTCAGGAGCTGGTTGGCCATGAACTGCCGCAGGGGAACCTGCTGGCCGTTCTGGTCGGTCGAGAGCTGGCGGATGTTCCCGCTGGAGAGCGTGGTGTTGATCGCGGCCCTCTGCTGGGGCAGGACCTCATTCACGTTGCCCAGCAGGGCCTGCGTGACCTGGCCGGCGTTGTTAAAGTTGCTCAGCGAGAGCGTGCGCTCGAACTGGCTGGCCAGGCTGCGCGGCCGGCTGCCGATCAGGGCGCTCTGGAGCTGCGGGAGGGCCCGTCCGTCCACGCCCGGGAGCAGGGCCACCTGGCTCGAAAGCCTCAGGGCCGTGGCGTTCAGGGCCCCCTGGAGTCGGAAGCTCAGGTCGGTGATCTGCTGCTGGGTGGGCTGCTGGCCGCTGGCGAACGCGGTGTTGATCTCGGCCCGGACGGCCTGGCGCAGGTCCACCGTGGCCGCCCTGAAGGCCTGGTCGTAGGCCTGGCGGATCTGGGGCAGGGTGAAGGCGTTGCCCTGGTTGGCTCCGGTCGCCGCGGAGGCGAGCACCTGGGCCGTCCGGCTCGCGCTGAGCACGAGGCGCACTTCCAGGGGGACGTCATTCATCGAGGGGCGGAAGGCAAAGCTGGAGCGTTTCGGCTGTCGCATCGGGTGTACTCCCAGGAGCGCATCGGTAGAGGCTTGACGCGAGTGACCACTCGGCGGGAGTTCCCGCCTATCGCAGTTGCCGCGTGTGTGTCGGGGATGTCCCGCCGTCGAATCCCGGGGTGGAAGGTGGCCCCTGCCGGCGGCAGTCGAGGAAGGTAAAGTGCAGGATCCGTGCCGAAACCTCCCGAAAATCCGGAATAGGCTTTCAAATACTCAGGTCTAGACGTGTTCCGAGTGCGCATTCCGGCGTGTCGAGGATCCGGGGGGAACGCGGTCGATTGCGAAGATCGGGCGCAGGATGGCGAAATGGGGACGGCCCATGCCCCTGGGGCCCCTCCGGTCACAATTGCCCCTCGTGGTCGTAGGAATTCGTGATAAAATCGTGGCGACACGTCGTCCGCACGTTCATCGAGGAACGGATCGCCCATTTCATGAGAGAACGAGGGATTCGGCCACGAGGTCGAGGGGCCGCAATGCGGGCGCGACGGCCATTCCGGGGCGTCGAGCCCCTGGAACTGCGCGTGGTGCCGTCGGCGTTCACGGTCACCTCGCCCACCCGCTTCGGGCTCTTGCCGGCGAACGTGACGCCCATCGGCGGGATCGTGGTGGACCTGGTGGGCCTGAACGGCCGGAGGATCGTGAGCCAGATCCCGGCCGGCGGGCTCTTCAGGGGCACCTTCCGCTCGGGCATCCCCGAGGACTTCCGCGGGAACCCGGGGACCGTCGGCATTCAGCCGGGCTGGACCCCCGCGCTGCTCGACCTGACCGGCGGGGGGCTCTCGGAGGTCGCCCTGAGGATCACCCTGTTCGACGGCGACTCGGCCGACGGCGACTTCGACCACCTGGAGAACACGCTGCTGGTCAACGGCGTGGACTTCGGCGACTTCAGCGCCGTGGGGACCGAGGAGAACACCTCCGACGGCCAGACCACCCTCTCGGCCAACCCCGACGGCGGATTCCGAAACAACAAGCTCGACACCGGCTTCTTCCACCTGGACGACCCCGCGAGGCTCTCCGCCCTGTTCACCGGGCTCCGGGATTCGGGCAATCTGACGGTCCAGCTCGCCGACGCGGACCCCTACGACAACAACCTGGACTTCACCGCGGGGCTCGACGGCGGGCTCATCGACGCGGGCACCCCGCCCGCCCCGCCGAACCTCCCGCCCGTGCTCGACTCGCTCTCGACCGACGGCCCCGTGCCGGTCGGCTCCCCCGCGACGATCACCGCGGTGGGAAGCGACCCCGACGGCGGAGGCGCCCCCCTGTCCTACGCCTTCGACCTGGACGGCGACGGCGCCTTCGAGCTGACCAACGCCACGGGCCTCGCCTCGGCAAGCTTCCCCTCGGCGGGCGACTACCCGATCCGCGTGCGCGTGACCGACGCGGCGGGCGACTCGGCCGAGGGCTCGATCGTCCTGGTCGTCCAGGCCGCGGCCCCGCAGGTCAGCCCCGGCGCGGAGGGGGCCTCACGCGAGGGGGACCTTCTCCAGGTGGACCTGGGGTCGTTCGCGGACCTTTCGGCGGGCACGTCGTGGACGGTCAGCGTGGACTGGGGCGACGGGTCGCCGGCCGAGACCTTCGCGGTCGCGCAGGCCGGCCCCCTGGGCTCGCGGCCCCATCGCTATCGGCAGGACGGCGAGTATCGCGTGCGGGTGCGGGTCGCGGGCGAGTCGGGGCTGTTCGGCGAGGCCCACACGTCCGTGATCGTGGCCAACCTGG
>JANOBY010000310.1:0-1845 GCA_031411935.1 Planctomycetales bacterium | reverse complement strand
TCACGAAGCCCTCGCTCTCGGCGGCGAACTCCTCGGCCTCGGCGATCTCACGCTGGAGGCTGTCGTACTGCTGCTGGAGTCGCCCCCGCTCTTGACGCAGTCCTCGGATCTGGTCGCCGAGGTCGGCGTGCCGCTCGTCCGCCGGCTTGAACTGAACCGCCCGCAACGCCTCGATCATGGCGTTCGCCTCCTGCGGTAGGTCGCCGGCCCCGATCAGCCCGACCGCCTGGGCTTCGCGGAGCAGGCCCGCCGCACGGCTGCCGTCCGCCCCCCGAACGGATTCGGCTTCCTCCAGCCGCTTCTCCAACTGTCGGAGCCGCCGGCTGGCGTCCCGAAGCTCCTGCTTCAGCTTCAGGTGGTCCTCTTGCACGGCACCCAGGAAGTACGGCAGCGTGTCCCCGATGGCCCGCTCGACCCAGTTGTCGTGCTGCCCGTGGAACAGGTGGTCCTTGTTGGCGATCTCGTCCTGATACTGGAAGGCGAAAGCCTTCGCATGACGGAGCGTGGCCTTCAGGTCGTCGCGGGTCTGGCCCTCGGGCGGCGTGAACAGGTTCGGCGACACGCCGCTCAAGCGAGTCAAATACCCGTTGAGGTCATCTGGGTTCGTGTTGGCGACGAGCTTGTCCATCGGCGGCGGCGTGAGCGACTCGCCCACCGCATAGTAGATGTCGTAATTGGTGGACTTCGGCGGCACCGGGACTGCGCGGGCGATGAACACCTGACAGTCGCCCATCTGGAGCAGCAGGGCGTACCACCGGACGGCGTCCCTGATGACCCTCGCCGGGATCGCGCAACTCTTCGCCGCCAAGCAGTAGTCCACGATGTTGATGATGGCGCTCTTCCCGGTGCCGCTGCTGCCGGTGATCACGTTCAGCTTGCCGAGCCGGAACGGGAGGCGGCGGACCTCGCCGCTGCGGTTGTAGAGCAGGATTTCTCGGATTTGCATCGTCACGGGCAGACTCCCCACATTTGGAAGACCGTCGCCGGCTCGCCTGCGGACGCGAACCAGCGGCCCACGAACTTGGCTTTGGTCAGGCTGTCCTTCATCTCCGCGCTGTTGTCGAGCAGTGCCGCCTTCCCCCGCCCGAGCTTCCCGGCCACCGTGACGGCCCCGCCGTCCCCGACGTGGAGTTGGCCCCGGACGCCGAGGAACAGGACGGCCTCTCGGGTGAACGGGGCGAGTTCCTTCGTCCGGTCGGCGAAGTTGATGCGGAGTTCGGGGTGTTCCTGCAACCAGCCGTGGAGCGTCGTGGCCACGCCCCGTGGGAGCAGATCCCGTGTGGCCCGGTGGAGGACCACCGGCAGGACGAGGTACGCCATCGGCAGCGGCATGCCGTCCGGCTTCACGGACGCATACCCCTCGATTGCCTCACGCAAGACCCAGCCGCAGAAGGCCGGGTTGAACAGGTAGGCCAGTTCGGTTGGCCGGGTCGCCCACGTCTTCACGGCTTGCCCCCCGGCTGAGGGGCGGCGACGGGCTGGGATTGGGCGGCGTCCTCGGGGTGCCACGCCACCTTGCCCTCGTCGGCCAGCTTGTGGAACGTCCCCCGGCTGATGCTCGGCTCGTTGCAGCGGGGTCGGATGAAGAACACAACCTCATGGGCGGCAGCGGTGTCAAGCCGCAGGAACAACTCACGGCCCAGCTTGGCCTTGTCCTCGTCGCTGGCACCCGCCAGTTCCGCCCACAGGTCGTCGCAGAGCCGCTCCCACTCGTCCAGCAGCCGCTCGTCGTACTGGTCGAGTTCCTTGAACCGCAAGAGCGTGTCCTTGGCCCAGCGGTCCCGGTGGATGTAGGCCCGGTAGAAGTCGAGGATGGCCTTGCGGACACGGGCGGGCGGCACCCCG
>JANOBY010000309.1:0-2249 GCA_031411935.1 Planctomycetales bacterium | reverse complement strand
GGGCGGCGTTGGCGATGTCGTTCAGGTAGGCGAGTCGGCGCAATTCCGCGAACGGGAGGCTCCGGTCGAGTCGACCGTCCCGATAGAGGGACCGATCCAGCCGGGCATTGGCGATCACCCGCCAGTCCCAGCGGACCTTCGTGCTCGGGAGCTTGTAGAACGTCGTGGTGCAGTTGTCGAACACCACATGATACCAGCGAGGGGACTCGTACAGATCATTGATCGTGTTCACATAATCGAGGAACAGCCTAGTGAGTTCCTCCGCGTTCGAGCGGATGGGGTAGAGGTAGGCCCACTGGCGTTGGCTGTACTTCGTGCGCCGGAGGATCACGTCGCGCTCGTCGGCGGCCACGAACATGAGCTCCTGCTGCCGGTACAGGCTCTGGAAGACCGAATAGCGCTGCCCCCTGAGGATCCTCGCCTCGATCGACATGCAGACGCGGCCGTCGGGCCCGAAGTCGAACACCATGGCGGGATGGCCCCGGACTCCGTCCCCCCAGTCGAAGAAGATCATGTCCACCCCCCGGATGTTCGCCAGGTGGTAGGCGCGGGTTTCATACCTCGGCGTGAAGTCGTCGATCGATCGGTAGTCGAGGTTGCGGACGTTCTCGATCGTGACCAGGTCTCCGGCGATCGCCGCGCGCGGCAGCACGGTCATGCTCGGGTCCCAGTCGCGATCGTTGCTCGGCTTCAGCCGGAACCACCAGAGGAGGAAGAGGGACTCTGCCGCGAGCAAGGCGACCACGGGCTGCCAGGTCGGCCGCCAGGCCGCGAGCATGGCAACCACGCCCGCACCCCAGGCGAGCACGACCAGGCGGCCCCATCGGGCCCCTCCGCACACGTCAAAGAAGATGGCGCCGGCCATCCACACGGCCGTGAGGGCACACGCGACCAGGCCAATCCCCGTGAGGATTCCCAGGACAAAGCCCATCGATGTTCTCGCTTTCGGCCGCCGCGACCCCCTGGCAGAGCGAGGTCTCGCACCCGCCCGAGCCGGTCGCAAGGCCGGCACCCTCGCCGTTTTCGCACACGGGCGTTCGGGAAGATATAACCCATCGCCTGCGCTCGGTCATTTTCTTCTTTAGATGGGTGCCGAAAAGGGGTCAGGTCCCTTTTACTGATGCCCCGACTGGTCTCATCTCAGAAATTCATTCCGATCGCCTTGCACTGGCCACTGGATCGGTCGGTTTTGGCAACTCCTCAAACCCGCCACGAACGCCCATCGGGGTTGTGGACGACCTCGATCTGGGGCTTCGGCTCTCCCGCCACGAGCCGGAAGGTTAGCGGCAGGACCGTACTGGCGAGGGCTTCGGGGGTTCCGACCCGGCCGACTCCCGAGGGGATGAGCTGATCGCCTCTCAGGGAGTAGAGTTCGAGGCTCCAGGGGTCCCGGTCGACGATCAGGACCTCGCGGGATCCGAGGCTCGCGTAGAAGTCGAGCTTCTTGCGGGACCGGTCGCCCTTGCTGATGACCTCGACGGCGAAATCGGGGCCGCCGACCCAGTGCTTCTTGAGGATCCGGGCCCGGCCGTCGTTCAGGCGTACGGCCACGTCGGGGATGCGATAATTGTCCTTCCAGCCTCGCACCCGGTCGCTCACATTCACGCCGGGGCGGACCTCGCCGAGGCCGGGGAAGGAGACGAGCAGCGTGAGGACGGTCGCGAGGGAGGCGATAAGCCGTTGGTGCTCGTCGTCCGGGAGCGGCGAAACGATGTAGACCCCGTCCCAGGTCTCGTCGTAGCGGTCGGCGCCCGTGATCTGGCGTCGCCTCCGGATGCGGGCCTCCCACCTTGGGTTCTCGATCAGTATGGGCATGCCCCACCCCTCGAAGGCCTCAGCTCAAGAGGAACTCCAGGTCGTCGCGGCTCAGGGTCTGGATCACGCGATTGTCGGCGTTGAGGATGGCGTCGGCCAGGTCGCGCTTCTTTTGCTGGAGGTCGAGGATCTTCTGCTCGACCGTGTCCCTGGCGATTAATCGGTAGGCGAAAACCGGTTCGGAATTCCCAAGCCCAACGTTACGCGTCTTCTTTGCTCAGCCCATCCCGTCAATTTTAGGTGATAATTGCGTGTCATTACTTACGATGTTGGTTGAGGAGAAAGAACTCAACCGACGGAAGCGATGCCGCTTCTTGGAGATTTCGCATGATGGCTTTGCGAATCCTGGTGCTACCGCAAGGCGAAACGTTCACCTGCGATGGCTGCGGAAAGGTGCGTAGCCAGGAATTACGCTCCGTCATAGAGTTTGATCC
>JANOBY010000308.1:0-9474 GCA_031411935.1 Planctomycetales bacterium | reverse complement strand
CCTGGAGAAGGCCGTGCAGCTCGCCCCCGAGAACGCGCTCTTCGCCCGCGACCTTCAGAAGGTCAAGGCCGGGCCCTGACGCCGCCCTCCCGTCACGCGGCCCCCTCGTCGCCTGCCTCGTCCTGGCGGAGATTCGCCTCGTCCACCACCTTGAACTGGGCCTTCAGCGCGTCCTCGTCCTGCGTGGTGACCAGGTACTTCTGCAGCAGGACCTCGTCCACCACCTGGATCGGCGTCGTGTCCGTGGCGATCGGCGGGCCCGTGGGCGTGTTGCTCACCGTCACGGTCATGTCATCCGGGGCAATCAGCGTGGGGACCGGACCGCCACCGCCCACGGCCTTGGCCACCGGATTCGCCCGGATCTGCATGACCCGGAACGGCCCCACGTTGCTGGAGAGCCCATGCCCGGTCCCGTACTCCCAGGTGTATTTCTCCGACGTGACCGAGAAAAAGATGGAGCCGTTGGTGTCATCGTTTACGAGAACATAGATCGACTGCTTGGGGCGGAAGCCCGCCCCCCGGCGCGTGAAGACCTTTTCCCCGTCGTTGTTGCCCAGAATCCGGATGTACATGACACGTCCTCGTCAGAACAAGGGAGCCAGCCTCGGGTCCAGGCTCAAATCTTCCCGCACCGTCGCGGCCATTGCAACCATCGTTCTTGAAGATGTGACCGATCTAACAAACCAGTATTTGCCTATCTAGGCGAAGGGCCTCGCGACGCTGACAGTCACCGCAGTTCCGGTCGGCCGACGGGCTTCTCGCGGATCGCAAACTTACCCAGGAACTCCCGTCGGCGAGTCCGGCGCGTCCAGGGGGCCGCAGGTCCGACCCCCGGCGAATGGGTTCGTTTTCCTTCGGGGGGCCCCAAATTGGCTTCGTTTTGGGTTCGTTTTGGGTTCGTTTTCCGGTCGAAGCTCGTCGAAATGTGCCCCCGTTTGCCCCGAAAGCGAGACCTAACCCCTTTTCTGCAAAGCCTCTCCGCGAGGATAGGTCTTGCGGGCCCGGCGGCGGAATTGGGTTCGTTATGCAAATTCACGTTTTTGCGCGGGGTGGGTTCCCCGGCCGTGGGGCGGTGCCCGTCTTGATGCTCCCGATTGTCAACGAGCCGGGCGTGGTGTTCAGAGCCTCCACGCCCCCCGATACTATCGTTGAGTCCCCGGTTTCCGATCGCCAAGGCGAGGCGACTCCGCCCGGAATCGATCCACGCGGCCTGGTTCAAGGCCCCGGGGGATGGCCGGGCCACGGCCATTCGCTGCGGAATGAGACTGGCCAGGCGGGGCCGATCGCTGGAGGAGGCGCCGGGGGAAACTCTCGCGGTGCGCCTGGCGATCCACGGCGGCCCCCTGGTGGCGAGCCCCTCGGCAACTCCTCGCCTGGATCGGCTCATGGATGCGATGGAGGGGCCGTCGCCCTGCGTGGCGAGGGAGCGGCCGGCCGGGGCGATCCGCTCCCGGCGCGACCCGATCGTGGATTCCGGCTCATGCCGCGTTGGCCTCGCCGGTGACCTCCCGGTGGCTCTCCCCGTCGGCGGAGCCGCGGATCCAGGGGAACGGCGTGGCGGGCTGCCGGGCGAGGCTCCCGGCGATCTCGTCGGCGAACCGCTCGTAGCGCTCGGCCTGCCGGCAGAGGTAATCCTGGGCCCGTGCGGCCTTCCCTCCCACCGAGAGGTCGGCGATCCGCCAGGTGCGGACCAGGTGGCCGATGATCCGCGCATAGTCGTGCGCGGTGTACGTGCCGAGTCGCTGGGCGACCGCCGCGAATCGGTCGAAGAGGTCGGGGGTACGGCCGTCGGACATCTCGCGGCCGGGCATGACGATCAAGGTCCGCATGAGCTCCCGGAACGCCAGGATGCCCCCCTCAGGATCGCGCTCCATGACCTGACCGACCACCTTGGTATAGAACGCCTCGTGACGCGCCTCGTCGCCGGCGATCCTGCGGCAGATCCGGGCCAGCGTCTCGTCCCCCTGGGCGATGGCCAGCCGGGCCACGTTGCCGTGGCTGATGCGCGTGGCCCGCTCCTGGAACGAGGCGTAGATCAGCCCGGCATAGGCGTCGCCCTCGCTGTCCGGGTCGAATCGGTGCCCCAGCGGGTTGAATCCCCGAGCGATCAGGTGATGGATCGTCCCTTCCACCGATCGCATGTCCACCCGGCCGGTGAGCCTCAGGTAGGCGTTGAGCAGGTCGCCGTGCCGATTCTCCTCGGCCGTCCAGCCCCGGAGCCATCGGCTCCAGGGGGCCTCGCCCGTGCCGGTTTCGTCCTGCACCACGTGGTTCAGCGACACGGCATAGTTCGGCAGGGCTTCTTCCGTGACCATGTTGCCCACGAGGATCACGAGCAGGTCGTCGGCGAGGCCCGCCGCGGAGGCGCGGAAATCGGCGACCTGCCCGGCCCAGTCCTCGGCCGACAGGTCGGGCAGGAAGTCGCTGGGCTGCCAGGCTCGTTCCACCGGAGCGAGGAGGTCGAGGTTCTCGGCGACAAATCCGCCGAGGCTCTTGATGATGTCCATGCGGCAAACGCCCCGATGGCCGTCAAGGGTTCAAGGTCCGGGGACGACCTCGATGCCGATCGCGAAAGGCCGCTCACCCCCGGAATCAAGAGTACACATCCCTGGAATCGTCGCCCCTCGAAGCCCCCCTTGAGCACGGGCCGCGGGCTCCGGTGCGGTTTTCGGTGGAAGGGTTCCGATTGTAGCGGCCGCGGGAGATTCCACCATGCCGGGAGCGACGCGAGGACCGCCGAGGTCCGGAACCGCCGCGATCGGCCACACGAGGAAGGCCGTCGCCACGCCGAGAGCCCGGACGGCCCCCCCAAACGGGGCGGCTCATCGCCAGGGTCGTGAGGGGATCCCGCACCGAAAGGGGCAGACGCCGGCGAAGGCTTCCCCGGGTGCAAATCCCGAACCCGCCGCGGCGCCCGGATCCTTCCCACCTCGCCCTCACTCCTGTGGTCGCCCCGGACCACGAGCCCGGAAAGCGCCTTGCGGACCTGGCTTTCCCTCGACGAGGCCCTCCTGCGGCATGCCGACCGAATCCGCGTTCCACTTCATCTTTCTTGTGTGGATTGCGTAAGCCTCCTTCCGCCAGGAGACTTTCCTTCCCGCAGGCACCGGCCCTTGATCGTGTCTCAGTGGCGTCCCATCGCATCTCGCCAGTTCTTCACGGAGGTCGGCGCGGCAGAACTGGCGCAGCACCAAGCGGTCGTTGACGAAGGACTCCCTGCCCGTTGGCGAGGAGGTGGCGTTCCGCCGCTGACTCGAAGGTTGGGGACCGTCTCCAGCCCTCGACCGGGCGGAAGGCTCGGCCCGTTGAGCCGAAGTCCGGTGCCCGCTCGCGTCGGTCGCAGCACGATCCAGGGCCCCGATTGTTTCGTTGGCGACAAGTTCGAAATCGGTCCAGGGCGGGCCATCTGGCCCATCGGCCGGCGATCTTCGGCCTCGCGGCATCCTCGGACTGGGCAGGTCCCGGGAGCCCTGGAACTCCGGGGCGGGACGGAGCGTCCCAGGGAGATCGGGCCGGGCCAGGTCGGGCGGCAACCGCGCCAGGATCACGGCCGGAACTCGCGCAGGCTAGCGAGGCGCCGCCGTCGGCGGTACCTTGGATCATGGGCCCGTGGGGCCGTTCATCTATCCTCCAGACATCCGAGAAGGGACGCGGTGGCAGGAGTGAACGATCGAAGAGGACCGAGAGAGCCGGAACGACGGCCCGATGCGCCTCAGGCGTCGGCCTCGTGGTCGATACCCGAGATCCGGGTCATCAGGGACGAGCGGGGACGCATGCGGATCGACCAGGCCGACCCCTCCACGTATGGCGCGTATGCCGCCCGCCAGTTCATCGCGATCGCCGCGGCCGACGCGCAGTACCGGGAAGGGATGACCAAGCGTCCCTCGGCGTCCTCGATCAAGATCACCTATCTCGACGCGGCCGGCGAGCGCAAGGGGATCCACGTCCGTGAGATCTTCTGTCGCATGGAGGGGGACGCACTCGTCCTGACCCAGTTCGAGAACTCGGAGGGCCAGATCGTCAAGGATCTGCCCATCGCGAGCCCCGCGATCCACGAGGCGGAGGACGACGAGGACGACGACTCGGCCCGACTCCACGAGCTCGCCATGGCCGAACTGGGCGAGGAGCCCTTGCCGCCGGCCGAAGTGGAGCCGGAGCCCGAGGTGCCCCGGTCGGCGCCCGAACGGGGGAAGAGGCTCCCGTCCGGACCGCTAAGGCAGTACGAGGACAGTCCCGCCTCCTCCCCATCCGGGGGCCCCCCCGCCGCGACCCCAGGCCCGGCACCGTCGGCCCGAGCCACACCGCAGGGCCCGGCGGTCCCGCCGCCCGTGGCGAGCGCAACGAGGCCGTCGCCCGTCGCGAGCGCAACGAGGCCGCCCGCCGGCGCCCCGGCCGGTCTGGCCGTGCGGGCGCTCGACGACGGCGAGGCCGCCGCGCTGCGTGCACTGATCGAGGCGAAGGCGGGGCAAGCGCGGTGGGCCAGCGGGATCCTCATCCAGGCCGCGGAACGCCACCCGAGCGAGCGGAGGCTCCAGAACGAGCACCTCGCGAACCTCCTGCGCCTCTCGCTCGATCCGTCGCGTCCCGAGTCCGGCACGCCGCTCGCCGCGGCCATGCGCAGCGTGATCGAGGAAGTGCTCGCTCACAAGACGGGCCTGCTCGACCGCGATCCCCTCAAGGCGGAGAAGGCCGCGCTCCAGCCCTTCGCACGCGCGGTGCTCGCCCCGGCGGGGTCGGACGACGGCCCGCCGAAGACCGTGACCGGCACGGCGCAACGGACCCCCGCGCAGGTCCTCGCGAAGCTCGACGACCCCATGCTCGCCAGGGCGACCCGCGTGAAGCTCCTGCTCGAGATCGTCCCCGAGCTGATCGAGAGCTGGAAACCCGACAAGGAGAGCGGCCGCAGCGAGGCGGGCAACGAGAGCAGCCCCGCGATCGTACGCAAGCTCTTCGCGGTGGCGAACGAGCAACGCCAGCAGCGGAAGTTCCTCGACGACGGCGCCGCCTTCAAGAAGGCTCGCGAACGGTACGCGGGGCTCGAAGGGAAGCTGCCCAAGGCCTCGGCCGACGAATAGGTGACTCCGAAGGGACGCGATTGACGTCCTCGGTGGGTGGCAGGCATCCCGGCGACGAAGGCCGCCGGATGCCGCCCCATCCGGAGATTCGAGGATCGGCACGATCCGTCGGACGACAATTCGGCTCTCCGAGGAGCGATCAGCCCGCGGTGAAGCGGTACCCGACTCCCCGCTCGGTCGGGATGTGCCGGGAGGTGGCCGGGTCATCGCCCAGCTTGCGCCGGAGCCCGGCGACGAACACCCGGAGGTAGTGCGTCTCCGGCGAGGCGTGCGGCCCCCAGACTTCCCGCAGGAGGAATCGGTGGGTCAGCACCCGCCCCGAGTGCTTGATCAGCGTGACGAGCAGCATGTACTTGTCGATGATCAGGACGAGGTGGTCTCCCTGCGTCATGGCTCGCCCGTTTCGAAGGCCGGCTCCCGCGTGATGACCCCAACTCGACCCTGGGCGGGTCCTCGGCCAGGGGGAGCCTGAGGAAGAACTCGACGCCGCCGCCGGGGCGGTTCGAGGCCCGGATCGTGCCCCCGTGGACGCCGGCCACGGCGCGACAGATGGCCAGGCCCAGCCCGGTGCCCCGCCCTCCGTGGGCCGAAGGCGTGCCCCGGTAGAACTTCTCGAAGATCCGCCCTTCGGTGCCGGGAGCGGGGGCGGTTTTCGGAGGTTCCGCCATTCCATAGGATCGTGAGGCATCGGGATTCCGATCTCCGGGGCAGGGGGCTTGCCGGGATTCCCAGGACGCCCGCGACGAGGATCGGGGCGTGGTCGCGTGATGCGCGTCCGTCGCAGCCTTCCCGGGCGCGGATTGCCCTGCCGGGACCGATCCCCTATAACCGGGGCTCGGGCTTGGCGTTCGCTCGTCACCGGGGGGCTTGGTCATGACTGGCATGGGGCGGAAGGTCGCGGTCGTGGGGGTCGCGTTCGCAGCGCTCGTGGCCCTCGTCCCGGTCGCCGCGCGCGGCGAGGAGCCGGGGTTCGTGCCGATCTTCAACGGCAAGGACCTGACCGGCTGGCGGCTGGGCTACGCGGACCTGGGGGGCAAGGGGGCCACCGACGACGGCCGGTTCTCCGTGAAGGACGGGGTCCTGGTCATCGCGGGCTCGAAGGATTCGCCGCCGAAGATGACCGAGATCGACACGACCGAGGCGTACGACGGCGACTTCACCCTGAGGCTGGAGTTTCGCGCATCGAGCGACGCCAACAGCGGCCTGCACCTCCGCGACAAGCTCTTCGCCCATCAGCTCCAGATCCGCGACTATCCCCGCGTGGGGCCCTACAAGGCGCTCAAGCAATACAAGCCCGGCGACTGGAACGCGATCGAGGTGAGCGTGACCGGCACCACGGCGCACGCCACCTGCAACGGCGAGGTCCTTGAAGCCGCGCTCGCGATTCCCGCCTCGGGGTCGCTCGCCCTCCAGTCCGAGACCAACGTGGTCGAGTACCGCAACATCCGCGTGAGGAGGGACACGCCGGGCATGGTCCTCAGGCGGAACATCCCCTACGCCGATCCCGCCCACGATCGCCGGGTGCTCGACGTGTACGCGCCCTCCGGGGCGAAGGCCCTGCCGGTGGTCGTCTGGATCCACGGAGGGGGCTGGCAGGCGGGCGACAAGACGAGCGTGCAGGTCAAGCCGCGCGCCTTCGTGGACCGCGGGTTCGTGTTCGTGTCCACCAACTATCGGCTCCTGCCCGAGGTGGACATGGGGACGATCATCAAGGACGTGGCCCGGTCCGTCGGCTGGGTCCGCGAGCACATCGCCGACCACGGGGGCGACCCCGACCGGATCCTCATCATGGGGCATTCCGCCGGCGCCCAGCTCGCGGCGATCCTCTGCACCGACGAGCGTTACCTGAATGCCGAGGGGGTGCCGCTCGCGAGCCTCAAGGGATGCGTCCCCGTGGACGGCGACACCTACGACGTGCCCGCCATCATCGAGACCGCCGAGACCCGTCGCCGCGTGCACGGGCAGCCCCAGGCGACCATGGGCCACCGCGAGAAGTTCGGCAACGACCCGGCGAAACACCGCGACTTCTCGGCCGTGACCCACGTGGCCAGCGGCAAGGGGATCCCGCCGTTCCTGATCATGCACGTGGGGGATCATCCCGACACGAGCGCCCAGGCCCAGAGGCTCTCCGCCGCGCTCAAGGACGCGGGCATCCCCGCGAGCGTGTACGGGGCCCAGGAGTCCACCCACAGCCGGATCAACGCCGACCTCGGCCTGCCCGACGACCCGGGAACGAAGGCGCTTTTCGCGTTCGTCGCCGAGGCGTTGAAGAAGTGATCGGGCTCTCGACTCCGGGGCGGCCCGGGGGCAACGATCGGCGAGCATGGGCGGATCCGGGACGGACGAGGAGGGACGGGGGCGTATGCGATTTCTCGTGGTCGGGGCCGGGGCGACCGGCGGATACTTCGGCGGACGGCTGATCGAGGCCGGGCGTGACGTGACGTTTCTGGTCCGCCCGGGGCGGGCCTCGCGGCTCGCCGAGGGGGGGCTGGAGATCGCGAGCCCCGCGGGCAACCTCCTCGTGCCGTCCCCCTCGACGGTCCTGGCGACGGCCCTGCGCGAGACCTACGACGTGGTGATCCTGTCGTGCAAGGCGTACGACCTGGAGGCCGCGATCGAGTCCGTGCGTCCCGCGGTCGGGCCCCGGACGACGGTCGTGCCCCTGCTCAACGGGATGAGGCATCTGGACGTGCTCGACGCCCGGTTCGGGAGCGACCGCGTGCTCGGCGGGACGTGCTTCATCTCGTCGCGGCTGGACTCTGCGGGCCGAGTGGTCCACGTGAGCGACGTGCACCGGATCGCCTTCGGCGAGCGATCGGGCGAGCGGTCGGCGCGGGTCGATGCCATCGCCGAGGCCACGGCCGGCGCGAAGTTCGCGTCGGTGGCCAGCGACCGGATCCTGCTCGAGATGTGGGAGAAGTGGGTCTTCCTCGCGGCCCTGGCCGGGATCACCTGCCTCACGCGGTCGGCGGTGGGCGACGTGGTGGAGGCGGGCGGTTCGGTCCTCTCGGCCGCGCTCCTGGAAGAATGCCGGTCGATCGCCGTGGACGCGGGATTCCCGCCCCGCCCCGAGTCGATCCGCGCCGCGATCGGGCGGCTCACCGACCCCGGCTCGACGGTCACGGCCTCGATGCTCGGCGACGTGGAACGGCCCGGCCCGACCGAGGCCGATCACATCCTGGGCGACCTGCTCGACAGACGCCGCGAGCGGAGCGACCCGGGCCTCTCCCTCCTCCGCATCGCCTACACGGCCCTGAAGGCGGCGGAGGCCCGCGAAATTCGCGAGGCCGAGGCGCCGCCGGCCTGATGGCACGATGCGGGCACGCCACCAGAGGCCCGGAGGATGGCCGAGGGGCGACGCGACCCTCATCCCGCCCTGCGAGCGGTCGGTCGTCTCCGGGCGGAAACGAGAACCACACCGCCCGGCCCTTCTCTGCGGAGGCGTGGCCCTCGATCGGCCGCGGACGTTCTCCTCGCGGACCCGGCTCAGAAGAGCCGTAGTTGCCCGGTTGTCGGCTTCGGGGGCTGGAACCGCGACGAGTCGAGCCGGGGCAGGGGGGTGTCGAGCCCCTGCTTCTTCCGGCAGAGGGCGAACAGGGCGTTGATCTGCCGGGCTCGCTCGCCGGTGCCCCTCATCCGGGTCCCGAACTCGCTGGCGTTGAGCTTCCCTTCGCGGGCGTCGCGCACTCGACCGAGCACCTTCCCGGCGCGGTCGGGTCGGGTCCGTTCGAGCCATTCCGTGAAGACCGGGGCGACGGCGAGCGGGAGCCGCAACAGGGTGTAACCCGCCGTGAGGGCCCCGGCCTCGCGGGCAGCGGCGAGGATGGAGGGGATCTCCGTGTCGGTCAGGCCGGGGATGACCGGGGCGACCATCACGCCCACGGGGACCCCGGCGTCGCTCAGCGCCCTGATGGCGCGGAGCCGGGCAACCGGCGTGCTCGTCCGGGGCTCCATCGAGCGGGCAAGCTCGGGGTCCAGCGTGGTAAGGCTCAGGTACACATGGGCGAGGCCGCGCCCGGCCATCGGGCCGAGCACGTCCAGGTCGCGCACCACCAGGGCGTTCTTGGTGATCAGCCCCATCGGCTGGTCGGCCTCGGCGGCGACCTCCAGGCATCCCCTCGTGAGGCGGAACTCGCGCTCCGCCGGCTGGTAGCAGTCGGTCACGCCCGACATGGCGATCGGGTGGCCCGTCCAGGTCTTGCCGCCGAGGAAGCTCCGGAAGAGCGCGGGGGCGTCGTGCTTCACGAGGATCTTCGACTCGAAGTCCAGCCCCGCGTTGAGGCCCAGGAATTCATGGGTCGGCCTCGCATAACAATAGCTACACCCGTGCGAGCATCCCCGGTAAGGGTTGATGCTGTAGCGGAACCCCACGTCGGGGCTGTCGTTCTCGGCCACGATG
>JANOBY010000307.1:0-4666 GCA_031411935.1 Planctomycetales bacterium | reverse complement strand
CGTCATTTTTCGTTCCGTCCCGTTGAGGAGGCGCACCCGTGTCCGTGGAAGAACGCGTGATCGAGATCGTTAGTGAGCAGATGGGAGTGGCCAAGGACCAGGTGACCCGCGAGACCTCGTTCGTCAACGACCTCGGCGCCGACTCGCTCGACACGGTCGAACTAGTGATGGAGTTCGAAGAAGAGTTCGACATCACGATCCCCGACGAGCAGGCCGAGAAGATCCAGACGGTCGGCCAGGCGATCAAATACATCGAGGATCACACGAAGTAATGCCGCGCCGCGTCGTCATCACGGGGATGGGCGTCGTGACGGCCCTGGGCACGACGCTCGACGCCTTCTGGTCGGGCCTGATCGAGGGGCGGAGCGGGATCGCGCCGTTGGACCTCTTCGACACGGCCGAATTCAAGGTCCATTTCGGCGGCCAGATCCGCAACTGGGACCCCGCCGCGCTGTTCGGCGTGAAGGAAGCCCGGCACCTGGACCGGTTCGCCCAGTTCGCCATGAGCGCCGCGACCCAGGCCGTGGACGACTCGGGCATCGACTGGAGCTCGCTCGAACCCTATCGCGCCGGCGTGTACATCGGCTCGGGCATCGGCGGCCTCAACGAGTTCGAGACCCAGCACACGAACATGATGGAGAAGGGCCCCTCGCGGATCAGCCCCTTCACCATCCCCAAGCTGATGGTCAACGCGGCCAGCGGCCACGTGTCGATCAAGTACGGCCTGAAGGGCCCGACCTCGGCGATCGCCACCGCCTGCGCCAGCGCCGCGAACGCCATCGGCGACGCCTTCAACCTGATCCGCTACGGCCACGCCGACGCCATGATCACCGGCGGGTCCGAGGCCGCGATCACCCACATGGGGCTCGGCGGATTCGCCGCCATGAGGGCGCTCTCGACCCGCAACGACGACCCCACCCGGGCCAGCCGCCCCTTCGACAAGGATCGCGACGGCTTCGTCCTGTCCGAGGGCGCGGGGATCGTGATCATCGAAGAAGAAGGGTTCGCCAGGGCCCGCGGGGCCCGGATCTATGCCGAGCTTCTCGGCTACGGGATGAGCGCCGACGGCTCGCACATCACGGCGCCCGACGATCACGGCCGAGGCGCCGCCCGGGCCATGTCGCAGTGCCTGCTCGACGGACAGACCCGCCCCGACCAGGTCGGCTACATCAACGCCCACGGCACGAGCACCGGCCTGGGCGACCTGGCCGAGACCCGCGCCATGAAGACCATCTTCGGCGACTACGCGAAGAACGGCCTGATGGTCTCCAGCACGAAGAGCGAGCTGGGCCACCTCCTCGGGGCTTCAGGCGGTGTGGAGCTGATCGCCTCGGCCCTGGCCATCAAGGAGGGCGTCCTCCCGCCCACGATCAACCTCGACTCGCCCGACGAGGAATGCGACCTCGACTACATCCCGCACGTGGCCCGCGAGGTGAAGGTCGACCGCGTGATGTCCAACAGCTTCGGCTTCGGCGGCCACAACGCCAGCCTGCTCATCGCGCGTTACTCCTGACCTATCCAGGCTCGCCTGCCCGGCCGATTGCAAGATAGGCGGCGGAGGCGATTCGATGCAACCGGGAGAACCTCGCCTCAGCATACGAAGAGGCCTCCGAGCCGCCCTCATGGGGGTAACTGTCTGTGCGCTCGCACTTGTCATCGCATCGCTCGCACTCGTCGCCGGCCGTTGCCTGATTTCCGACTACACTGAGTTCGAACGCTGGTACGAACTGCGTGGGATGCTTCTCACGATGGCCCGCCCCATCGTCGGCTGCTCGTTGGTCTGCGGGTGCGCGGGGTGGGCGACATTCGCCCCTGCCGGAAGCCATCGGTTCGCGTCGTCACTGGCCATTGTCTCCCTGATAAGCGTCCTTTGCTGGCTCATTGTCGGATCGATGAATCCCCAACAACGCAAAGGCGTCACGTCTCCGACGGGACCTTTCTTGGAGTTGGTTATCCTGCTCGGCCCGCCGGTTGCCTCAGCGGCGATCCTCGGGGCGGTCCGAGCATTCGGTCCGCCACAGCCGATGCTTTTCAGCGAGACCCCATCCCCCGCTGCGACCCGGCGGGAAGCCGACTAACCTCGCACGAGAGCGGTCTCTGCCCCGCCGAAAGCTCGCATGCCGCGCTTTCAACTCCGACATCTGATGGTTCTGGTGGCGATCATCGCGCTTGGTCGCGCCGTGGGCGTGTGGATCGAGCGAGCGCTGATGTGTCCGCCAATCTGCAGGTGTGTCGACCCGCCCCGCACGCACCTTCTGGTAGCGTCCTCGGCCGCGAAGCCGTCGGCCAACCGCACGATTGGACTTGAGCCTTTTTTCGGAATGGGCTAGGGTCTCCGCGCCTTGAGTGTGCACCGTTCTTCTCGCGCATTCGTCCGCCAGCCTGGCAAGGAGGCCCCTGGCATGAATCGTCGTATGGCCCTGGCGCTGACCTTGTTAAGTGGCGGCCTTCTGCCCGCGAAGTTGCTCGCCCAGGATCCGGACGATCCGCCTCCTCGTCGGAAACCGGCCCCGAAGCCGAAGTCCCGGCAGCTTGCGTCGGACGATGAGGCCCTCGACGAGCCCGCGACCACGCCGGGCGACGAGGACGCCAACCTCCCGCCCGAGATCCGCCGCGAGCCGGGATTCACCTGGAAGACCTGGGACATCGGCCGGTACACCGCGATCGCCGCGAATGCCGAGAACTCCAAGCCCGAGCAGAAGATCATCGACTGGATCTTCCGCGCCACCGGCTCGACCGACTGGCACGGCGAGAAGATCACCATCCTCTCGGCCTCGCGAAGCGCCCTGAAGGCGTACAACAGCCCGAAAATGATCAAGAAGGTCGTTGACATCGTCAAGCGATTCATCGACACCTACAACGATCGCCTCTCGCTCCGGGTGCGCTTCATCCGCACGGCCGACACCCGCTGGCGGTATCTTGTGCATTCGCGGATGACCTCGCTGGGCACGGGGCCTCAGGGGCAGCAGATCTGGAGCCTCACGGCGGCCGACGCCGCGCAGGTGCAGGTCCAGATGCAGGCGTACCGCGGGTTCGAAGTGCTCATGGACAAGACGCTCAAGCTGATCAACGGGCAGACCCTGCTCGTGGAGAAGTCGGAGGCGGTCGAGTACGTGTCGGGCGTCCGCCGAGACGGCGCCGCCGGGTTCGGATTCCAGCCCGAGAACGGCCAGCTCAAGGAGGGCGTGACCCTGCGCCTGAGCCCCTTACTCACCCGCGAGGGGGACGCCGTGGACCTGGCCGTGGACCTGCAAACGAACATCGTCCGCCGGCTCATCAAGACGTCGGTCCTCTCGAAACGGGAGAACGGCGCGAACGACATCCAGATCAACGTGCCCGAGGTCTCCGAGACCCGCCTGAACCAGTCCGTGCTCGGCTGGCAGCTGGGGCAGACCCTGGTCATCTCGGCGGGGGTCACGCCGGGGATCCTCGAGCCCAAGAACGGATTCTTCCGCGTGCCCGGAACCATGCCCACCGACCGGGAACTCCTCATTGTGCTCGACGCCGAGGCCGTCGGCGATTCCCCGAAGGCGGCCCGCCGGGAACCGGAATAAGGCGTTTCACGCGGAGGTCGCGGAGAGGGGACGCAGAGAATTCTGTCATAGTTGAGGATTTTGGGGATTGGCCCGGCTCTGGGGGGATCAGGGGCCGGGGTCACTTCGATAGTATCGGGAGGCGTGGAGGCTTTGAGCACCACGCCGGCTCGTTGACAATCCGGTCCGTCGGCCAGGGCTCGGCCCGACCGCCAGGGAGACCGTCCTGCGCGAAAACGTGAATTTGCATAACGAACCCAATGGGGGCCCCCGAAACGTAAGGCGAAACGGTTTGGAACTGGTTTTCTGATAGACACTTAAGTGGGGTCTGAGGCGCAGGGTGTCGGCATGACTTGACGGGAAAACGAACCCAAAACGAAGCCAATTTCGGGCCTTTTGTCGGGAAACGAACCCAATTCTCTGAGGCTCATCCCGGCGAAAACCCTTCCATGGAACCCGAATTTCTCTGCGTCCACTGCGTCCCCATCGCGACCTCCGGGTGAAACGACTTCCCCCAAACCGAGGAAGTCGGGTAGCCTGGCAGGCCCACACGACGCCCGCACCCCTTCGAGCCCGCTCCAGGTCCCATGCCGCCTCTCCCGTTGATTGCCCGCGTGACCCAGGACTTCGACCACAAGCCGCAGGAGCTCGACCCCGCCGGGGCCGTAGCCCGGGCGATCCGGGAGTCGCGGATCCGCGATCGCGTGACCGAGGGCGGGTCGGTCGCCCTGACCGTGGGGAGCCGCGGGATCGCGGGCATCGAGGGGATGGTTCGCGAGGCCGTGACCGCACTCAGGTCGATGGGGCTGGCCCCGTTCGTGGTCGCGGCGATGGGCAGCCACGGCGGAGGCACGTCCGAAGGCCAGCTCGCCCTCCTGGCCGAATTCGGCGTGACCGAGGAACGGGTCGGCTGCCCGATCCGCTCGGACATGGACACCGTGAACCTCGGCACCAACCGCCACGGCCTGCCCATCGCCTTCGACCGGAATGCCTACGAGGCTGACGGGATCGTCCTCCTGAATCGCATCAAGCCGCACACCTCGTTCACCGGCCGATACGAGAGCGGCCTCCTAAAGATGCTCACGATCGGCCTGGGCAAGCGCGAGGGTGCGGCGCAGGTCCACAAGCTTGGC
>JANOBY010000306.1:0-2495 GCA_031411935.1 Planctomycetales bacterium | reverse complement strand
CCCAGATAGTCGGCCATGTCCTGGCGACCCATCGGCAGGGTGACGGCGTCGCACCGGCGACGATCGGCGATCGCGATCAGGAAGCTCGCCACCCGTTCACAGGCGGTCTTGCGGCCGAGCAGGAGAACGTGGTCCTGGGTTCGATCCAGCTCCCGGTTGGTGGCCGTCCCCACCAGTCTCTCATACGCCTCGGCCCCAGCCGCGGCGCGCAGTGCGGACGCCTTCAGTACCAAGATCTCGCAATCGCTGAGCGCCTCGGCGGCGAACCGATGTCGCTCGCCCGCCTCCAGCCCGAACAGATCGTCGGGAAAGTAGAACCCGCCGATCTGACGGCGCCCATCGCTCATCACCTGCGAGGTGCGGATGGCGCCGTGGACCACGCGGTAGAGCAGGTCGGCGGTTTCGTCCTGGCCGTAAACCTCTTCGTCCTTGGCGAAGGCCATCCGAACGCCCATCCGCGATAGGATGTCGGCCGCCGGAGTGCGAAGCGGGGTGTCTGCAGCTCGCCGACTATGTTGCGCGTGGCTGACCTTGGTGGACGAAATCATCGGGGGCTCCTTGATCGAGGCCTATCGGTAGGCCGCGCGATCCAGGCGCGAAATTCCGGTCGGACACCTAAGTAGGGCTACCGATGGCTCCTAGAGCCGGCCTGCTGGGCCGTATGGAAGTGTCGGGTCGCGGTGGCGCGGACGTCGTCCAGCATCGTTTCGACCGCCTCGGGCGTGATGTCCGAAACGATCCCCCCGAAATGCACATGGTCGACCACTGTAAGGCCGCAGACGCCGGCGAGATGATGGTCAAAGACCGTCTGCAACGCCGCGAGCGCGCCGCTGGATCGGACCCAAGCGTCGGGTGCGCCCGAGGAGGAAAAGCTGATCAGGCCTCGCCCTTTGAGCTGCGGCTCGGTTCCTCCGAAGGTCGGAGCATAGCCGAACCCCATGCTGAACACGCGATCCACGTAGCCCTTCAAGATTGCGGGCGGAGCATTGAACCAAAACGGATAGACGAAGGCGAAGACATCGACATCCTGGAGCAGGACGCGTTCGGCGGCCACGTCCGGGCCCGGCCCATGGCCGTTGGGAACGGGCAGTTCGGCGGCCCGAAGGCAAGGATCAAACCCGATCCCGTAGAGATCGCGAACGAGGACGTCGGCTCCTGACGCGGACAGGGCGTTTGCATAGGTCGTGGCGACCGCCCCGTTGAAGCTGCCGGGAACCGGGTGTGCGACGATGACAGCGTGCTTCATGGGGACCTCACCACCTCAGGATCGATCGATGGCGATTTGACGCCTTGATGCACATCAAGGCGCTCGCGGCGGCGCGGGTCTGGGATGACGACCTCATCAAAAGGAAAGCCGCCATGTCCAAACCCGCCACAAAAACGCTAGGTGAAGATCTCGCCGGCGAACTTGCCGACGACCTTGGCAAGAGCCTGCATAAGGTCCGGCATGAGCTCGAGCGCGCTGGCGAGACGCTCCATGACGACGCCAGAACCGCGATCAACGAGGCGTCCCTGACGCTGAATCGTGCGGCTCACGCCCTCACCGCCCAGGCCAAAGGGCGGTCCGAGGCCGCGATCGCCACCGCCAAGCAAACCATCGACGACCACCCGATCGCGACGGCTGCTGCGATTGCGGCGGCGGCGGCGACCTTGGCGGGCGTTGTGATCGCCGCGCGATGGCCCAAGGCCGGCTAGTCAGTCCGGCAATTTCGTCGAGCGGTGATCTCGATCAAGGCGGCAAACCCATCGTCGTCTCAAAGGAGCGGTGTGCTCAAGTTGCGCCGCCAAGAACTGGTAAAAGGAGTGACGTTTATGAACGACCTCAATCTGCAGAAGCTCGTCGAAGCCGAGCTGGAATGGGATCCTCGGGTCGACGCGGCCGAAATCGGCATCTCCGTTGATCAGGGCGTCGTCACCCTGAGCGGCGCCGTCGGCTCCTACTCCGAAAAGATCAGCGCCGAGCATGCCGCCATGCGCGTGAAGGGCGTAGGCGGCCTCGCCGAGGACATCCAGATTCGTCCGTTCGGCGACATCGGCGTCCATGACGACGAGATCGCCAAGCGCGCCGTCAGCAGCCTGGAGTGGGACGCGACGGTCCCCCATCGCCAGGTGAAGGTGAAGGTCGAGGACGGCTTCGTCACCCTGACAGGCGAGGTCGACTGGGACTTCCAACGGATCGCCGCCTTCCACAACATCCAGAAGCTGCTGGGTGTTCGTTCGGTGGACAACCAGGTGAAGCTCAAGTCCCGGGTCCAGCCCGATGATGTCCATCAGCGGATCCAGGACGCGCTGGCCCGCCAAGGCCAGATCGACGCCAAGGGCGTTCGCGTCTCGGTGGATGGCGGCAAGGTCAAGCTCGAGGGCAAGGTCGACTCCTGGCATGACCGGGTCGTGATCGAGCGGGCGGCCTGGGGCGCCCCAGGCGTCCATGCCGTGGATGACCGCGTCACCGTCGCAGCCTGATTACGCCCGGGCGCCGACGACGGCGCCCGGGC
>JANOBY010000305.1:0-6215 GCA_031411935.1 Planctomycetales bacterium | reverse complement strand
CGATCAGATCCGCAATGGTCGCCGGAATCTCCCGGATGCTCACAGGCTGCGACACCACCTTGCCGCTGGGGACGCCCTTCGGATAGACGAAGAGCAGAGGCACGTGGAGCTCGGGGCGGTAGAGGCTGATGCCATGCCCGGCCAGGTCGTGCTCGCCAAACCCCTCTCCATGGTCGGACGTGATCGCCACGATCGTGTTCGCCAAGAGGCCGTCGCGGTCGAGCTGTTGGAGCAGGCGGTCCACCTGATCATCGAGATATTGCAGGCAATCGTCGTAATCGTCGCGGGCACCCTCGATCACCGAAGAGGGAGGTTTGGCCCGCCCGGTCGCGAAGGGGCGGGGGGCTCCGGACGGGACGGTATAGGGGTCGTGGGCGTCGTAATAGTTGAGGAAGGCGAAGAAGGGCCGTCCTTTCTGTCCACGGATCCAGGCCATTGCGTCGCGGTTGATCATCTCCGCCGATTTCCGGTAGCGGTACCTCGGCATGGTCATGAGGGATTTGATCACGCGCTGGCCGAGCTTCGACAGGAGGACCTTGCGCCCCAGGCCCGAGCTTCGGAGGATCTCGACCGCGTTGACTGCGGTGTTCTCGTAAAGGTCCTCGTAGCGGGCGAACCCCCGGTCGAGCCCGTACCACGCGTTGCCGTTGTGCGTGTTCGCCACGAAGGCGGCCGAGGCATAGCCCCGAGCCGAAAGGTGCTCGGCGAGCGTGAGCTCGGATCGGTCGAGAGGATGTCCCACGTTCGCCGAGAGTTCGTGCGGCCATCGCCCGGTGAAGAGGCTGGCATGAGCGGGCAACGTCCACGGGGCCGGGGTGCGGGCCTGCGTGAACAGCACTCCCTGTGCGGCCAGCCTGGCGAGGTTCGGAGTCGTGTCGCGATTGGAGCCGTACAAGGACATGGCATCCGCGCGGACCGTATCCAGCACAACGAGCAAGACGTTTGGCGTTCCGGGCGATGCGGGTGGAAGAGCCCCCAGCGCCGCGTTTTCCGCACCACTGACTCGAATGTAGTGAACAAACGAGGTCGAGATCAGCAGGACTAAGAGCACCGGCCACGAGATGGCGACAAGCCTACGAGTGAGCGCACGAGAGCCGTTCATCCAGGAAAACAGACGCCAACCCCCGCCGAGGGTGAAGGCCAGGACGGCGAATTTGTGCAGACGTGCGACGGGCAGGACCACGGCATACACGGCTAGCACGCAGATCAAAAGGTTGCAGTGACTTACGGTTCGGCGTCCCGGCAGCCAACGGGCCATGACCCCCAGGATCAGGCCCGATATGCCCAGCAAGCCGACGTTGCAGGCGGGGATCATCCACGCATAGTGCCAGTTCGTGGTCAGGGTCTCGTAAGTGATCTCGCCGGTGATCCAGCGGGAGCCAACGACGAACGAGACCTCCCAGAGCGCTGCGACCAGGCCGAACCACGGGCCAAGGACTGCGGGACTCAGGGGTGAGGGGGCAGGTCGGTCGATGGGCGGCTCGCCCGCGACTATTCGGGTGAAGCGAGACGGTCGGGTTGCTCGTCCTTGAACCAAGTCCGCCATGATTGACCCTCCTGGTCGGGCAGCCTGCTTCCGACTGCGAGACTTCGCCGATGGGCTCCGCCCAGCGTATCGATTCGGGGGCGTACCCCCGCGCGGGGCGCGATGGTGACACATCGGGGCGAAATTGTCGAGCCAGGAGAAGACTCAGGAACTCCTGTCGTCAAGGGCCTTCTGGCTGCCCTGTCCCTTCAAGGAACGATCGGGGGGGCGATGCCCCTATGAATCGATCTGATCCGGAAAAGAGGTGGTAGCGCGCGAAAAACCTCGCCAGATCTATCGCAAATGGCCTTCTGTCCCGTCTCCTTATCGCAACTTGCGACACATCGCAACTGGAAAATCGTTAACCGTTATGAAAGTTTGACTTGCGACGTCGATCGTAATTCCGCAAGTGTCTTGAGCGGCCCGCCCGACTCGCTATTCTCGGTGGATCTCGCTAACCTGAATAGGAAACTTCTCCCACTTCCCATCGATTCGCACCCCGGAGCATGGCGCTGATGGCAACCGTCACGAGAACTCCCATCACGGAGCTACAGGCCCTCGGCCAGAGCGTTTGGCTGGACAATATCAGCCGCGAGATCCTCAACAGCGGCGAGCTGAAGAAGCTCATCGACGAGGATGGCTTGCAGGGCGTGACCTCCAACCCGACGATCTTCGACAAGGCCATCAGCCACAGCGCGGATTACGATGATGCCATCAAGAAGGCCGTGGTCGGCGGGTCGGACGCCGACGCCATCTACCAGGCCCTGACCGTGGCCGACATTCAGGAGGCGCTGGACCTCTTCCGACCCACCTACGACCGCCTGAAGGGGGGGGACGGGTTCGTGAGCCTGGAGGTTTCCCCCTACCTGGCGCACAACACCGAGGAGACGGCCAAGGAGGCCAAGATCCTCTGGGACAAGCTTGACCGGCCCAACGCCATGATCAAGATCCCCGGCACTCCCGAAGGACTGGGCGCAATCGAGGAATCCCTGTTCTCGGGCCTGAACGTCAACGTGACCCTTCTGTTCAGCGTCGAGGCCTACGAGGCCGTGGCCCACGCCTATGTGAAGGCGCTCAAGCGACGCGCCGAGGCCGGTTTGCCCGTGGACCATATTGCCTCGGTGGCCAGCTTCTTCGTGTCCCGAATCGATAGCGAGGTCGATAAGCGGATCGAGGCCCTCTTGAAGACCGAGACTGACCCAGCGAAAAAGGCAAAGCTTGAGAGCCTTCTCGGGAAGATCGCGGTCGCCAATGCCAAGAGCGCCTATGCGTCCTACGAGCAGATCTTCAGCGGCCCCGAGTGGGATGCCCTGAAGGCCAAGGGTGCCAAGCCCCAGCGTGTCCTCTGGGCCTCGGTCGGAACGAAGAACCCCAAGTATCCCGACACGCTCTACATCGACGAGTTGGTGGGCCCGGACACCGTGAGCACCATGCCCCCGGCCACGCTCGACGCCGTACGCGATCACTCCAAGGTCCGCGCGAGCCTGACCGAGGCCGTGGACGAGGCCAAGGGGCAGCTCGCCACCCTGGCCGAGGTCGGGATCGACTTCAAGGACGTTACCGACCAGCTCCTGCGCGAGGGCGTGACAAGCTTTTCCAAATCGTTCGACACCCTGATGGCCGGGATCAAGAACAAGCGTGAGGCCCTGCTCGGCCACAAGGACTGACCTGCTTTTCGCTCAGAACGAGAAACAACGCCCTGGCAACCTCTCCGACGGGGAGGGAGCCAGGGCGTTCGCTTTCGCGGTCAGGTCAGGCTGAGCGAGTCGATCAGGGACCGAGGCCGCCGTGGGTGCGGAAGGGTGTCATGTGCGACGGCTGGTCGAGGAACCAGAACCGTTCCCACTCGTCGCCAAGCTGACGAAGGTTTTCCGAGTCGACGAGCAATTCTTCGACTCTTTTGGGGGGGTAGGCAGCATAGTGAGGCAGAGGAACGGGGGCACATCCCTCGCCCACGGCCAGGCCTCCCAGGAGGAGTAACAGGGCCCAGAACGGTTTCCGCATGATGGGGATCCTCCCGCTTCGGTCATCCGACCGCTCGAATCGGTCCCGCCGCGCGATCCTTCGCGCGGTTCCGCTCCGAGGGGGCCAGGCGTTGTGCCTCGCCAAGGACCGTCCACCCTCACACCAACCGTGGCGAAGGGAAAGAATTAATCGTGCGAGTCGACGGTGGCGGGCCGGTTGGCCCTCAACGCGTCCTGACCAGCATCGATCGGTCCATCGCTTTCGTTATCGGCTTCTGAGGGTTCTTCCAATAGGGGAAGTCCTTCCGAATTCATCTTTCGCACCAATTCTTCCATCTCCTTGCCCGGCTTGAACGTCACCACGTTCTTTGCGGGCACACTTACCTTGGCCCCGGTTCGGGGATTGCGCGCCTTGCGAGGGGCACGGCACTTCACCTCGAAGACCCCGAAGTTGCGAAGCTCGATGCGGCCCTCGGTCACGAGTGTGTGGATGATGGCGTTCAGCGTGCGCTGAACGATATCTTTGGTCTTGAGCTGCGTCAGCCCGATCTCGTCAGAAATCTGCTTGACGATTTCTTTCTTGGTCACGGCGGCGATCTCCACGTGGCGGGCCAGCCTGGGCCGGGCTACGATCGGCTCAAATGTAGAAACCATATGGATTAGTGTCAAGGGGGTAGGCAGGCCCGATGACGCCAGCTCGGCGTTTTCTCTCGCGTAGAACGTGCCGCGAGCCTCAAAAGTTGGGGGAATCCAGCTCGGCGGGCTCTTCTCGCGCGGGGGTAGATCCCGGGTATCGTCCTTCCTCGATGGCACGCGTCAGATGCCAATGCAGGGGCGCATAAGTCCACGGATGGTCAAAAGTCTCCGCAATCGACCTCAAGCGAGCGAGGTAGATCTCGCTCAATTCATGCGAGCGATCTTGATAGGACTGCTCGCAATAATAGACGCGACATCCCAGGGGCCGGGCCTCCCTGGCCGTGCAATGGTTACGGGCGTCCTGCCAGGGACAGGTCAGCCCGTCGTCCAGACTGCGAGTCGGAGGCGGGGCGTCGGCCAGGAGGATCTCGGCCTCGGGGCCCGAGAGGAAGAGCGTGTGATCGTACTCGGCGAAGCGGCAGCACCGGCCGCTAAGCTGGCAAACAGGCCCGGCGCGGGCCACGTCCTCGGCGAGGTCCCGGTAGACCACCCGGAGGCTCTCGCGAAGAGCCGCGAGATCGCGGTTTGGCGTCATTCTCGCATTACTCCGAGGATGAATTCAGCGAGGATTGGATGGCCTCCAGGGTATAGAGCGTTCCTTGGCCCGAGCCCGGGCAGCCCTTGCGCGTTTCTTCCCAGTGGAGGGGAGATTCCACGTTCTCGGGCCAGAAAGGCCAGGTGCGGCACTGGACCGGCCTGGCGTGGTAGACCGTGCAGCCTTCGCCTTGCTTCCAGAAGATGCAATCCAGGTTCGGCTTCTCGATCAGGCTGAGGTCGGTGCCGACCAGACGCAGGTAGCGACTCCCAAACTCGTCGAGGGAGATGCCCAGATGGGCCGCCAGACGGTCGATCTCCAGCGGGCCGACCCACACGTATCCTGGCTTGCCCGTGCAGCAGGCGCCGCAGCGGGTGCAATCGAAGGAGAGCCCATCCTTGTACCACGGTAGATCGCTGGGGGTCATTCTCGGGTCTCGTCAGCCGCCGATGGAGTGCATCAGGCGGTCGGGTTTCAGGAAGCGTGCGGTATTGATCTCGTGGCCTTCCCACTTGCCGCCTACGCTCTCGCGGAGGGTCCGGGCCAGGGTCTCGTCGTCCTTGCCGCCCCTCATGGCTTCGCGGATGTCGGTCTCTTCGAGCGAGAAAAGACAGTTGCGGAGCTTGCCGTCGGCCGTGAGCCGCACGCGGTTGCAGCTCCCGCAGAAGGGGCGGCTGACCGAAGCGATCATCCCCACTCGCCCGCGTCCGTCGGCAAAATCATAGTCCATGGCGGGGGCACGCGGGTCATGCGCCGGGTCTTCGACGAGCGGGCCGATGCCCTGAGTGAGGATCTCCAGGATCTCGCTCGCGAGCAAAACCTTGTCACGTTCCCAGGCGTTCCCGGCGTCCAGAGGCATGTACTCGATGAAGCGGATCTCCACGCCATGCTCGCGACCGAACTCAGCCAGGGGGACCACGTCGTCCTCGGTGATCCCCTTCATCGCGACCGCGTTGACCTTCACCGGGCGGAACCCGACGGCCTTGGCTTCAAGAATCCCCTCGATCACCTGCTCGAAGCCCGAGCGTCGGGTGAGTTCCACGAAACGGGCGGGGTCCATCGTGTCGAGGCTCACGTTGATCCGCCTGAGGCCTGCATCCCAGAGGGCCTGGGCCTGGGGCTTGAGCAGAATCCCGTTGGTCGTGAGCCCCACGTCGCGGATTCCGGGGACCGCGGCCAGTCTCGCCACGAGCGAGGGCAGATCCCGGCGCACGAGGGGTTCCCCGCCCGTGAGCCGGATCTTGTCGATCCCGCAGAGGGCCGCCACTCGGACGAACCGCTCGATCTCCTCGAACGTGAGCAGGCTCGCCCTGGGCAGGAACTCGACGGTCTCGGGCATGCAGTAAACGCAGCGGATGTTGCAGCGGTCGGTCACGCTGATCCGGAGGTTGTTATGGACCCGCCCGAAGCGGTCGATCAGTCGCCTGTCGGTAGGGAGCATGGCGAGTCGTCTTTCGTGCAGGGAGTCTCTCACGTGAGCCTTATTCTATCCGGG
>JANOBY010000304.1:0-10910 GCA_031411935.1 Planctomycetales bacterium | reverse complement strand
TCTCGATCATCGGGGTCGGTGTCCCTGGTACGGTGCGGTGGGCCGGCTTGATGGGGAAGGGGCTGGATCGATCGGATCAGAGGTCGCGATACGGGTTGGCGTCGTCCTGAAAGGCGTAGTCGGTCAGGGGCTTGTCGGGGTCCCCGCCCAGGGGCTTCCGGGCGAAGCGGAGGAACCCCCAGGCGATCGCAAACACGCCCGCGAGGACCACCGAGCCGATCGCGTACGGGTTCCCGACGCGCAGTTGCTGGATGAAGTAGGGCACGAAGCGGAACAGGAGCCGGACGGCGAGGAAGATCTTGAACATGGGTCATCGCCTCGGGATCACGGCCTGGGGGGCTGGGCCTCGGGCTTCAGCGCGACGATCACGCGGAGCAGGGTGGTCTGCGCGACCTTGGGCACGGCCGGGGTCCCGCCCAGGCGGACCTGCGCGGCGGGGCCGTCCACGGCGGCCACCAGCATGGGGCGTCGAAGGTCCAGGTGGTCGGTCAGGTCGAGCGAGCGGAGCGTGAAGTTGGGGATCCCCCCCGCCTTGCTGCCGAGCCCGTCGTGGAACATGATCGAGCGCACGAGGTCGGCCCGCTCGGGGTTGCCGGCCCCTGCGGCCGTGAAGGTCATGGGGCGACCGTTCATGGTCCCGGCCTGGTTGTTCATGGCCCCTCGGGTCACGCCGTCCATGTACGAGGCCAGGGTCTGGCCCTCGCCCAGGACCGCCGTGGCCCCCGGCGCGATGTCCTTGAGCAGGTAGGCGTACCGGCCGAAGAAGAGGACGGCGTCCCTGAGCGGGCGCTTCGAGACGTTGGTCACGGTCCCCCGCACGCGGTCGGGGCCGTCGGGCACGAGGTCGGTCTCCAGCATGGGGGTGCCCGAGGAGCCCGACCATCGCGAGGCGAAGGTCTTGGTGCTCCAGATCGCCACGCGCACGCCTTGCAGGGACTCGGGCTCGTCCATCGGGGCGTAGTCATATCCGCCCATGCCCAGGGACAGCCCCCCGCCGTTGCCCGGGTTGTCGGGCGACCCGAACCAGCTGGTGATGGCCTGCGAGTTGGCCGAGGCGGGCAGGTCGGCCGGGGCGATCGGGCTTGAGGGCGGGTCGGCGTCGGGCGACAGGGGGGCGATCCCCACGTTGTAGTCGCGGTTCTGGGGGCTGAAGAGGGTGAGCCAGGTGGTGCCCCTGACCAGGCCGGTGGTCTGGTCCAGGTCCACGGCGTCCACCTTGTTGATCCGCAGGTCGGTGCCCTTGAAGTAGTAGGCCGCGGCGTAGGCCAGGCCGCTCACGGTCAGCACGATCAGCGGGAAGGTGATCCAGGTATATTCCATCCGCTTCACGACCTTGCGGAGGAACAGGTAGTCGCCGGGGCCAATCAAGAGGATGTAGAGGAACACGAAGAAGGCGACCCAGCCGAAGGGCACGAGCTTCACGCCGGGGAAGCGCTGGAGCGAGGCGTTGAGCTGGGTGGACAGGTCGTTGGAGGCCGCGCGATAGAAGGCGTTGCCGCCGGAGTCGAAGTTCCCGTTCTCGACGCCTCGCCCGCGGAGGTCGAGCACCTTGTCCCAGAAGAGCTTCTTGTCGCCCCAGGTGCTGAAGGGCTTCTGGTCCACGTCCAGGCCGATCATGGTCACGCGGCCGAACCCGTAGGGGCCTCGCAGGACCAGCGGGGTGAGGCTGGAGGCGGCCAGGGGGATCGCTCCCCGGCTCTCCCAGTCCTCGAATTTGGTCACGAGCAGGCGGTCCTTGGCGTCGTTGGCCAAAATCGGCTTGTTGCCGGTGCCGGCGAACTGGTCGATCAGGCCGGGGTCGCTCAGCTCCACGCGGCCCGCGGGCACCCCGGGCAGGAGCGGCTCGAGCGGGCTGCCCTTGGCGACCTGCCAGTTGCTGCCCACGGCCACGACCAGGTGCCCGCCCTGGCGGACCCACTCGCGCAGGGGCTGCGACTGGTTGGCCAGGCGGGCCATGGTGTCGGCGTCGTTGGTGTCGATCACGACCACGTCGGCCGAGTCGTACCCGTACCAGCGCGAGGGGAACCCGTCGCGGGGGCTGATGGTGCTCACGAGGAACGTGGCCCGGGCGCCGTTGACCTCGCCGGCGTACTTGGCCAGGTCCTTCAGCTCGCCCAGGCCGACGGGCTTGCCGGCCGAGACGATGACCTCGGTCTCGGCCCCGAACGACTCGACGGCCCCGCCGTTGGGCCACTCGGCCTTCACTCGCCCGCCGACGATCACCCTCACGCCGATCTCGGCGATCAGGGCGCCCGAGCGGAAGAACAGGGGGATGGTGCCCATCTCGTTGGCCTTGAGGATCACCGGGCGGCGGATCCGGGTGGGCAGGCCGTTGTCGTCCGGGGCGGTGACCTCGACCAGGCCGTCGACCGCGCCGGGCCCGGCCTTCACGTCCACCCACAGGGGCGTCCACGTGCCGGCCTTGTACCAGCCGCGGTTGGCCACGTCGCCGCACCCCACGCGCACGTTCTCGATCGTCACGTCGGCCGCCAGGGATGGCGACGCGGACGCGACCGCAAGGCCCGCCAACAGGGCCACGCCGAGGAGCCAGGGATGTCGCAGGGATCGCGGAGTCATGCGTTCGGACCTCGGCACAGGGCTCTCGGCGAAGGGATCAGGGGGACCAGACCGGACAGTCGCACAGACAGGGACAGAGCGAGGCCGACACGGGACCGCGGGCGAATCAGGGCGGGCGTCACGGCTTCTCGGCGGGGTCGCACGCGCACGGGACCTTGCCGCAGCCTCCGGGGCAGCCCACGCCGTATTTTCGCATCGCGGCCGACTCCAGGTCGATCCCCCGGATGCTCGCGAGCGTGACCAGCCAGGCGAGCACGTCGGCCATCTCCAGAGCCAGCTCCTCCTGCGTGCCCGAGCGGAGCGCGGTGGCCAGCTCGCCGAACTCCTCGGTCAGCCAGAGGAACGTCGCGGCATCCCCGCGCGCGGCGTCCTTGGCCCCGTAGAGCTCGTGAATGCGGGCCTGGAAGCCGCGAATCGTGAGGGATCCGGTCGAGTCTTCGCTCATGGCCGACCAATCTTAAGGGATTCGTGAGACCGTTGCAAACACCGGCGTGATCGGAGGGGGAGAGTTTCACGCGGAGGGCGCAGGGGGAACGCGGAGTTCGCAGAGAACAGGGAAAGACTTACGAACCCGATTTGTCCTCTCCTCAGCGCCCCCTCGGCATGAAACGTGTTCACCGGGGGACAGGCCGGAAGAATTCCATCGACCCCCCCTTGCGCATCTCGGCCAGGACGAGCCGGGCTTCCTGCACCTTCTGGTCGAAGGTGCCGTCGGCTTGCCCCACGTTCTGGTGCAGGATGGTGAACCACTTGGCCTTGGGGCCGACCTCGGCCACGACCGCCACGTGGTGGGGGAAGATCTGCGTGGTGATCGAGATCCTGGGGAACCCGTCCTCGCCGAGGATCCGCCTTCGCCCCCGGAACGACACCTTCTCGAACGTGACGAGGTCCCCGGGCCTGGCCTCCTTCAGCGAGGCCACCGGGTCGCCCCAGGCGAACCCCTCGTCGGGCGAGCTCGGGAACTTCGGACGAGCCCCGGCCTCGCGCAGGGCCTCGCGGGCCAGCTCCGAGCATTGCCCGTTGCCCACCTGCTCGCCGACCTTCGACCTCGCGTAGGCCAGGACCTTCGCGTTGCAGTCCTCGGGAGGATCGTCCCCGGCGCAGATCGTCGGGAAGAGCAGGGCGGCGGCCGCCGCGATCCGGAACGAAGTGCGCACCATGCCGGGTCGGCTCCCCTCAGGGACCCACGGACGGGACAGGAGACCCGACCATCTTCGCACCCGAAGGCACGCATGGCGAGGCCCCAGCGCGGCCATCTCCCCAGGACGAACCGGCGACGGGCCGTCAGATTCCCTTCTTGTAGCGTTCGAGCGCCAGGTCGGCGATCTGGTTCACCAGGCTCGGGTAGTCGATCCCCGCGGCGGCGGCGGCCGTGGCGAACTCGCTGGACTGTTCGAGGTAGCAGTTGGCGTTGACCTCGATCACGTAGATCTCGCCCGACTCGGTGAGCCTCAGGTCCACGCGCCCGTAGTCGCGCACACGCAAGGCGCGATAGGCCTCGATCGAGACCTTCTGGAGCTTCGCGCGCATCTCGTCGGGGATCTCGGCCATGATCGACTTCGAGCCCTTGTACTCGGCGCTTTTCTTGTCCCACTTGGCCTTGGCGTCGAGCACGTGCGGGGCGCCCTCGGGCATTCCCGAGAAGTCCATCTCGATCGGCGGGAAGGCCCGGGGCTGGCGGTTGCCCAGGACCCCCACGTAGAACTCGCGGCCCTCGATGTACTCCTCGGCCAGGGCCGAATCGTTGAGCTTGTCGTGGATCGCGATCACCTGCTTCATCATCGACGAGGCGTCGTGCACCAGGGACTTCGCGCCCGAGATCCCGATCGACGCGTCGGTGCGCAGGGGCTTCACGAACAGGGGCATGCGCAGGTTGCCGCCGGTCTCCATGTCGTCGCGAGAGAACACGGCGAAATCGGGCGAAAGGATCGACTCGAAGGCCAGGACCTTCTTGGCCAGGGCCTTGTCCTGCCGCAGGTAGAGCTCGCCGGGCCCCCCGCCGGTGTACTTCACCTCCAGGAGGTCGAGCAGTCCGGCCACCGCCACGTCCCCGCGGATGTTCTGGCCGAACATCTCCAGCAGGTTGAACACCAGGTCGGGCTTGCGCCTCTTGAGGCCCGAGACCACCTTCCCCACGTCTCCGTGGACGGCCAGGATCGACGGCGAATGGCCGGACGCCTTCAGCGCCGCGGCGACCTGGTCCACCACGATGTCGTGATCGGTCTGGCCTTCGCCCTCCACATAAGTCAGGATCGTGATCTTCATCGGGGGCGTCGCTCGCTTCTTGAAGGGGCCGGTTCGGGGCCGGAAAGGATTTTCGCTTTGAGCAATGCGGGTGCCAAAACTTGGACCCGTCGGCAAAGTTCAACATCGGGCGCATGCCGTTTGCAGCATCCTCACCTCGCCCGGACGGCGGAGGGGCGGGAAATGTGAAGTCGTTTCCGAACGAGAAAGCTATGATGGCTTCTTCGCATGGTCATGCTCTGGCGGCTCCTTCGGTCTTCGTTCGTGCGGGGTTTACGCGATGGATAGCGAAGTGCTTTCTCGGCCGATCCGCGACCTGGGCCTCACGATCGCCGGGTCGCGGCTCGGGCCGATCGTGGAGGAGTTCCTGGCCGAGCTGGACGCCCTGGGCCTGCGCCGGGTGCGGCCCCGCGTTTATCTGTCGACCGAGTGGGGCGTACCCGACGGGACTATCGCGATCGCGATCCCGTTCTACCTGGCGAGCTCGCGGCTGGTCGAGCTCCACGCCGACCGCACCGGGCACGTGGAAGGACGGGGGCGGGCGGCCATTTTGCGCTACCTGCGCCACGAGATGGGCCACGTGATCAACTACGCCTACGGCCTGTTCGAGACCGAGGAGTGGGAGCGCCTGTTCGGCCCCATGAGCATGCCCTATGGGGAAGACTACCGCCCGAAGCCGTTCAGCCGCGAGTTCGTCCGCCACCTGCCCGGATGGTACGCGCAGAAGCATCCCGACGAGGACTGGGCCGAGACCTTCGCCGTGTGGATGACCCCCGGCCGCAACTGGAAGGCCGATTACGGGGAATGGCCCGTGGTCATGAAGAAGCTCGCCTATTGCGACCGCGTGATGCAGGAGGTCCGATCCGCCGAGCCCAAGGTCACGTGCGACGACCTGGACGAAGACGTATCGGAGATCGCCTACTCGATCGACGACTTCTACACCGCGCTCGAGGTCCTGGGCGAGCCCCTGCCTCGCGGCCTGGATTCGACCCTGGGGTCCCTGTTCGAGGACTTCTCGGACCCCGACGAGACGCACAGGCTGGCCTCGTCGCTGATGAAGCGCTACTCGGGCGACATCGCGACCGAGGTCTACCAGTGGACGGGGCATTTCCCCGAGCAGACCCGGTCCCTCCTGCGCCTCCTGGCCGAGCGTTGCGACGACCTGGGCCTGGGATACACGGCCTCGCGGGAGCCCTCGGCCCTGGTGGGGCTCACGGCGCTGATCACCTCGATGGCCGCCAACCACGTGGCCCAGGGGCGTTACCTGGTTTGAGCGAAATTCCGGCGCAGGCCCGCGTGGCACGAGGTGTGCGTGGGTCCTCATGCATGGCAACCACCAGCCCCCGCAAGACCGCCGGGCCTCGCACCACAAGGCCCGCTCCGCACGCGCAGGCGAAGGCCGCGGGCCTGGCCTACGTGAATGACGAGTCGCCCGGCATCCGCAGGGTGGGGGCTGCTCCGAAGTTTCGCTACGAGGACCCGTCGGGCCGCCCGGTTCGCGACCGCGAGACCCTCGATCGCATCAAGGCGCTGGCGATCCCCCCGGCCTGGACCGGCGTGTGGGTCTGCCCGCGGGCCGAGGGCCATCTCCAGGCCACCGGACGCGACGACCGCGGGCGGAAGCAGTACCGCTATCATGCCCTCTGGAGGAGCGAGCGCGACGCCACCAAGTATGCGCGCATGGTCCCGTTTGCCCGGGCCTTGCCGAAAATCCGCGAGCGCGTGGAGCGCGACCTGGCCCGCCCGGGGCTGTCGCGGGAGAAGGTGCTCGCCCTGGTCGTGAGGCTCCTCGAGGCCAGCATGATCCGCGTGGGCAACGACGAGTACGCCAGGTCGAACAACTCGTACGGGCTGACCACCATGAGGGACCGCCACGCGAAGGTCGTCGGCGGTTCGGTCCGCTTCCAGTTCAAGGGCAAGAGCGGCGTGAAGCACGCGATCGACATCCGCGACGCGAGGCTCGCCCGCCTGGTGAAGAAGTGCCAGGACCTGCCCGGCCAGGAGCTGTTCCAGTACCTGGACGACGCCGGGAACGCCCGCGACATCGGCTCGGACGACGTGAACGGCTACCTCCGCGAGATCACCGGGCACGACTTCACCGCCAAGGACTTCCGCACCTGGGCGGGCACCGTCCTGGCCGCCCTGGCCCTGCGCGAGTTCCTCGAATTCGACTCGGACACGCAGGCCCGGAAGAACATCGTGAGGGCGATCGAGACGGTGTCGGCCCGCCTGGGCAACACGCCCTCGGTCTGCCGCAAGTGCTACGTCCACCCCCACATCCTGGACGCCTACCTCGACGGCACCATGCTCGAAACGCTCAAGCAACGCGCCGACCAGGAGATGGCCGACCTCCACGACCTCAAGCCCGAAGAGGCCGCCGTGCTCGCCCTGATCCAGCGCTCCCTGGTCGCCAAATCGAAACCGGCCAGTTCGCACCGGGCCGGTTGAGGCGAAGCTTCTTGAGGGGCGACGGCGCGATCCGGATCCCGGATCGCTGAGCTCGTCCCGTTTCAGCTCTCGGGAATCCGACATACGGGCGTCCGTGCTGGACGCCGGGCAGCAAGTGGCCCGCCCCCGGACGAATGCCCCATCCCGAGCACCCGATCGGCCCGACTTTCAGGCATATGGACGACTGGACCCGGGATCGTGCTCTAGGCCACGCCCTCGCTGGGCGGCCCCGCTTTGTTGCGAATCTCCGCACGTCCGCGAGGCGATCTCTCCGAGCATCACGCTCGCGAGGGCGGGCCACAGGGCCGACGGGGATCCTCCTCAAGGTTCCCGATCGCCGATGCCCCGGGGCGGGGCGGGGCGGGGCGGGGCCTGCGGCCTCAGGCCTTCTCCTGGCTCGCCGGGGTTTCGGTCTGCGGTGCGGGAGCGAGGTACTTCTTGATGAGGTCGGACCTGTGCTGGAAGACCGCCTCGTCGGAGAAGTGGGCCCCGCACTCGTAGCTCGCCTCGGCCGCGGCGGCCAGCTCGTCGCGGTGAGCGGCCAGATGCGCGACCTTCCCGGCGAGGCCGGCCACGTCGTCCAGGGGGACCAGCAGGCGATCGGCCATGTTCTCGACGAGGTCTCTCGGATAAGGGCTGTCGTATCCGACGATGGGCGTGCCCGACATGAGGGCCTCGATCAGGCATCTGGGCGATTCCGGCGTCTTGTGGCAGAAGACGAAGAGGTCGGCCTCGCGGATGGACTCCAGCAGCCTGGCCCGGTCGCCCACGAATCCCGGGAGATCGACCCGGTCGCCCAGCCCGAGCCGGACGACCTCGTCCCGGACCTCGGTCAGCATCGGCCCGTCGCCGATCCAGGAGGCCCGGAAGTCCAGGCCGCGGCCCTTGAGATCCGCCATCACGCGCACCCAGTCCAGGGGCCCCTTCATGCCCATCACGCGGCCGGCGTAGGCCAGGCGTAGGGGTTTGTCGCCCCGGATGCGTTCGAGCTTCTGCTGCATACGCGCCGGCTCGATGCGGTCCTGGGGCTTCAGGTGGATGTCGTGGACGATGTGGGCATTGCGGCAGTAGGGCGAATACGCCTCGAAACAATCTCGACCGTGGAGGAGCCCCAGGTCGCACCTGGCCATGACGAAGTGTTCGAGTCGCTTCATCGCGGGGGAGCGGATCAGGTTGTTCTTGAGGAATCCGTACGCCCGCCTGGGACCCCTCTCGTCGCGATACCAGTTCCTGACGACCCGATGCTCCACGCGATCGGTCCAGATCGCGTAGGGCCTGCGCTGGCGGATCGCCTCGAGGGCCGCGACGCTCGCCCAGTCCCCGACCAGCCCCCCGATGGCGAACGTGAGGTACTCGCAGCGCCGGATCTTATCCGCCAGCAGGGCGCGGGTCTGGCGATAAGCCCCGAGGAACGACCGGAGGCTGTAGCCCCAGGGCAAGGGGACCAGTTCGATGCGATCTCGCGAGGCCAGGAGCTGGTCGGCCTCGAAGTAATCCATCGTGTTTTTCTGGCGCAGGGCGATCTCGGTCGGCTGCATCGGGGCCGCCACGACCAGGCGCTCGAAGTTATCGGCCCAGCGATCCATGCCGTTGCCGGCCTGCCTCTCGACGAGGATCGCCCCCTTGCTATCGCTCCGAAAGCAGACCGGCTGGACCAGCAGGAGGGAGTCGCGGAGTTGGCCCATCAACCTCGGCCCCCCAAGGCCAACGAACGCCTTCACGTGGTCAATTCTTCTGATTGCTTATAGTGTTGCCTCCACGATTTTGCAAGCAAGTGGGCACGTCGCGGCCCCTTTCGGGCCCCCGGAAGGGGCTGGCGGACGCCGCCCGAGGGCCGGTCAGGGCGTGCCGGGGGAAACTGCCCGGGTCGGGGGCTCGGGCTTTGCCCCCGTCCGGCTCTCGGCAGGCGGATATTCGTCGTTCCCATCCACCGGACGATCCCGTGCGGTGCCCGTTCAGCAGAGCATCGCGGTGGCGAACCAGAAGGACCGCGGGAACAGCCGCAGCGGCCATGGGAGCGAGGGGATGGGCGGCCAGCCCTCGGACGACCCCCGCATCCTCGAACGCGGGGGCGAGGGCCGCGAGAACGACGACCGGGGCGGAGGCACCGGGCCCATCGACGGGGCGTCCGGCAAGCCCACGACCGACCGCTCGGGCGGAGGCTCGGGCAATGAGACGGTGGGCGTGCAGGGCGACAAGGCGCTGGGCGACCTGCCCACGGGCACGGCCTCGACCTGATCCCGTTCCCGGTCCTGCCGAGTCTCAACGAAACACGCCCCCGGAGATCGCGTCTCCGGAGGCGTGGTCGTTTCGATTTCGGGCCCTTCGGCCTGGCTCAGTAGCGGCGGCCACGCAGGGGGGGGCCGATCCCGTGCTTGGGCAGGTAGTAGGTGTCGGCGGGCACCTTGTCGCCGGGGCGGTAGTAGCCCAGGTCGTACTGGGCCTCCCACGGCGGATCCATCAGCATGTTGTAGGGCAACATGGCGATCTGCGACACGAACATGGCGCTGGAGTACAGCGGCTGGAGCATCTGGTTGCGCTGGTTCGACTGGCGGGGGTCGTCCAGCGGGTAGGAGAGGAACCGGCCGGCGGGCCCCACGGCCTGCTCGACGCCCTGCCCGTAGCGTTCGAGGACGGCGTCCTGGAAGTACAGGGGCATGTGGCAGGTCGCGGCGGCGGCCCAGTACTTCCGGTTGCCGTCCCACTGGCGGGGGGCCAGGGGCACGAACTCGTCGGGCACGGGGATCACGCGGATCGGGCGGGGCTCGGTGGGGCTGGGGGCGCGGGGCAGGGTCAGGAGGCTGGCGCGATCCGGGTCGCCCGGGTCGAGCGTGCTGCTGCCGCCCACCACGCCGGCGGTCCCGCCCGCGGCGCCCTGGGCGGGGCGGATGGGCGCGGTGTTGAAGGGGATGGCCTGCGGGTTGCGCCTCATGGCCTCGTCCTGGGAGCGGGCGATCTCCTCGACCTCGCGGAGGGAATCGGGCCTCAGGCCGATCTCCGAGAGGGCCGCCGGGGCCACGGCCACGCTGCCCGACGCCGGGATCGGGCTGGCCGCCCGCGAAGTCGGGGGCAAGGGCGGCATGGCCTCGTCGGCCTCGGGGGCCGGGGCCGGGGCGACCTCTCGGCGAGCGTCGCGGACGAACCGCGAGGGGGTCGCCGGGGCCTGGGGCCGTGCGGAGGGCTCGTCAACCGCGGGGGCCGACGTCGGCGCCGGGACCGCCGCGGGGACCTCCTCCACGACCGGAAGCGGCGGCATGTCGATCGGAGCCGGGACCGGCTCGGGCACGGGGGCCGGGGCCTGCGCCGGGGCGGGCATGGGCGGCAGATCCGGCATGGGCAGGGACTCGGGCGCCGGGGCCGGGGCGGGCTCGGGCAGCGGCATCGGGGCGGGCGAGGCTGCCGGCGAAGCCGGGGTGCGGGGCCCGGAGCTCGGCAGAGGGAGCGAGGGCAGGGACTCGACCGCCGGGGCCGGATCCGCGACCGGCTCGGCCACGGGCAGCGCCCCGGTCAGGAAGATCGGCTCGGGGGCCTGGACCGGCGCCTGGGTCGGAGCGGGGGCCGGTGAGGGGGCGGGGGCCGGAACCGGCGCGTCCGTCGGTGCGGGGACGGACCTGGGGGCGTCGGCCGGGGCCGGGGCGGGG
>JANOBY010000303.1:0-5867 GCA_031411935.1 Planctomycetales bacterium | reverse complement strand
TGACCGGCGTCACGTCAATCGTCACGCTCCTCGTGGACTCGGCGAAGTTGGTGGCATCGGTGGGCTTGAAGGTGGCCGTGAGGGTGCGGGGCCCTGCGTCCAGGACGGTCCCGGCGGGCGGGGAATACACCATCGTCCCGGGGACGGTACCGCTGGCGTTGAGCTGGACGGCGCTCAGCGATGTGCCGTACACGATGCCCAGGGGGTTGGCCCAAGAGGTCGTCGTGAACGCCCTGGTCACGGTCATCTTCCGCGAGGTGTCATCGACCTGCGCGAAGTTCGCGCTGGGGTCGAAGTGGAACCTCACGTCGTAAGGGATGGGCGACGCGGCGAGCGTGGCGGTGTTGAGCATCGCGGAGAACTTGCCGTCGTTGCCGATCGTGGCCAGGGTCGTGGCTGAACCCACGGTGATGGCGACCTTCTCCCCCGAAGGCACGAGCGAAGGCGATGCCTGGATCCGGCCCGAGACCTCGATCGTGCTGGTGCCATAGACCATGGAACCCGGGGCGGCGAGATCAAGAAAGGCGGGCTGGGCCTTGTTCACGTTCAGGGAGACCGTGCGCGTGGCAGGCCCGTAGTTCACCGTGTCCGTCGGCGTGAAGACCACCTGAAGCGTCTGCGACGGGCCCGCCCCCAGGATCTGGCCCAGGGAGGTCGAGTAGCGGAACGTCCCGGCGATCTCCGAGGTGGCCGAGAGCTGGGTCTCCGAGAGGGGCGTGCCGTAGGTGATGGGAGCGGGCGTGGCCCAGGCGATCGCGGGGGTCGCCTTGACGATGGACACGCGAGTTGTGGCGGAGCCCGCATATCGAGGGTCGTCGATCGTGGCCGTCACGTCGTAATCCCCCACGAGCACCGGCGTGGCGATCGCCTTGCCATCCTGGCTGAAGGCGAATCTCACGCCCAGGCCCGCAGGGACGGTGGTGAAGGCGGGGATCTGCGGACCGCCGTTGTACGGCAGGGGTGCGGTCGCCAGGTTCACCTGGCCGTCGCCCTTCTCGACCATGAAGGTCAGGGTGACCGGCTCGGCCGACCGGATATTGGGGTCGTTGCTGATCGCCAGGAACTGGACCGAGGCGAAGCCGGTCTGCTGGTCGAAGTCGAGCGTGAAGGTCCCGTCAGCATGGGAGCGGACCGTGAGATTGCTGGCCGGGCCGGGCGTGACCGGCAGGGCGGGCTTGACGTCCGGGATCACCGGGACCGAACGCGGAATCTTGACGATCGGGGGCGAGGGGGTGGTCACCGTGAAGATCGGGATGATCTGGCCGATCGTCAATGTGGTCCTGTTGTCGGAGCGTGTGAGGAAGTTGGAACTGCCCAGGTAGGAGTAGACGAGGGGATAGGGCGTGGGTGAGGACGGCAGGGTGGCCACCGAGACCAGGGTCTGGAACGATCCGTCGGGGTTGACCGTCGCGGTCCCGGTCGCGAGGCCTCCTCCGATGTCGATCCGGATCACGTTGTCGGGCGAGATCGACGGGATGGCGGACGCTGCCGCGATCACGCCGCCGAGGGAGACGGTGGGAGTCCCGAAGACGACCGATTGCGAAGGCGTGACGGACGCGTAATTCGGCTGGGCCTTGTTGACGTTCAGGCGCACGCTGGCCGTCGAGACCGTGTAGTTCTTGACGTCGGCCGGCGTATAGCTGGCGGTGATCGTCTGGCCGGTTCCCGCGGGAAGGATCGTGTTCAAGGGCGGGCTGTAGGTGAAGCTCCCCCCCGAGAGCGAGGCACTGGCGTTGAGCTGGGTGCTCGACAGGGGCACGCCGAAGACGATCTCCGCGGGATTCGCCCAGTTGATCGTGGGCGACGCCTTGGCCACGTTCAACTCCGAGGTCGCCAGCGTGACCAGCAGGTTCGGCGAGCCGGTGTAGTCGGCCTTCACCGTGTAGACCCCGGCAGAGACGGTCCCGGGCAGGACCAGCGAGGTGGCGACAGCCCCCGCAACCACCGGCACGGGCGAACTCGTGGCGACGGACTTACCTCCGCCGTCGAGCACGCTGAACACGACGGTCCCGGCGGCCACTGTCCCGGCCTTGCTGTCGATGCGGGCGGCCAGGGCCACGGTCGCTCCGGCGGGGTTGTAGGTCGTGCCCGACGGGTCCACCGTCGCGGTGGTGGAGGCCTTCTCGACCGTGAGGGTCCGGGTCGCGGCGACCGACCCGGCGAAATCCGACGCGTTGCCGTAGAACGCCGTCAACGTGTAGGTGCCGGCCGCGAGCCCATTGGGCAGGGACGGGAAGCCGGTCGCCTTCCCGTCCGTGACCGTCACATCCGTCGCCGAGGCGACGACCGTCGAGCCGCTCAGCACCTGGAACGTGGCCTTGCCCTGACTCACGGTCCCGCCGGGGCTGGTCACGTTGAGCGTGAGCGGCAGGGGCTGGGACGAGGTCGAGTAGGTCACGCTCACGCCGCCCGCGGGCAGGGACGAGGTGGTGGTCGCCGGACTCACGACCACCGTCTGGCCCAGGTCTTCGGAGTCGAAGAAGTCGGGCGGATCGAAGTACTTGGCTTGCAGACGGTAGGAGCCGGCGCGGACATTCTGCGGCAAACTGTACGTCGCCGTCGCCTCGCCATTCCGCACGTCGCCGCTGACGGTCTCTCCGATAGGGCTGCCCAACGCATTGACGACCGTAAATTCGACATGGCCGATGTTCACCACGTCTCCGCTCTCGGCGGTGATGCGAGCCGTGAACACGATCGAGGACTCGGCCGTGGCGTTGTAGGTCGCGGCCCCGCCCGAGGAGAGGGTCGAGGTGATCGAGCTCACATGGATCGTCTGCGAACTGTCGAGGAAGGGGGCGAAGTTCGCGGTCCCCCCGTAATCGGCCTCGACCCGGTAGGACCCGATCCTCGAGTTGGCCGGCAGGAAGTATGTGGCGCTGGCCTGGCCCTGGGCGTTGACGGCGACCTCCACCGGCGTGCCGATCACCTGGGAGTCGCGCATCACGCGGAACGTGACCTGGCCCTCGGCCACCACGCCCGCAGTGCTGGTGATGGTTGTCGAGACCGGGATGGGGACCCCCGCCACGGCGCTGAAGGTGGCCGGCTGGGCGGGCGTTGTCGTGGCCAGTGCCGGCGCGGCGGCGAAGATGGTGAACGGGCGAATCGGGGCGTCGACGGCCTCGTAATTGCCGGTCCCGTTGTAGCGAGCCAGCAGCGTGTATCCGCCGCCGGGCGTGCCGGCCGGGATCGTGTACGTGGTCGAGGCCACCCCCGCCATAACGGTCGTCGTGGACACCGGCGATCCGATCGTCCGGCCCTGGCCGTCTCGGAGCGTGAAGGTCACCGTCCCCTCGCCGACCGTGCCCCTCGTGCTGGTCACCGTGGTCGTGACCCTGACGGGCGTCTCCGCGATCGCGTTGAACACGGACGAGGTTTCGTCCGCCGCCCCGGAGGCGGGGGCCGCGGTGATGGTGAAGACCTGCCCGGTGCCCACGAACTCGCGGAAGTTCGCCGAGCCACCGTAGTCGATCCTGAGGGTGTACGTGCCTCCGGGCTGACCGGGAGGAAGTCGATAAGAGACCGAGGCCCGCCCCGCCGTGACGTCCCCGTTCACCGCCTGGCCGACGATCCCCGTCCCGTCCAGCAGGGTAAACGTCGCCTGCCCGGCATCGACCGTCCCCCCGCTCGCGCTGACGACCGTCGCGCCCAGCGTGACGAACTGCTGATCCACGCCGTGATAGACCGCCGTCGCGGGATCTCCCGAGGTCGTGGTGGCCGCCCGGACGATGATCACGGATCGAGTGGCCTGGACCGAGGAGGCGAAGTTGGTCGAGCCGTTGTAGCTGGCTTCGAGGAGGTAGGTCCCCACGGGCGTCCCTCCGGGGACGACGAATCCCCGCGAGGCCAGGCCGGTCGTATCCACGTTGGCCGTGGCCGAGCCGATCGACGCCGAGTCCTTCAAGAGGCGGAAGGTCACGGACCCCGCACCCACCGTGCCCCCCGTGCTCGTGACCCGGGCCGAGACGTTGACGGTCTGGTTGGCAGTGCTGAACGCGGGCGGGTTCGTCACCGGGTCGGCATCGATCGTCGTGGCCGCGGCGCCGACCACGAGCGTGCGATTGCCGGTATCCCTCGAACCGAGGAAGATGCCCGTGCCGTTGTAGACCGCGTCGATCCGGTAGGTCCCCGCCGCGGTGCCCCTCGGGAACGAATACACCGCCGAGGCGGCCCCGGCGGCGACGGCGCCCGAGGTCACCGGACTGCCGATCGGGGTCAAGCCGCTGTAGACCGTGAAGGTCACCGTCCCGCCGTTGACCGTGCCCGAATTGCTGGTGACCTTCGCATCGAACGTGACGTCCTGATCGACCAGGGCGCTATAGGTGGCCGTGCGGTTCTCGGCCAGCGTGGTCGTTCCGCCGGCCGTGATGACCAGCGTCTGGCTCGCGTCGATCGACGAAAAGTAGTTGCCGTTCTGGTTGTAAGTGACCTCGATGTTGTACGTGCCGACGGCCAGACCCGCTGGCAGGGCGAAGTCCGTCACCGAGGCCTTGCCCGCGACCACGTTGGCGGATCTCGTCCCCGTTCCGGGAACGACCAATCCCCCGGTCGTCTTGAGGACGAACGTGGCCACGCCCTCGTTCACGGGGCCGGCGTTCACCGTGCCGACCTTTCGGTCGACGGCCGCATCGAGCCGGATGGTCTGCCCGGCGACCGCAAACTCCGAGTTCAGGGCCGCCGCGATGGTCGAGCTTTCCGCCCGGACGATAGTCAAGCGCCTGGTGCTATCGCCCGACGAGGACAGGTTGCTCGTCCCGTTGTAGAGCGCCTGGATCACATAAGTCCCGCCCGCCGCGCCGATCGGCAACAGGTAGCTCGCGTTCGCCGTGCCGATCCCGTTCACCAGCTGGACGGGGACGGTCACCGGCGAGCCGACGGGCGTCCCGAAGAGCAGAATCGTGAAGGTCGCCGTCCCCTCCCCCACGGTGCCCGAGGCGCTCGTCACGGTGGCGACCAGATCGACGATCTGCCCGGCCGACGGGTCGTAGGTGGTGCCCGCATTGACCGAAGCCGTGGCCGTGGTGGCCCTGGAGATGGTGAGGAACTGGCTCGTATCGATCGCCCCGAAGAAGGTGTTCGAGGGATCGGAGTAGATGGCCTGAATCGTGTACGTCCCCGCCGCCAGCGAGGCGGGGATGGTGAAATTGGCCGTAGCCACCCCGTTGGAGACCGTCCCGCTGACGGCCGAACCGATCAGCTCCAGGTTCCGGAGGATGTTGAACGTGACGGTGCCCAGGTTCACCACGCTTGTGCTGGTGACTACCGCGCGGAGCTGGATGGCCTGCGTGGAGGAGCTGAACCCTCGGGTCAAGGGATCAGCCGCCACGCCGCCGGCTCCATTGGCCAGGAAATCATCGAACTGCACGGAAGGCCGCGTGGCGTCGTCGGCCTTGTCAAGGATCTTGGCCCCGATCAGGCTCGGGACGTTGGTCCCCCAGAAGTTCCTCTTGAAGTCGATCGGCGTGCCCGGATCCCCCGAGGCCACCAAGCCGTTGGCGCCGATCCCGCTGAAATCATTTCCGTGCACATTGAGCACGGAGGTGCTGTTGACGTTCAAGATGCTCGCAATGCGCGACGCTTCCAGCTTGACCCTGGAATTCGCATTGAGACTCAGGGTTTCCCACGAAAAGGTTGACGTGGAGAAGTCCAGCACGCCCGCCGACCCGACGACTAACCGCGTGACGTCGCTACCGTTGGTGATGGTGCGGGTGAACGACGTCCCCACCGCCGTCATCGTGCCGTTGACCACGATCCCCGAGGTGTTGGTGCCGCTGCCCTCCTCGATCACGAACGACGCCGCCGAGTTCACGGCGAGCGAGGCGCCGGCGGCGACCGTCAGGTTGCGGTCCTCGCTGATCAGGACCTTCGTG
>JANOBY010000302.1:0-3472 GCA_031411935.1 Planctomycetales bacterium | reverse complement strand
GGATCCTTTTATGCAGATTCTGCATGCCCTGCGAGGAGTCTCGATGATCCGGCCCGGCTTCTTGATGCTGCTTGTCGGCCTCGCCCCGTCGGCCTTCGCCGATGAGCCGGTGAGCTATGCGCGCGAGGTCGTCCCGTTCCTCGAAGAGCATTGCATCGCCTGCCATGACGACGGGTTCGAGACCTCGGAGCTTGCCCTGCACGACATCAACGCCATGCTCAAGGGCGGGCGTCGCGGCCCGGCGATCGTCCTGGGCAGGGGCTCCGACAGCTCGCTCGTCCAGTTCATGACCGGCAAGAAGCAGCCCCAGATGCCGCCCAAGACGTCGATCCCCCTGGACCAGATCGCCCGGATCGAGCGGTGGATCAACGAGGGGGCGAAGGTGGACGAGGCCGGCGCCGTGGCCGCTCGCCGGGAGATGGCCCGCAAGGTCGCCGCCGAGGAGGCCGCCACGTTCGCCTCCGACGCCCCGGCCCCCGTGACCGGCCTGGCCTTTTCGCCCGACGGCAAGGTCCTCGCCGTGGCCGGCTACAAACAGGTCGCGCTCGTGGATCCCGCGACCGGCAAGACCCTGCGGCGCCTGGCCGGGTTTCCCGAGCAGGTCACGGCCGTGGCGTTCTCGCCCGACGGCGCCCGGCTCGCCGCCAGCGGAGGCTCGCCCGGCCGTCAGGGCGAGGTCCGCATCTGGTCCACCGCAGGTTGGGCCGAACAGAAGACGCTGAAGGGCCACGCCGACACGATCCTCGCCCTGGCCTGGAGGCCCGGCTCGAACGAGATTGCCACCGCGGGGCTGGACAAGCCCATCCTCGTGTGGGACGCCGACTCGGGGCAGGTCGTGCGGACGTTGAAGAGCCACGCCGACATGGTCAACAGCCTGGCCTACAGCCCCGACGGCAAGCTCCTGGCCTCGGCCGCGGCCGACAAGACCCCCCAGGTCTTCAACGCGACCACCGGCCTGCAAGTGGCGGGGCTCTCCACGCATGGGGACTCGGTCCTCAGCGTGGCCTTCAGCCCCGATGGCCAGCACCTGGCCACCGGGAGCGCCGATCGCGGGATGGCGCTCTGGAAGGTCGGCGAGTGGAACAACCCGTTGCGGGGCTTCGGCCACACGGGGTCGGTCTTCGCCCTGGCGTGGAAGCCCGACGGAGGGTCGCTCTGGGCGGGGTCGGGCGGCAAGCCGTCCCTGCTCTCCTACAAGAAGGAGGACGGCAACCGCGATGCGCCGATCGACGAGGGCTCGATGTCGCCCGACTGGGTCTACGCCGTGGTCCTCTCGCCCGACGGCCAGACCGTGGCGGCCGGCGGGTGGGACGGCAAGGTCCTCCTCTGGGGCCTGAAGGACGGCAAGAAGCTCCGCGAGATCGTGCCCGCCAACGACCAGGAGCCATGATGCCCCGCGTCCCCACCGGCCTCGCCCTGCTCGCCCTGGGGCTGTTCGGCCCGGCCGCCCTCGCCGTCGCCCAGATTGCCGTGCCCGAGATCCAGGGCGTGACCCCCATGGCGGTCGCCTCGGGCGAGACCTCGACCATCGAGATCCGCGGGGTGAACCTGGAGGGCGCATCGCTCGTCCTTCCCGACCCTCTGGCCTGCGAGATCCTCGAAGCCAGGGCCGACCGCGTGAAGGCCCGGGTCCGCGTGCCTCGCGAGATCACGCCCGGCCCTCGCTCGCTGCGGGTGCTCACGTCCCGAGGGCTCTCCGGCGCGAAGCCCCTGGTCGTGGGCCGTCCGATCCCCGTGGTGGCCGAGGCTGAGCCCAACAATGGCTTCCGCAAGGCCCAGGCGGTCAAGGCTCCCTGCGCGGTGATCGGGGCCGTGAGCCCGGGTTCGGACGTGGACGTGTACGCGGTGGACATGCTCGCGGGGCAGACGCTCGTGGCCGAGGTGGTGGCGCAGAGGGCGGGCTCGGGCCTGGATGCGCTGGTCACGATCTTCTCGCCCGAGGGCCGCGAGCTGGCCTCGGACGACGACCTTTTCGGGCACGATGCCGCCGCCTGGGCGTTCCTCCCCGCACCGGGCCGCTACCTCGTGCAGGTCCAGGACGCCAACGGCCGCAACCCCGACGGCGCGAAGGAGGCCTCCACCACGCGCGACTATGTGCTGAACCTGGGCGAGATCCCGCTCGTGGTCTCGGCCTACCCGCCGGGCGGGCGTCGCGGAGCGGCCTCGCGCCTGGACCTGCTGGGCGTGAACCTGCCCGAGGGCGCGGTCTTCCGGTTCGAGCCCCCCGCCGACGCCCCCCCGGGCGACACCCCGTTGCGGGTCGAGGCCCCGCGCGGCCTGGCCAATCCCATCAACGTTCGCGTGGGGGACGCCCCCGAGTTCACCGAGCCCGACGCCGAACCCGCCGACGACCCCCTGCGCCCCCCGGTCGTGACGATCCCGGGCGCGATCCACGGCCGGCTCGCCCCTCGCGACGACGGCGACATCGACTACTATCACCTCATCCCGGCCCGCGAGGGCGACTTCGCGATCACGGCCTACGCCGCCAGGCTCGGGTCGTCAGCCGACCCGGTCCTCGCCGTGGTGGACCCTCGCGGGGTGATCCAGGCCGAGGACGACGACAAGCTTGGACGGGACGCCCGCATCGAGCGCAGGATCGGCCCCGAGGGGCTCACAATCGCCGTGAAGGACGCCTTCGGGCGCGGAGGGCCCCGCTTCGTGTACCGCGTGGAGGTCGAGCCGATGGCCCCTCGCCGCGTGGTCGTGACCGCCGACCTGGCCAGCCTCTCGGTCCCGCGATCCGGGTCGATCGCCATCCCCATCTCGCTCCAGCGCACGGGGGACGACGGGGCCGTGACCGTCCTTCCCGGCGAGCTTCCCGGGGGCGTGAGCATGTCGCCCGTGACGATCCCCGCGAAGGGCAAGGGGGGCGTGCTCGTGGTCTCGGCCCGGGACACGGCCCCGCTCGGCCTCTTCCCCCTGAGGCTCGCGGTCCGCGACACGATCGGCGGGGCCGAGGTCGTGTACGGAGGCTTCGGGACCGACCCGCCCCGGATGGCCGTGGCCGAGCCCGCGGCGCTGGGCGTCGAGATCGAGGGCGACGAGCTGGCGATCGACCCCGGCGCCGAGGTCGAGGTCCCCGTGAGGCTCGACCGCCGCACCGATCCGGCCCGAAAGCCGGTCAAGCTCACGATCATGGCCGGCGAGGGCGCGCTGGACGCGTTCGAGAAGCCCGACGAGGCGACCGTCCCGCCCGACAAATCCGAGCACCGCCTCAAGCTCAAGGCGAAGAAGGACGCCCCCGCCCAACGCGTGATCCTGACCGTGACCGCCCAGGTCGAGGGCCAGCCCCCGGCCAACCGCGTCGCCTCCCGAGCGGCCGCGATCACGATTCGCGATGCGGGGAAATAGACCTCGGACGCCAGAGAATAAGAGGCTCCTCGCATGCGAGGGGCAGGAGGACCGAGGCGGGAGAGGCGCTCCCTTTCCCATGGATCCCAACCCTTTTCCCAGGGGGGCGGGCGTCCCTGCC
>JANOBY010000301.1:0-7683 GCA_031411935.1 Planctomycetales bacterium | reverse complement strand
CCGAGGCCGAGGAAGGCCTCGCGAGGGTCCTCCAACTGGCGGAATCGGGAACCCTGGGCGTCTCCCACACGAAGGAGGGTCAGGTCCTGGCCAAAGTGATGAAGCGCCTCGATCGCCAGGTTCACGGCCTTCGACTCGACGCCATCGACGATGAAGACGGGGCTCGTGAGCCACGGTGCGTCGGGCCCGGAGTCGGCCAGTTCCGAAGCCGCCCACAGGGCGAAGCCCTCGGAGTCCTGCCAGCCGTTCTCATCCAGCAACGCGCGATAGGCGAGGAAGATCGATCGCTCGACACGAGTCCGAGGGTCAACCGGCGGCGGCGACGAGACCGTGAAGCCGCATCGCGTCCAGTCGTCCATCCGGCGAGCGAGCCTCGAGACGAAACCTCCCGAATACCACGGCTGGGCCAGGTTCGAGAAATCACCCTCGCGCCCCGCTCGGGCGATGGCTTCGGAGCGAACGGCCCGAAGAACCGCGGGCGACACGAGGATCGGCCCATGCTGCCGCCGCAGCCGAATCCTCCGCCAAAGATCGTCCCAGCACCACACGCGAACGGAAGAAGCGGGCCCGACGCTAGCCAGGCGGGACTGGATCCGGAGCGCCGCGAGCGACGAGGGGACGAGGCACAGGGCCCTCGGCGTTTGCGAGAGATCCTCGACCAGCCGGTCGTGCAGGGACGGAGCGTGGGGACCGATCCAGAGTCGTCGGCGTGGAGTCATTCCGCGATTTCCCCGCCAGGGCGAAGCCGGCGATCACCGCCGGGCCGAGCACGAATAGGTATACAGAAAAATACCATAAACGTCCCGCCTTCACAACCCGAGCCAGCCACACGATCGCCGCATAACCGACCACCCCGGCGACGATCGTGGCCGCCACGGTCTGGGCCACGCGGGTGGCGTTGAGGGTCGCCGGATCGACGTCCTTGATCTCGAAGACTGCCGCGCCGACGATCGCGGGCACCGCCATCATGAGGCTGTACTGGACGGCCCAGGTTCGACGAAAGCCGAGCGCCAGGGCGGCGGCGACCGTGAGCCCGCTGCGGCTCACCCCGGGCAGGGGCGCGAAGGCCTGGGCCAGGCCCACCAGCAGGGCATCGAGGATGGTCGTCTCGCGAGGTCCCTTGTCCCCGCCCGAGAGCCGGCTGGCCGTGACCAGCAGCACGCTCGCCGTGATCAGGAACCCAAACCCCGTGGCCATCGGGCTGCCGAACGCCGCCTTGATGATATCCATAAAGAAGAGCTTGACCGGCACAAGCCACACCGTGGAAAACCCGAGCAGGATCCCCACATGCATCACCCCTGGTTGATGATAGACGTCGGCCACTTGCCGATCGCCGAGGAATCCGCGGAACCCCGCAATCGCCTCGTGCCGGTAATGGACCAGGATCGCGACGAGAGTGCCCACATGGAGCATCACGTCGAAGAAGATGTTCTCCTGCTCGGTCCTCACCTTGCCGGTCAAACGCTCGAACAGGAGCGTGACGACGTTGAGGTGCCCGTCGCTCGACACGGGAAGGAACTCGGTAATCCCCTGGACGAGTCCGAGGACGAGCGCTTGGATCCACTCGATCAAGGTCCGCTCCGGGCAAAGAGAAAGAAGGTCCCACGACAGGCAGGAGAGGGACCGGGGAAGATCAGGCCTCGCCCTTGAGGATGGGCCAGGCGAGCAGGAGATACCCGCACCCGCTGTAGATCGTGAGCGCGACGGAGAGATAAATCACGAGGTCGCGGCCCCAAAACCAGACCGGACTCGGGGGCGCGAGGCTCAGAAGGGCCAGGCTGGCCACGATGCCCAGGCACTGGAAGACCGTCTTGAGCTTGCCCGCCATCCGGGCACCGAACGGCTCACCCTTGCCCTCGACCAGGCTGCGAAGGGCCTGCACGATCAACTCGCGAACGACGATCGTGGCCACCACCCAGGGGGCGAAGCCGGATTTTGCGACCGGCAGGAGGAAGATCATCGCCCCGCTCACGATCAGCTTGTCCACGAGCGGGTCGAGTTGCCTGCCGATCGCCGTTTCCTGCTTCAGGAGCCGAGCGAGATACCCGTCCAAAGCATCGCTCAAGGCAGCCGCCGCGAAGACAGAAAGCGCCGCGAAGTACCACTGGGCCGCAATCAGCACGCAGACCACCAGGCCCAGCGCCATCCGGCCTACGGTCAACGTGTTGGGTACGTTCCAGAACCGGGGAGTCGCCTTCGGACTCATGGGCAGGAGGGTTGCCATCCGCATCGACTCGTGGGGTGGGGCGAAGCTCAGGACAGGATCGTGAACGGGGACGAGGGCTTTGAGCGAGGTTTGGGCCGGGCCCGGCGACGCCGAGGCGGCCGTGAGGCGGTTTTCGCCACGAGGTCATATCCATCGCTCGCCTCGATCACGCACGAGGCCAGGTCGCCCGGTTCGAGGTTGGGTCCGTACACGTAGGTCACGCCGTCCACGTCGGGGGCATCGGCGTAAGATCGTCCCACAAACCAACCCTCCCCGCGATCGCTCGGGGCGTCGATCAGGATGTCGAGCTCCCGGCCCACGAGGGACTCATTGAAGGCGAAGGCGATGGGCTGCTGGGCCGCCATGATCCGGTCACGGCGTGCATTGCGGACCTCGTCGGGGAGGTGACCGGGAAGCTTCGCCGCGGGGGTGTCATGCTCGAACGAGTAGGGGAACACGCCCAGACGTTCAAACTTGGCTTCCTCCACGTAGGCGAGCAGTTCCTCGAACTCGGCCTCCGTCTCGCCGGGGAATCCGACGATGAAGGTCGTGCGGAGGACCAGGCTCGGCAGGGTGTCGCGGAGTCGGGCGATGATCGCCTCAGTCTGGGCGCGATTGTGCTTGCGATTCATCCGCTTCAACATCGTGTCGTTGATGTGCTGGAGCGGCATGTCCAGGTAAGGCAAGACCTTCGGCGACGAGGCCAGGGCATCGTACAGGTCATCGGAGAAGTACATGGGATAGTTGTAGAGCACGCGGATCCAGTCGATCCCGTCGACCTCCTGAAGCTCGCGCAGGAGCTCGGCCAGGCGGGGCTTGCCGTACAGGTCGATGCCGTAATAAGTCATGTCCTGGGCGACCAGGTTCAGCTCGCGGACCCCGTCGGCGGCGAGCTCGCGGGCTTCCTTGAGGATCTCCTCGATCGGCTTCGTCACATGCTTCCCCCGCATGTAAGGTATCGCGCAGAAGGTGCAAAGCCGGTCGCATCCCTCCGAGACCTTGAGGTAGGCCAGGTGCCGGGGCGTGATTCGCAGGCGGGCCGTGTCTTCCTGGGCGCGAACCGGGGCGGGGCGGAAGATCGTACGCTGCTCGTGGAGGTCGCCCATGATGCGGTCGGCCACGCTCGCGATCTCTTCCCGCCCGAACACGCCGATGACCTGGTCCACATCGGGGACCTGTTCGAGCAGAAGTTCCTTCTCTCTTTCGGCGAGGCATCCGGCCACGACCACGCCCTTGAGGAGGCCGTTTTTCTTGCGGTCCAGCATCTCGCGGATCACGCCCAGCGATTCCTGACGCGCCGCGTCCACGAATCCGCAAGTGTTGATGATCACGAGGTCGGCCTGCTCCGAATCCGGAACCAGGGCATAGCCGTCCTGGGCGAGAAGACCCAGCATTCGCTCGGAATCCACGAGGTTCTTGGGACAGCCGAGGCTCACAAACGAGAATTTACCCTTGAGTTCCAAGGTGGCCATCATCCATCAAGTTGATCGGCAGGGGCAACCCGGAGAGCGAGGCCGACGGAAGGTCGCGCGAACCCGGTTCTCAAACCACACTGCGGCATCATTACGATAGGGGTTCGGAAGATACGGCGTCAAGGGCGGGAATCTCTTGCCACGTAAGCCGGCAAGACGATAGAATCAGGCCCACACGCATCCGTAGCTCAATTGGATAGAGCATCAGTCTTCGGAACTGAGGGTTGGGGGTTCGAGTCCCTCCGGGTGTACTGAGCCGAAACCCCGAGTCGCACCGGGGTTTCGGCGTTTCCCGTCCTGGGTCGGCATGGTAGGCTTTTCCGGGGCCATACTTCCCCGAAGACCTTCCGTCAAACTTTCCCCGGATGGGCTCATGGCTAAAGATCGGGCGGTCAAGCCGCGTCTCCACAAGTCGGGATTGTTGTTCGCGGCCACCATGACGGGGTGAAGCGGGGGCCTTGGCGATAACCGGGTATTCGCCGACCCCGCCTGATTGCACAATTCCGCAAGCCTACATATGATGTCCACCGTATTCCCCCAAGGATTCGGAGACATTCCATGTCCAGGGTCGCCCGCGTAGTTTCCGCCCTCGTCATCAGTGCCGCGATGGCCAACAACGCCGTTGCCGACTTCACCCACACGTTCACGACCGGGGCACAGGTCACGATCGCGGACGGCGACCGATTCCCCGGACCCGGATTGCCCGCCATCCCCCGAGACGGCACGCCGGACAAGATTTATCCCGGCGACCGACCGCCGCTGGTGCTCAACGCCTTCCTCGCGGAGATCGAGCACCGGGGCGTCATGGAATACGATATCCGGCCCTTGAGCGGCATCGCCATCACGTCGGCCACCCTGGAGTTTTCCGAAGCCTACGCCGGGTCGATCTTCTTCCCGGACGGGGCCAACAAGATCGCGGGGTACTTCGGAGATGGCGAGATCACGGTCGCGGACTTCCTCCGTACCGACTTCGACGTGGCCACGCTGCCGAACGTCCCCGCGTCCTCGCTCTCGATCGACGTGACCGCGTTCCTGCAATCGGCCATCGACGGCGGGGGCGGGTTCGCGGGATTCATTCTCTATCAGGTGTTGTCCGCACAGGGGATCACCTTCCAGAACGGCACCACGCTGAGGATCACGGCCGCGACGGACTTCGCCGTCCCGGACCCGCTGTCTCCCCCGCCGTTCAACCCGACCGGCGGTGGCGGCGGTGGCGATCCGGGCAATGGAACCGTCCCCGAGCCGGGGTCTCTGGCCATGCTGGCGGTCGGTCTGGTGGGGCTGGCTGTTCGTCGGCGGCGGGCTGGCTGAGCCGGGCGGGCCGAGACTTTGGAGAGAAAAGGGGGGCGAAATCATGCCGATTTCGTCCTCTTTTTTTGTCCCGTTTTCATACCTTCCGATATACCTTTCAGGGCCTATTCACCTACATTTCAGACGGTATTTGACCCTATTCACGCACGCAAGAAATGGAAGTCGGTTTCCCTAAGTCTCTATCTTGCAATGATTAGCGGACGGTCATCACGAGGCTAAAACTGTTCATGCGTTGCCAGATATTATGCTTCGGAACTGAGGGTTGGGGGTTCGAGTCCCTCCGGGTGTACTGCAGTAAAAGGCGACTCGGTCGAGACTTGCGCCCCAAATCTTGGTCGAGTAAAATGGGCTGAGTCACTTGTTGATCCGGTAGACTGCCGGATTGCGATCTCGCCCGATGTCCATTCGCTCGTGGCGCACTCCGACCTATCGGCTGCACAAGCCATCCGGCCAAGCCGTCGTCAGCCTCGGCAGTGGCGACGTCTCTCTCGGGAAATACGGGAACGCGGCATCTCGGGTTGCTTGCGACCGGGCCATCGCCGAATGCTCACCGGGGGGAGGGTGACGCCGATGACGCCGAGGGGGGGTGGCAACGTTGCCACCGCGACGGATCTCTCGGTGAGCGAGTTGATCCTGGCTTACGTCCGCCACGCCGAGGTTTACAACGTCAAGCACGGCGTCCAGACCGGGGAGGTGAGCAACATCAAGCTCGCACTGCGGCCCGTACGCCGGATGTATGGGGAGACCGACGCCTGGGCTTTCGGCCGGTTGGCCGTTAAAGCGGTCCGCGTGTCCATGGTCGAGGGGGGCCTCTGCCGAAACAAGGTCAACAAGTGGGTCCGGCCCCTCGTCCGCCTGTTCAAATGGGCCGTGGCGAACGAGATGGTCCCGGCCACGACGCATCAGGGACTCAAGGCCGTCGCTGGCCTCCGTCGCGGGAGATGCGAGGTGCGGGAGTCCGATCCGGTCAGGCCGGTGTGCGAGGCTTTCGTCGAGGCGATCCGCGATCGGGTGTCCCGTCAGGTCTGGGCCAGGGTCCGCCTCCAGCTCTTGACCAGGATGAAGCCGGGGGAGGTCTGCATCCTCAGAGGGTACCACGTGGACATGACCGGCGATGTCCGGATCTACTGGCCCTCGTCGCATAAGACCGAGCATCTCGGCCGAGATCGGGTGGTCCACATGGGGCCCAAGGCCCAGGAGATCCTCCGACCGTGGCTGAGTACCGACCAGACGGCGTTCGTGTTCTCGCCCCGTGACGCGAGGGCCGAGAGGGTTCGAGCCAGGAGCGCTACATGACGGACTCCGATTTAGCCGAGTCAAACCTGCCGGGCGAAGTCTTGCTCCAGGAAACGTCCCGGCATTCGGTATGCGACCGCCTCCTATCGACAATCGATAAATCGAGCATGTGCGGCGTCCGGTGTTCCGCCCTGGCACCCGCACGCGCTGGGTCACAACGCCGCGACGCGGCTCCGCGGGGAGTTCGGGCTGGAGACCGCCCGCGTGGTCCTGGGCCACACCGCCTCCGACGTGACTGGGGGCCACGCCGAGGCCGACCTCGGCAAGGCCGCCGACGCCATAGGCCGGGCCGGCTGACAATCGCGATGGGTCCACTCTCCAGGTCGCCGGGGGGTGGCAACGCTGCCACCCCTCGCGGCGAGTCCTCCACGCGGCCGAGACGGGTCGGCCAGCCCGTCGGAGGAACCGCAATCCCGATCCACGACGATCCAACACGGCCTGAGTCGACGAGGAGCGAGACCATAACCCGCGACCTGACCCTGCCCGAGAGCTACCGCCGCGACCCCCGACCCTGGACCTCGTCGACGAGACCGGGCTCTATCGCTGCCCCGAGTTCGAGACCCCGTTCTTGGAGTGGGGGCCTTGCAAGCACATTGTGACCACCTTCGCTTACAACGGCATCGACGAGGGCGGGTGCTCGGCCTGGGACTATTAAGGAGATTCCGAACTTCAACGACGGGTCCTCCTCGGCAATGGACAGCCTGTTCGGCGACACCGAGGTGATCGACGCCTGCCGGAGGCTGTGGAACGCTTCCTGTGGGCCTTCCAGGACCTGGGCGAGGAGGCAAGCTCGAGGGCGATCGGCATGCTCCGAACGAAGAGACTGAGGTCCCTCGTCGCGTATAGCCTGCGAGAAGGCTACTTCGACCGTTCTGCGGGCCAGGCATAGCTGAGTTCGATCCTCAGGCGGTCGCCGACTTATTCGGGCTGGAGGATCACGAAAACGACCGTGAAGTGCAGGTAGAGGTTTGTCGCCCACTCCGCCGAGGCCGCGATCGCCTCGGCCGACCAAGTGCTGACGACCAACGCCCGCGACCTGGCCGCCCAGGACGGACTCGATGTGGCCGACACACGCAGCGACTGAGCCCTCCGACGTCATAGCACGGGACCAGGTCCGTGCCACACCGGTAACTCCGATGTCCAACGCCAGCCGGCAAGAACTATCCACCGTCATTCACACTCGGATGTGACCATCCAATATTCCGAGTTTCTTGGTTTTACAAACGCCGAAAAGAGTGCTGCCGGGCAATGATTTGGGTAAGCGTTCACGCCCCCTCTGGGAGGAGCGACGGCGCCTTTGCACCTGAGCGTTGGGCTTCGAGGGCCTGGACGAGGAAATCGAGCAGGTCGCGACCCTGACGGCGGCAGGTCTCGATCGTCGTCAGGAGGCACTCGACC
>JANOBY010000300.1:0-23418 GCA_031411935.1 Planctomycetales bacterium | reverse complement strand
ACGGTCACTCCGTTAATCCGTCGTTTCGAGATGTGGTGTTGCATGTCGTTTTCCAAGCCGAGGCGCGGCGGATGTTTACCCGCACCGATGAGCATCGAGAAATTCCACAAGTCGTCATCACGGAGCTGCAACTTTCTGATGCTTTGAATCGCCCTCAACGCGAGGTCGCCAACCGTCTGGCCCGCGACTCGTATCCCCAGATTGATGATCAGGACCGGGTCTATTTCCGCGACGTGTACGACCACCTCGTCCGGCTCCACGACATCAGCGAAAGCTTGCGGGACCTGGTCGGGGGTGCGATCGACACCTACCTTTCGGTGGTCTCGAACCGGACCAACGACATCATGAAGGCGTTGACCATCGTGACGGTCCTCTTCATGCCGCTCACCTTCCTGGTCGGGTTCTTCGGGATGAACTTTTTCGGCGGCAACATCGAGCTGTCGGGCACGCTCCCAGGGCGCATCCTGTTCTGGGGTAACAACTTGCTGATGCTGATTACGCCGTTCGGTATCTGGTACTGGGCATGGCGGCATGGGTGGTTCAGCAATGGAAATCATCCCGAGGACTGAGGTATCCGTTGACCCCTCCAACCCCTCGGACGGTTCGCATGGCCTGGCTGATCCTGATCCTCGCCGGATTGTTCGAGACGGCGTGGGCCGTGGGCCTGAAGGAATCGCGCGGATTCACGAGGCCGGTGATCAGCGTGGTGACGGTGGTGGCCATGATCGTGAGCCTGGTGCTCCTCTCGTACTCGCTCAAGACGCTCCCGCTGGGGACCGCTTACACGGTCTGGACGGGCATCGGAGCCCTCGGCACGGTGATCCTGGGGATGGCCATTTACCGCGAATCGGCCGACCCCCGGAGGCTCGTCTGCATCGGCCTGATCATGGCGGGGATTTTGGGGCTCAAGCTCGTCTCGCCGCATTGAGCGGGCGACGCCGGCGTAGGGGTTTCTCCCAAATCTCTCACTTCCCGTCAGATTCGGCCCCCCCTAGGCCCGATCTTGAGGGAGGAGAAACCCCGAAACGAGTTGGCATGTCAGGGTGGCTCGATCCTGGATCGGAAGACAAAGATCGCCGCGGGTGGGTTCGTAGGGTACACTTGTAGAGGCGTTCTCTCGCACGGTGCCGTGCCTCGGCGTCCTGGAGTTTGGCGATGACACCGAACTGGCGCCTCCGCCCCCACGACCGCGACCGGGTCGCTCACCTCAGTCGCGAGTCGGGACTGCCGCCGATCGTGGCCCAGCTCCTCCTCAATCGGGGGATCACCGACGGCACGATGGCCAAGGCCTACCTGGGGGCCCGCCGGGACGGCCTGCACGACCCCGAGGGCCTGCCCGGCATGGTCGAGGCCGCCGAACGCATCCTGCGGGCGATTCGGGACGGCCGAAAGATTGTCGTGTACGGCGATTACGACGTGGACGGGGTTTGCGGGACGAGCGTCCTGTGGTCCTGCCTCAAGCTCGCCGGCGCGGCCGATGCTGAGTTCTACATCCCGCATCGCGTGGACGAGGGATACGGCCTGAGCGCCGACTCGCTCCGCAAGATCGTCCACGAGCATCAGGCCAGGCTCATCGTGACGGTCGATTGCGGGGTGTCGGCCGTGAAGGAGGCGCAGCTCGCCCGCGAACTGGGCGTCGAGCTGATCATCACCGACCACCATACGCCCGGCTCCTCGTGGCCCGAGGCCGACGTGGTGGTCCACCCTCTGGGCCAAGGGGGGTGTTACCCGTTCCCCGACCTCTGCGGCGCGGCGGTGGCGTTCAAGCTCGCCTGGCAGATCTGCAAGTCGTTCGGCGACGGCAAGAAGGCCTCGCCGCATTTTCGCGACTTCTTGCTCCGGTCCATGGACCTGATCGCCATGGCCACCGTGGCCGACATCATGCCGCTGGAAGGCGAGAACCGGGTGTTCGTCCGCCACGGATTGCGCGGGATCGCATCGCCCGAGGCCTCGGTGGGGCTCAAGGCCCTGCTCCAGATCTCTGGGCTCCTCGGCCGGGACCGCCTGACAGCGGCGAACATCGGCTACAAGCTCGGGCCCATGATCAACGCGGCGGGGCGCCTGAAACGGGCCTCGGCGGCGGTGCAGCTGCTCACGACCACCGACCCGGCCGAGGCCCAGGAGCTGGCGATCACGCTGGACCTCTGCAACAAGGAGCGGCAGGACGTCGAGCGGACGATCGTGACCGAGGCCCATCGCCAGATCGAGGCCGGGGGCGGCCTGGGCGAGCGCGGGGCGATTGTCGTGGGCAGCCCGAACTGGCATCCCGGCGTGATCGGCATCGTGGCCTCCCGGCTGGTCGAGGCTTACCACCGCCCCGCGGTCGTCGTGGCCCTGGGCGAGGCCCTGGCCCAGGGATCGGCGCGATCGGTCCCGGGCTTCCATCTTTACGACGCCCTGAAGGCATGCTCGGCGGGGTTGATCGGTTTCGGCGGGCACAAGGCGGCCGCGGGCCTGAAGATGGACCCGGCGTTCTTCCCCGAGTTCGCCGAGCGGTTCGACACCCATTGCCGTACCGCGTTGACCTCCGACCTGCGCGTGAAGGAGCTGCTACTCGACGCCGAGGTCGCGCTCGGGATGCTCACGGTCAAGGCGGTCGAGACGATCGAAACCATGGAGCCCTTCGGCAACGGCAACCCCCGCCCGTTGCTCCTGGCCGAACGCGTCCACGTGGTGGGCCAGCCGCGGATCGTGGGGGACAAGAAGAGCACGGTGCAGGTGCGATTCGGTCAGGGCGACATCACGCTCAAGGCGGTCGGCTGGAACATGGCCGACCGCGTCACGGAGCTTTCGCCGGGCACGGCCTGCTCGATCGTGTTTCATCCCAGCATCAATGAGTGGGGCGGTCGCCGCGACGTGCAGCTCGAGATCCGGGACTTTCGTGTGGCGGACAGCGCCGAGGGCCGCGTGGCGAGGCCGGCCTGACGTCGATTTCGGCTCGGTGTTTGCGATCGCGTTGCCCCGAGACTCCGGTCTGCGTAAAATCGGAGTTCTAGTTCGCCCGTCACCCGCTCGATCGCCGGCGCGCCGCATTCCCACGTCGTTCCCGCCCGCGTGCGATCGAGCCTCCTCTCGTGAAAAGTACCCATGGTCGAACGCCAGTACATCTTCCCCGGCGTGATCGAGATGAACGTCCAGGCCCGTCGCCGCCTGGGCGTGAACATTTACCTCATCGACGGGGGCACGGAATGGGCCCTCATCGACGTAGGGTTCCTTGACGAGCTGGGCGACGTCCTGGAACTGATCCGCCGCCTCGGGTTCAGCCTCGCGGCCTGCAAGATGATCATCGCCACCCACGCCGACGCCGACCACGCCCAGGGCCTGGCCCGCGCCCGCGAGGTCCTCAAGTGCAAGGTCGCCGCCCACCCCAAGAGCGTGGGGCCCTTGCAGGACGGCGACGAGATCCTGACCTACGCCCGGATTGACGCCCAGAACATCCACATCCCCATGCCCAAGTGCAAGGTGGACCTGACGATCAACGAGGGGGACCGCCTGGAGATCGGCGACCGCACCCTGGAGGTCTGGAGCACCCCGGGCCACACCGCGGGCCAGCTCTCCTTCCGCATGGGCGAGCTCCTGTTCTCGGGCGATAACATCTTCCGCGACGGGTGCGTGGGGGTGATCGACGCCCACCACGGCTCCAACCTCGTGGACTTCCTCGCCAGCCTCAGGCGCATCCGCCAGAGCGACGCGAAGTACCTCCTGCCTTCGCACGGCCCCATCTTCGCGAAGGATGACGCCCTGCTCGATCGCACGATCGCGCGGCTCGAGTCCTACACGCACATGGCCGATTTCGGCACCTGCGCGATCGACTGGCCCCTGCTCGACCAGTGGGAGGACGAGCTCGCCGCCGGTCGCCTGCCCGTCTGATGGGCGGGCATGGAGCGGACGAGTCCAGATCATGGAAACCGATGCGCGTCGCGTGGTTTATCGGGGACACGTCCAGGGAGTTGGATTCCGGGCGAGGACGAATCGCCTCGCCATCGGTTATGCTGTCTCGGGTTCCGTGAAGAATCTCCACGACGGCTCGGTCGAGATCCTGGTCCGGGGCCCGGGCCCGGAGATCGATCGGTTCCTGGACGCTTTGACCCGGGAATTTGGCCCCAACATCGTTTCGGTCGAGAATTCACCGTTTCTCTCCGAATCGATCGAACCTTCGGGCTTCTCGATACGTTACTAGGGACAATTCCGCGCCCTTTCCCCGCGCATCGCTTGCTCTCATCCTCCTTCGTCTTGAACGGATCAGGCCACCGACCATGAAGACCCTCACCATCGCGCGGGCGACCGCCCTGGAAGCCATCCGCCAGCCCGCATTCTTCGTGCTGGCGTTCCTCGCGTTCATCTCGCTTTTGGTCTCGATCTTCCTGCCGTACTTCACGTTCAACGAAGACATCAAGATGTACAAGGACACGGGATTGACCACAATCTCGTTCATCGCCTTGTTGCTCGCCCTGCTCACTTCCAGCTCGTCGGTGGCCGAGGAGATCGAGGGCAAGACCGCGGTCACGCTCCTGTCCAAGCCAATCAACCGCCGCCAGTTCATCCTCGGGAAGTTCCTGGGGATCATGGCCGGGGTGCTCGCAATGTACGTGATCCTGGGCTTCTTCATGGCCGTAGGCACTTACTACAAGTCGGGTTATGACCTGCTCGAGACGGCCGGGACGCCCGAGGAATACGCCCAGAGGTCGGCGCACGTGTGGCAAATCCTCCCGGGCCTGGTCCTGGGGTTCATGGAAGTCACGATCCTGGCGAGCATCAGCCTGGCGATCTCCACGCGCATGCCCATGCTCGTGAACCTGATCGTCTGCATCGCGATCTTCTTCCTGGGCCACCTGTCGCAGGTGCTTGTCGATCTCACGTCGCCGGCCGGTGCGAAGGTCAACGAGCTCGTGAAGTTCATGGCCCGCCTGTTCGCCTGGGCCCTGCCCTCGCTCGAATTCTTCAACGCGGGCCCCTCGATCTCGACCGGCCTGGCGATCCCCTGGGTCGGATACGTCCTGCCCGCGGCGGTTTATTGCGTGATGTATACTAGCGCAGCACTGCTCTTCGCGTTCCTCCTGTTCGAGAACCGCGACGTGGCTTGAACTCCGCCTTTGACCCGAAAAACCCACCGCAGGTCTCGCGAAGGATGCACAAAGTAGGCGCTTTGTGTAGACTTGGTGAGACCTTCGTCGTTCGCGGGCGAGGGCACCACCTCCCTTCGAGGCCCCGACATGTTCCCGGCTGCCTATCGCCGCGCCCGCAAGCTGGCCGACACGCGATCGGGATCCCTTCTGCTCGGACACATCGTGTCGGCCCTGCAGGGATTGCTTCTGCTATGCCTTGTGCTGGTCGTGGGGATGCTCCTGGACCTGGTGATCCGTCGCGGGGTGGTCACTTTCGACGCAAACCGGGTGACCGAACTGCGAATGCCGAGGCAACCCCGGTGGATCCAGCAGAGCCTGGGGGAGTCCACTGCCGGCCCCGTTGAGGTCGTGAACACGGGCCTCTACCCGTTCGTGGAGGCTCATCACGCCAGCCCCAACCCGATCCACCGGGCGGTCGCCAGGGGGCTGGACTGGATCCTCCGGAGGTCGGTCCTCCTTCGAGAAAACCTTGGGGCGCTCAAGGCGTTGCTGGCCCTCATGTTGGGGCTGATCGTGGCGGCCTCGTATGCGGGGCTCTGGCGACGCGCCCTCGCTACTTCGGCCGCGGGGGCCATCGTGTCATCTCTGCGTCATCAGATCCACCGCCAGATCTATCGGCTGGGGCAATCGGCGCTGCCGAGTGAGGGGGCGGGGCCGGTGGTGGACCTTTTCGCTCGCGACGTGAACGACGTCCGAGACGGGGTGGTGACCGAGATCGATCATGCGGTCAGGAGCCCGGTCCTGGTGGTCGGCCTGCTGGTTCTCGGGCTCCTCGCCTCGTGGCAGGTCACGATCTTCTTGCTGGCCCTGGCCGGGCTCGTGGCGTTCGCGGTCCGTCCTCTCACGGCGGGCATTCGCCTCGAGGCCGACGCCGCCGCAAGGGATTCGGCCGTACGTCTGTGCCTTCTGCAAGAAGACCTCGCCATGCTCCGCACAGTGCGCGTGTACGGGATGGAGGGCGTGGACCGTCAGCGGTTCGAGCATCACCTCCACCAGTTCCAGAGCGATGATGCCCAACGGATGCGCGCCGAGGCCCGGTCCGTCCCCGTGCTCCTGCTTGTGATCGGTACGGCGACCACCGTTGCGATTGGCCTGCTGGGCTACCTGCTGCTGAACGGGGCTCTGGCCCCCGCGACCGCCGCCATCTTGCTGTTCGTGTCGGTGGCCATGATCCCGCCGATCCTGTCGTGGCAAGAGCTTCGCAGAGCACTCCGCCAGGCGGGCCGCTCGGCCGACGCGATCTTCAAGTTTCTTGAGCGAACGCCCGAGCTGAAGCAGGCCGTGGGGGCCCAGTTCCTCGCCCCGCTGAAGCAACGCATCAGCCTGGAGAACGTGTCTCTCGAAGGGCCGAACGGGCGGAACTTGCTCTCGGGCGTGTCGGTCGAGATCCCGGCGCTGTCCCGGACGGCGATCCTCAGCCTGGACGAATCGTCCAAGTACGCGCTGGCCTGCCTCATCCCGCGCCTGATCGATCCGAAGATCGGTCGCGTGCGGATGGACGGCCTGGACCTTCGCGACGTGACGCTGGAGTCCCTGCGGGCACAGGTCGCGATGGTCCTGCAGGCGGACCTCGTGTTTAACGACACGGTGTTCGCGAATATCGGGCTCGGCGACCCGAGCTACGGCCTGCCGCGGATCATCCAGGCGGCCAAACTCGCCCATGCCCATCAGCTCATCCAGGAACTTCCCAACGGCTACGACACGCCGATCGGGGCGTTCGGCCATTACCTGCCGGTCGATGCCCTGTACCGGATCGCCCTGGCCCGGGCCTCTTTGCACGACCCATCGATCGTGGTGATCGAGGAGCCGACCGAGCACCTGGACGAGGATGTGAAGTCGTTGATCGACGACACCATCGATCGCCTGGCTGCTGGCAAGACCGTGATCTTCCTGCCCCACCGGCTTTCGACGATCCGCAAGTGCGATCGCGTGGTCGTGCTGCACAACGGCCGCGTGGAGGCCCACGGGACGCCTCGCGAGGTCCATGGCCAAAGCAAGCTCTACCGTCACATCCAGTACGTCGAGTTCAACCAGTTCGCCACCGGCGAGATCGAAGCCGGCCAGATGGGCTGATCGTGGCGGTTCGGAGGCAAAACAAGGCGGGGGCGAGAGGTCGAATGACCCTTCGCCCCCGCTTCATTTCTTCTGCGTCGTCAAGCCCTACTTGGAAAAGGCCAGGCCGGGATCATCGGGCGAGGCCCCCATGATCGTGAAATTCATGTGCGTGGCATCCTTCCAGGTCACTCGCCCGACCAGCGGCTGCCCCGCCTTCTGCGCGAGGGTCAGGATCCCGTCGGTCAGGCTCGACTCGCCGGAGAGGGTGGTCGGTTTGGGCGTGCCCTTCACGCTCCAGGAGAATTGCTTGTCCTCCCCGATGGTCAGGGCGATCGTGGTGCCGGGCGAGGGCGTGGCGGTCCAGGTGCCGGCGATCGTGGCACCGGCGGGCATGGGGCTCGCGGCCGGCTCGGGCGTGGGCTCGGCGGCGGGATCGGCCGAGGGCTTGCCGAGGTCGGCGGCGAGGCGCGACGAGATCTTGTCGTTCGGCTGGAGCATCGCGACCTTGGCGAACTGCTTCTGCGCCTCGTCGTTGGAGCCCTGCGTGAGGTAGAAGTAGCCGAGGAGGAAGTGCGCCGCGGCCGACTTCGGGTTGTCCCTGGCGAAGGCCTCGAGCTTGCGAAGCTGCGCCGTGTAGGTGTCGACCGAGTCGTAGAGCCCCACCAGAGTGGTCCAGTCCCAGCCCGGCCCGACCGACAGCACGGCGAATACGGCGCTCGCGGCGTCATCATACTTGCCCAGGGCGAACAGGGTCACACCGCGGAATTCGTGCAACGACGTGTCGGACGGGGCAGCCTTGAGCGCCTGGTTGGCGAGCGAAAGGGCCGTCGCGAAATCGTTGGCCTGGAAGGCGGCGCGGGCCTTGTCGAAGTTTGAAGGCTGCCCGTCCGCGGGGTCTTGCGGGTTGACCGCGGTCTCGGTGTCGACCGGCACCGAGTAATCATAGGAAGGGACCGTCGCGGCCCCCGGCACGAAGGTGGGCGACGCCACGACCGGCTGCACCACGTAGTACGGGTTCACGTACGGCATGTAGCCCCAGCTATACAGGGACGACCCATAGGCCCAGTTCGACAGCCCCCACCCGGTGAGCGCCCCCGCACCGAACCACGCGGCGTTGTTCCAGCCGTAATTGCGGTATCCCCAGCCGCCGTAGTTGCCATGCCAGTAGCCGTTCACCCAGCCGTGGGCATAGCCGTTGTTGTAGCCGCGACCGGCCCAGTTATTGCCGTAGCGGTTGGCGTTGTTGAAGTTGTTGAAGTTGTTCGTGCGATTGACGTTGAGGTTGTTGTTCGTGCGGTTGAAGTTGTTCTCGTTGAACCGGTTCCCGCCCTGGATGTTCGTGTTGCCGACCCGGTTACCGTCAAACTGGCGATTGCCGAAATTGTTGGAGCCGGTGCGGTTGCCGATGTTGTTCGTGTTCGTCCGGTTGCCGAAGTCATTGGCACCCGTCCGGTTGCCGAAATTATTTGAACCGGCGCGGTTGAAGTTTTGCGGCTGATAGTTGCGATTGCCCATGTTCATCGAGGGCGAGCGATTGAACGAGCCCGGGCTCGCGCCCCGGAATCCGCCTGCCCCGGCGCCTCCGCGGTAACCCCCAGCCCCACCGAATCCCCCGGCCCCGCCACGAAATCCCCCGCCACCTCCCCCTCCACGGAAGCCTCCACCGCCGCCTCGGCCACCTCCGCCGCCTCGACCCGCGAGTGCGGGAGGCGCGAGCAGGGAGGACACCAGGGCCGCCACCAGCATGGTCTTCACGTAGCGAGTGTTCATGGATCCCTCAAAGGCTAGCCTGTACGAGTCGTGGCGAATCCGGTCATGGTCATGGTGAAGTTACTTGGCGGGAGGAGGGCGGCGGACCAGGACGCGCGTCTCGATGTCCGCGATCGAGGCGTCGCCCACGGTGCGATCGACCGAGGTCCACGAGGCCCGATCCTTGCCCAGGCGAGTCAAGACGTTCGTGGCCGTGGTGCGCTGGCCGTCCTCTCGCGGGCCCGAGGATTTGATCAGCCATCGCCCCGGCTCCTCCTCGGACCAGAGCTGCTCGCTGTGGAGTCCGTCCGTGTCGAAGGTCCACGACTTGATCTGCTTCGTCGCCGGGTCCCATCCAATCCTCTGAGAACCGGTGCGGGCGTCCTGGCCGCGGACCTGCACGCGGAAGTCCCGCATCAGGTAATTGCCGTCCGGAGACCAGGCGCAGGAGGTGTGAATCACGCCCGAGGGATCCTCGTCCACCCAGTCGCCTAGGAGCCATTCCAGGGCGGAGAGGCGTTCATGAGGGGCGAACGTCTCCTGAGGGAAGTCGCGGATTCGCGCCTGCAGCCATCGGCCGTCCTGCTTCACATAGATCGCCTCATATCGAGACGTCTCGGGCCGCCCCTCCTTGCCAAGCTTGAGCGTGGCCGTGCCCTCCTCGATCGCCGAGTCCGCGGATAGGGGGCGGATCGACTCCGACTCGATGACGATCGTGACGCCCGGCGACTCGCGGAAGAGATCGGCGAACCTCGCCGAGATTGCCTCGCGTCCCACGGTCCGCTCGCCCGATTCGTCGATCACCTCGGCCTCGGGCGTGAAGGTGGCGGCGACCGCGGGGGCATCCCCCTTGTCGAAGGCGGTCCGGAACGCCGATACGGCCGCGCGGATCTCGGTTTCCAGGGGCGACGGGGCCTCGGGCTTCGGCTTCGCCGCCTCCTGCGCGGGCGCTGATGCCGCCCCCAACGCGACAATAACAAAAGCAAACGCGTACTTCATGGAGCGGGTCCCGATCGGGGAGGGATCCATCGCCTGGAAACGTGGCGATGTGTCTCTCCAGCATCTTAGCTCCCGAAAGTGATTGCAAGCATCTCGTCCCGAGGAGGAATCGTCTGGAGGACACGCCCGGACGAAGCCTGGCCTGAACCCTCGGATCGGCTTTGCCGGAGTCGTGACCGGGCGGCGTTTCCGACCGTTGCGGGGCCGTGGAGTGGTCCAGCCGAGGATGACTCATCGCTCCGGCGACCGGGGCCGGGACAAATACAAAGATGCGTTCGGTGGCTGCCCCTCACTGGCATCAAATTCCCAGGCAGATTTTGAATTCGATTGACTCCCCCGGATGTGCGTGTGATAACGCAGAACCGCCCGTCTCGTGCCGAGAACCCCGTGATTGCAGGAGGGTCGGCCGTCGATGCAAACTCCTCATCTCCCTTCCGACGAAACCTCGGGCCTTTCTCCCGACGTTTCTCCCCCGGACCAGCGTCCCCGTCGCCGGTTCACGGCGCGTCACGGGGTGGCCCTTCCCGTTGTCCTGGTCTTGATCACCTACCTCGGTTTCGAGGCGAGTGTGCTTTGGCGGGAGTGGGAGGCGCTTCGCGGAGAGTGGCGCGAGGATGCGCGGGCCCGCGTGGTTGGTTATCCCGAGGTCACGCCGCGCTTCAGCTTCGCGATCCCGCCCAAGGATTGGTACCGCGACGAGGGGGACCAGAGTCGCCTCTGGGCGGGGTGGAGCACGGTCGAGAACCAGCATCAGTGGTTCCGCTTCGCGCGGGGACAGCTCGACCCCTCCCGGTTGTCGCACGCCATCGGGCGCGACACGGTCCGGCCGATCGACCTTCCCCGGGTCGAGACGGGTGAAGGGGAGATCTGGTCCCAGATCCCCGAAGACGACAAGGTTGCGGCCACGCAGATCCGGGGCGTGTCGCTGGCGTACCCCTTCGCCGTGCTGGGCAAGGTCCTGATCGTGAACGACTCGGTGCTGGGCTGCCCCTTGCTGGTCGTGTTCTCTCCGTTCGAGAAGGGGGACCATTGCGCGAGCGTATATAGCCCGGTCCTCGATACGGATCGCCTGACCATGGGGCACACCGGCTACCTCTGCGACGGCGAGCCCCTGCTCTACGATCGAAAGAGCGAGAGCCTGTGGATGGGCACGCAGAAAGGCCTGAAGGCCGTGGCCGGCCCCCTTTGCGGGAAAACCCTGCCCCGCCTCACCCGGATGTCCACGGTGGAGTGGGGGACCTGGCGCACCGACCATCCCGACACCCGGCTCGTGGTCGGCTCGAATCGCGCGATCGCCAAGCGATGACGGGAGCCTCGCGACTCGCGCGGATCGGGCCGAACTCCACCCCTCGCGGCTGGATTTTCGCATCGAGGAGCCATCTTCCGAGGATGAGATCCGACGGAGCGATCGCGGCTGCGGGCCGGGGCCCCGGCGCGGGTGCCCGCTTGACAGCGTGTTGATGCGATCACTAAACTTTGGTCCTCCAAGACTTGAATTACGCTCGATGCCCTGTTTGCGATTGCCCCTCACGGAGCTTGCCTGAGAATGTCCGATCAGCTCAAGTATGTTTACTCGTTCGGCGGCGGGAAGGCCGACGGCAAGGCCGACATGAAGACCCTGCTCGGCGGCAAGGGGGCCAACCTCGCCGAGATGAGCGTGATCGGGATCCCCGTCCCCCCCGGCTTCACGATCACCACCGAGGTCTGCGCGGCGTACTACGAGAACGGCAAGAAGCTGCCCGAATCGGCCGTCCCCCAGATTCAGGCCGCCATCAAGCTGATGGAAGAGACTTACGGCGCGAAGTTCGGCGACCCCGAGAACCCGCTTCTCGTCTCGGTCCGCTCGGGCGCCGCCCTGTCCATGCCTGGCATGATGAACACGATCCTGAACCTCGGCCTGTCCGACGCCTCGGTCGAGGGCGTGGCCAAGAAGACCGGCAACGTGCGGTTCGCCTATGACGGCTACCGCCGCGTGATCGACATGTTCGGCTCCACCGCCATGGGCGTCGAGCACGAACTCTTCGAGCACGAGCTCCAGTCCCTGAAAGATGCCCGGGGCGTGAAGCTCGACACGGACCTCTCGGCCGATGACCTCAAGGAGCTCGTCAAGCGCTACAAGGCGGTTTACAAGCACCACGTGGGCGAGGACTTCCCGCAAGACCCGACCCAGCAGCTCATGCTGGCCATCAACGCCGTGTTCAATTCGTGGAACGGCAACAAGGCGATCGAGTACCGCAGGATCGAGCGGATCACCGGCCTGAAGGGCACCGCCGTGAACGTCCAGGCGATGGTCTTCGGCAACATGGGCGAGACCTCGGGCACCGGCGTGGCGTTCACCCGCGACCCGAACACCGGCGAGAACGTCTTCTACGGCGACTACCTGATCAACGCCCAGGGCGAAGACGTGGTCGCGGGCATCCGCACCCCCGAGCCGATCGCCCGGCTCGAGCAGGACATGCCCAAGGTCTACAAGGAGCTGATGGCGATCCGCGAGAAGCTCGAGCAGCATTACAAGGAAATGCAGGACATCGAGTTCACGGTGCAGGAAGGCATCCTGTACATGCTCCAGACCCGCACTGGGAAGCGCACCGGCTCCGCCGCCGTGCGGACCGCGGTGGAGATGTTCAAGGAAGGCAAGATCGACAAGAACACCGCGATCAAGCGGGTGGCCGCCGATAGCCTGGAGCACCTGCTCCTGCCGCAGCTCGACCCCAAGGCGAAGTACACCGCCCTGGCCCGCGGGATCGCCGCCAGCCCCGGCGCCGCCAGCGGCAAGATCATCCTCTCGGCCGAGGAGGCCGTGGCCCACGCCAAGGCGTACCCGAACGACCCGATCCTGCTCGTCCGCAAGGAGACGAGCCCCGAGGACGTGGCGGGCATGCACCTGGCCAAGGGCATCCTCACCTCCACCGGCGGCAAGGCCAGCCACGCGGCGGTGGTCGCCCGCGGCTGGGGCAAGCCCTGCGTGGTCGGCTGCGAGGCCATGAAGATCGACGAGAAGGCCGGGACCATCACCATCGCCGGCCAGACGATCAAGAAGGGCGAGTTCCTCACGATCGACGGCACCAAGGGGGACGTGATGATCGGCCAGGTGCCGACCGTCGCCCCCCAGATCTCGGGCGACTTCGCCGAGTTCATGAGCTGGGCCGACGCCGTCCGGACCCTGAAGGTCCGCACCAACGCCGACGCCCCCAAGGACGCCGTCAAGGCCCGCGAGTTCGGTGCCGAGGGGATCGGCCTCTGCCGCACCGAGCACATGTTCTTCGGCGACGACCGCATCCTGCCCATGAGGAAGATGATCCTCGCCGACGACGAGGCCGGTCGCAAGGCCGCCCTCGATCAGCTCGAGCCGTTCCAGCGTGCCGACTTCGTGGGGATCTTCGAGGCGATGGACGGCTACCCCGTCACCATCCGCCTCCTTGACCCCCCCCTGCACGAGTTCCTCCCGCACGACGACAAGGGCCAGGCCGAGGTCGCCAGGAGCCTGGGCGTGGACGTGGAGAAGGTCAAGAGCCGGGTCGAAGAGCTCCACGAGTTCAACCCGATGATGGGCTTCCGCGGGTGCCGCCTGCCGATCGTCTTCCCCGAGATCGGCGACATGCAGGTCCGCGCCATCATCGAGGCCGCCTGCGAGGTCAAGAAGCACGGCAAGAGCGTCCTGCCCGAGATCATGATCCCGCTGGTGGGCACCGTCGAGGAGCTGGTCCTCCTCAAGAAGCGGACCATCGCCGTGGCCGAGGAGGTCATGAAGGCCGCGGGCGTGCAGGTCGAGTACCTCGTCGGGACCATGATCGAGGTGCCCCGCGCCGCGCTCGTGGCCGACAAGATCGCCGAGGAGGCCCAGTTCTTCTCCTTCGGGACGAACGACCTGACCCAGCTCACCTTCGGCTACAGCCGCGACGACATCCGCGGGTTCATGCCGACCTACCTCAAGGAAAAGATCCTGCCGGTCGACCCGTTCCAGTCGCTGGACGTGAACGGCGTGGGGCAGCTCGTCGAGATGGGCGTCCAGAAGGGCCGCGCCGGCCGCAAGGCCTCGGCCAACGAGCACCTGAAGGTCGGCATCTGCGGCGAGCACGGCGGAGACCCCGACAGCGTGGCGTTCTGCCACAAGGTCGGGCTCGATTATGTCTCCTGCTCGCCGTTCCGCGTGCCCATCGCCCGGCTCGCGGCGGCCCAGGCGGCCCTCGCCGGCGGTCAGACCACGACCCGCGACAAGTAATCCACCCCCATCGCCTTCTCCCCGAGGAGGCGATATCATGGGCAGAGAGGGCTGACCGGCTCGTCGGCCCTTTCCGCCATCCAGCACCGGGACCGCGGCTTCGATGGGAGGCTCGCGGTCCCTCTTCGTATCCCGTCCCGACTCACGGAGACTCCCGGCCGTGATCCACCGACGCTTCGACCGTTTCGAGGGGAATCGAGCCGGGCTTCTGGCCGGCCTCGTCGCTCTGCTGCTCGGGGCTCCGATGGTCTCCGCGCAGGACGTTTCGCCGCCCGCCCCCGCGCAGGGGGCCAGCGGTTCGGTCCCGGTCGACCCGATCATTGAATCGGCCACGAAGCTCGTCCGCGAGGGGAAGTCCGACGAGGCCCTCGCCGCCATCCGCAAGGCCGCGGCGAGCCACAAGGAATGGCCGACCCCGTTGCTCATCCTGGCGCGAATGCACTTCTCGGCCGGACAGAACGACCGGGGGCGGCTGGTGCTCGAGGAAGCGTCGGCCGAGGCCCCCGAGGACCCCAGCGTCGCTCTGACCTTCGCCGCGATCGACCTGGCCGAGGGGCGTCGGCACGATGCCGGGCTCAATGCTCACTTCGCGCTGAGCCTCGTCCCCAAGCTCGCCGATCCCAAGCAGGGCCCGGCCGTGGTCCGCGACGCGAGGAAGATCCTCTCCTCGATCTCCGAGTCTCGCGGCGACTGGGAGACGGCCGGGAACCACATCCTGCTTGCCATCGAGACCGACCCGAAGGATGGAGGCCTGCGTCAGATCCTCGGCCGGATCCTCTTCCGCAAGGGGAAGGTGGAGGAGGCCTTCAAGGAGCTCAAGACCGCTTCTGCGGACGCCCCCACCATCGACTCGCCCGAGGTCTCGATGGCGTTGCTCTATGCGAGGGCGGGCGACGCCAAGCCCGCCGAGGACTGGTTTGGCCGTGCCCTGAAGGCCAGCCCCAAGGCCTCTCGGCCCCGCATCGCCTATGCCCTCTGGCTTCTGGAACAGGGTCGGCCCGAATCCGCCGAACCCATCGCGCAGGAACTGGGCACGATCGAACCCGATTCCAGGGACCTCCGGAAACTCCTCGGCCTGATCGCGTTCCATCGCCGCGATTACGCGAAATCGGAGGGCGTGTACGAGGCCCTCTCCAAAGACCTCCCCAATGACCCGTCGGTCTCCAGCTTGCTCGCCCTGAGCCTGGTCGAGCAGGATGATCGCACCAAAAGGACTCGAGGGCTCCAGCTCGCCGAGAGCCTCGCCAGGAAGTTTCCCCGGTCTCCCGAGATCCTCGCGACCCTCGGCCGTGCGCACGACCGAAACGGGCACCCGCAGGACGCCGAGATCAACCTGCGGGCGGCGATCACGAACGGCCGTGCTGCGCCCGAAACCGCGTACTTCCTGGCCCGCGTACTCGCGGACCGCGGTCGGACCGAGGAGGCTCGCAAGCTTCTGGTGGCCACCATCAGTCAGCCCGGCCTGTTTGCCTATCGCAAGGACGCCAGCGACCTGCTGAAAACCCTGCCGGCGACGCCTCCCCCGCGTTGACCTGGCCGCGACGGTGGGTTTTCGTCTCATCCCTTGTAGCGCAAGGGGTGCAGCTTGTCCCTGCGCGCCCTCTGTGCTAGCCTAGAGTTTCTTATTCGCATCCATGATCTCTGTCTCCGCATCCCTCTCTCGGATAAGAGTTCGGCCCACGAATTCGACCCGACCCCTCTGCGGAAGCGGCGAATGGATCTCGCGTTCGGTCTCCTTGTCGGTCATCCCCTCCACACTGAGACTCCGGGGCTCGCTCGGTGGAGCCCGTGGTGCCCGCATCTCCGGGTGCGCGGCTTGTTCGTAAGGTGGGTCGTCGTCAATTCTTCGATGCCAAGCGTTTCTCACGTCGCTCGAGTTGGAGTCCAAGGCCATGGCGAAGCAGAGCCGCGAGTGGACCGATATCCTCATGCGCCGGGGGATCATCGGGCCGGATCAACTCAAAGAAGCCCAGGGCATGAAGGGCGTCTCGGTTGATGAGGCCCTGGTGAAGCTGGCCTATGCCGACACCGAGCAGATCATGAAGGCCAAGGCCGAGCAGCACGGCATGGACTACATCGACCTGAGGGAGATCGAGATCCCCTCCGGCGTGGTCGAGCTGATCCCCGAGTCTCTGGCCCGCGAAAACTTCGTCATGCCCATGTCCCAGGAGAACGGGACCATCAAGGTCATCATGTATGACCCGATGAACTTCGAGACGATCGACAAGCTCCGTTTCGTCCTGAATCGCGAGATCACGATCGCTCTGGCCTCCAAGGAGTCGATCGTCGAGGCGATCAACCGCTATTACGGCTCCTCGACGCAGGAGACCGAATCGGTCGACTCCATGCTCCAGGAATTCACCGACACGGCGATCGACTTCTCCGAGGACGGCGGGGGCGGAGGTCGGACGGGCGGAGGCAGCAACGCCCTGGAAGAGGGAGACGCGCCGGTCATCCGCCTCGTGCACCTGATCATTCAGGAAGCCGTGACCATGCGAGCCTCCGACATCCACATCGAGCCCTACGCCGATCGCGTGCGGATCCGCTACCGGATCGACGGTGTGTGCATGGAACGGGACTCCCCCCCCAAACGTCTGCTCGGTTCGATCGTCTCCCGTCTGAAGATCATGGGGCAGATCGACATCGCCGAGAAACGCCGCCCCCAGGACGGGCGTATCAAGATGCACGTGGCCGGCAAGGACATCGACCTGCGTGTGTCCATCATCCCAACCATCCATGGTCAGTCGGTCGTCATGCGAATTCTCGACCGCGAGAATATCAAGGTCGGGCTCCGCGACCTCGGATTCGGCGACGAGGACTGGAAGCGATTCTCGTCGCTGATCAAGAGGCCGAACGGGATTCTCCTGGTGACCGGCCCGACGGGATCGGGAAAGACGACCACCCTGTACGCCGCGCTCAACGAGTTGAACCGCCCCGACGTGAAGATCATCACGGCCGAGGACCCCGTCGAATACTACCTCCCCGGCGTGAACCAGTGCGAGGTCCGGGCCAAGATCGGCATGACCTTCGCCCGCATCATCCGCGCCATGCTGCGGCAGAATCCGAACATCCTCCTCGTGGGAGAAATTCGGGATGAGGAGACGGCAAACACAGCAATCCAGGCCTCACTGACAGGACACTTGGTTTTCAGTACATTACATACGAACGATGCGCCGAGTGCTGTAACAAGACTGGTCGATATCGGCGTCCAGCCGTTCCTGGTGGCTTCCTCGGTCATGGGGATCATGGCGCAGCGTCTCGTGCGAAAAATCTGCCCGAAATGTCGCCAGAGGTACGAGCCCCCGGCGCACGTTCTCCAGTCCTTGGGCTTGCGTCCGGAGCTCGCCAAGAAGGCCAACTTCATGAAAGGAAAGGGGTGCGCGCACTGCTCCAAGAGCGGATATCGGGGCCGCATGGGCATCTACGAGCTGATGGCCATGTCAAACGTGATCCGCGAGATGACGTTCAAGGGAGAACCCACGCAGGCCATCCGTAAGGCCGCTCGTAAACAGGGGATGCGCACTTTGTTCGAGGATGGAATGATCAAGGCCATGAAGGGCTTGACCAGCATCGACGAGGTCCTGCGCATCACTCACCAGGAATCCCTGGCGGGGACCGCCTGAAGCGTCCGCGAAGTCCGCGGTTCGAAGCCTATGGGGAGGCGCCACGTTGGCCGCCTCCCCTCCCCGTCTCTCACGACGATGGCCCTCCTCGGCGGCCACCTGTTGCTGGGAGATCTCCACCCGGTTGCGTGCGTTTCGAGCCTCATTCGCTTGATCTTGAGTGGATGGACCGGATAATGTTTTCGAGGAAGAGGGCCGCATGGGCCTCGTCCTAACTCATATCCAGCTCGCCGCGTTCGCCATGACAGTTGGTTCTTGGGACAAAGTCAAGCTTCCTGAGCTCGTGTTCAGGGGGCCTTCACGGCACTCGCGGTGAGACCAGGAGTGACATGGGCACGCTTCTAATCGACAAGCTGTTGCAGACGACCGTCACGCAGAAGGCCAGCGACCTGCACCTGACCGTGGGCTCGCAGCCCATGCTCCGGCTCGGCGGTCATATGAGGCCCCTGGCGACCAAGGTCCTGGAGTCGTCGGACACGGCCGCGCTCATGAAGAGCATCACGCCCGAACGCTGCCAGCAGGAGCTTCAGGAGGTCGGCGGGTGCGACTTCGGGTTCGCCTTCGGTGAGATGGCCCGCTTCCGCGTGGCCATCTACAAGCAGAGGGGCAACATCGGCCTGGTGCTCCGGCGGATCCCGAACGAGTTCCTCACGTTCGAGCAGCTGGGCATGCCGGCCGTGATGGAGCAGTTGATCACCCGTCCCCGCGGTCTGATCCTGGTGACCGGGCCCACCGGCTCGGGCAAGACGACCTCCCTGGCGTCGATGATCAACTGGATCAACGACAACATGGACCGTCACATCATCACGATCGAGGACCCGATCGAGTACTTCCACAAGCACAAGAAGTCGCTCGTCAATCAGCGAGAGATCGGGATCGACGTTCCCGACTTCCCCGAGGCGATCCGTCGCGCCCTGCGGATGGACCCCGACATCATCCTCGTCGGCGAAATGCGCGACCTCGCGACGATCTCCGCGGCGATCACCGCGGCCGAGACGGGTCTCATCGTGTTCGGCACCCTGCACACGAACTCGGCCGAAGGCACCGTCAACCGCATCATCGACGTGTTCCCCAAGGAGCAGCAGGACCAGATCCGCACCCAGCTCTCGGTGGCGATCATCGGGATCCTCGCCCAGTCGCTGGTCCCGCGCAAGCCCAAGGGGCTGGTCGCCGCCTACGAGATGCTGGTCATCACGCCCGCTATCTCGAACCTGATCCGCGAGAACAAGACCTACCGCATCGACTCGTCCATCCAGACCGGGCGCAAGCACGGGATGATCCTCATGGACGACTCGCTCTTCAACCTCTGGAGGCAGGGGCTGGTCGAGGAAGAGGAAGTCCTCTACAAGGCGCGCAAGGTGGCCGAGCTCAAGGAACGGATCGAACTGGCCAAGAAAGGCATCTTCGACGACAAGGACGAGAACGAAGACGAAGGCTGAGAAGATTTTGCGTCACAATTTTCGAATGCTTGCGTAAGATTATGGGGGCCTGTTCATCTGAGCCGGCACCCCTCTCTCCGGGGCGTTCGCCCCCAGTGCGGTCTCCACTTTTCGATTCTTCCGGGCGATGGCAGAGGTTCAGGCCCCTCCGAATTTTCGGGGGGGTTCCGCGATCGGTACGGCCCCTGGTCGGGGCGCCGTGGAAGAAGGGATCCTTTTATGGCTCGTCGGCTCGGAACAATTCTGGTGGACATGGGCTATCTCGACGAGGATGGCCTGTGGAAAGTGCTCGAGGAGCAGAAGAAGTCGGAAGGCGAGCTGATCGGCAAGGTCGCCACGAGGCTCGGCCTCGTGAACGAGGATCAGGTGCTCAAGGCGCTGGGCGAGCAGCTGGGCATGAAGGTGATCAAGCTCACCGACCTGGCCATCCCCGCCGAGATGACCGATCTCGTGAACGAGACCATGGCCCAGGCCTTCAAGGTCGTGCCGATCGCCCTGGGCAAGAAGGACAAGTCGGTCACCGTCGCCATGGTCGAGCCGCAGAATCCGGCCACGATCGACAGCCTGAGGTCGTTCCTGGGCGTGGACGTGAAGGGCGTGATCGCCCCCGAGAAGGACGTGCTCGCCGCCATCGAGCGGGTCTACGCCGGCAAGCAGGAATCGATCCAGAGCGTGGTGGATGAGATCGTCAAGGACAAGGGCCTGAGCGCCTTCGCCGGCCGCAATGAGAACACGATCGACCTCGAGGCGATCGAGGAAATGGCCGAGGCGGCCCCGGTCCGCAAGCTCCTGAACATGGTGCTCCTGCTGGCCATCAAGGACAAGGCCTCGGACATCCACTTCGAGCCGTTCGAGGAAGAGTACAAGATGCGCTACCGGGTGGACGGCGTGCTCTACGAGCTCGTGCCTCCCCCGCGCCACCTGGCCCCCGCGATCTCCAGCCGCATCAAGGTTATGTCGAACCTGGACATCGCCGAGCGCCGGCTGCCCCAGGACGGGCGAATCCAGCTGGGCATCGGCGGCAACTCGGTGGACATCCGCGTGTCCACGTTGCCCACCCTGTTCGGCGAGAGCGTGGTCCTGCGGATCCTCGACCGCACGGTCGTGAACCTGGACCTCAACAAGATCGGCATGCCCGACAACGTTCTGATCCCCTGGAAGCAGGTCATCTACAAGCCCAACGGGGTCATCCTGGTCACGGGCCCCACGTCCTCGGGCAAGACGACCACGCTCTACGCCACGCTGAACCTCTTGAATGAGATCAGCGAGAAGATCATCACGACCGAAGAGCCGGTGGAGTACGAGATCGAGGGCCTGGTCCAGATCCCGGTCAACCCCGAGATCGGCGTGACCTTCGCCACCTGCCTGCGTGCGATCCTGCGGCAGGACCCCGACAAGATCCTCGTGGGCGAGACCCGCGACCTGGAGACCGCCGAGATCGCGATCCAGGCGTCGCTCACCGGCCACATCGTGTTCACCACCCTGCACACCAACGACGCCCCCTCGGCCGTGACCCGGCTCCGCGACATGGGCGTGCCGACCTTCCTGATCACCGCCACGGTCGAGGCCGTGCTCGCCCAGCGCCTCGTCCGCAAGCTCTGCCAGAACTGCAAGACCGAGTTCACGCCCACCGCCGAGGTGGCCATGGAGCTCGGCATGACCCACGAAGAGGCCCAGCAGAAGAAATTCTACTACGGCCGAGGCTGCGACAAGTGCAACAACACCGGGTACAAGGGGCGTCAGGGCATCTTCGAGCTGATCGTCATGAACGACAAGCTCCGCGAGATGATCGTGACCGAGGCCTCGCTCGACGAGTTCCGCGAGGCCTGCCGCAGGTCCGGGATGCAGACCCTCCGCGAGTCGGGCATGCAGGCCATCCACGAGGGGCGGACCTCGATCGAGGAAGTCATCCGCGAGACCATGCTCGACGACGCGTAAGCTTCGCGAATCCCCGGTTCCTCGTCACCGGCCACGGGTGACCCGCGAGACACCGACACGACCGCTGCCCTCCCCTCTACAAGCGACGAACGACCAGTGACCAAGGACCAATGAGCCATGCCGACATATCAGTTTGAGGCGATGGATCAGACCGGCAAGGAAGTCAAGGACACGATCGACGCTGCCACGCAGGAAGAGGCGCAGCAGCTGATCCGCCAGAAGGGCTTCTTCGTCACCAAGATCGCCGAGCGGTCCAAGGGGGCCAAGGGCAAGAAGGCCGCCCAGGCCCGCAAGGGCTCGGGCGGACGCAAGAAGAAGAAGTCGTTCACGATCGGCAAGATCTCGAACAAGCAACTCTGCCTCTTCACCCGGCAGCTCTCGACCCTCCAGGACGCCGGCCTGCCGGTCCTTCGCTCGCTCAAGATCCTCCACAACCAGTGCAAGCCGGGCGTCCTGAAGAACTCGCTCGAGGACGTGGTCGAGGATATCGAGAGCGGGTCGACCCTCTCCGAGGCCTTCGCCAAGCACCCCAAGGCGTTCGACAAGCTCTACTGCAACATGATCAAGGCCGGCGAGGCGGGCGGTGCCCTCGAGGCCATCCTCCAGCGCCTGGCCGACTTCAAGGAGAAGGCCCAGACCCTGAAGCGTCGCGTGAAGGGGGCCATGGTCTACCCGGTCGTGGTCATCCTCGTGGCCGTGGTCATCGTGGGCTTCATCCTCTACTTCATCGTGCCCAAGTTCATCGCGATCTTCGCGGACTTCGGCGTGGACCTGCCCGGCCCCACCGTCTTCCTCATCAAGGCCAGCGACATCGTGGTGCACAAGTTCTGGATCGTGATCCTCATACCGATCTTGATATGGGTCTTCATCAAGCTCATGTACCGCAACCGGACCGGGGCCTATATCCTCGACCGCATCTGGCTCATGGTCCCCGTCATGGGGTCGATCCTTGAGAAGTCCACCGTCGCGCGAACCATGCGGACGCTGGGCACCCTGGTGCAGTCGGGCGTGCCGATCCTGGAGTCGCTGAGCATCGTGAAGGAGACCGCGGGCAACAAGGTCTTCGAGCGGGCCTTCGCCCGGATCTACGACAGCATCCGCGAGGGCGAGACCATCGCCCAGCCCCTGCGAGAGTCGCGGATCGTGGACGACATCGTCGTGAACATGATCGACGTGGGCGAGGAGACCGGCGACCTGGACTCGATGCTCAACAAGATCGCCGACAACTACGAGGAAGAGGTCGAGGTGCTCGTCGAGTCGCTCGTGAGCCTGCTCGAGCCGATCATGATCGTGGTGCTCGGCGGGATCATCGGCTTCATCGTGATCGCCCTGTTCATGCCCCTCATCCAGCTCATCAGCAAGCTCTCGGGTTAACGGCCCGAGAGGCTCTCGGCGGTCCCTCGGCCCCGGGCCGTGGGGACCGGCCACCCCGGTCGTCCTCGGGAGCTGAGCTCCGCAAATCTTGCACTGCAGTCGCACGGGGGACGTGCCCGGGCCGCCGCGATCGGATGGCCCCCGCCCCCGGTGCGCCCGTCGCTCCGCCTGAAGGTGTCCTGCCCGCACGAGGATGGATTTCGTCCGACCCCGCATTTGATCGCCACGGAGACCCGACCGATGACGCGCCGCCCGGACCGACGACAACCGAGACCTCGCCGCATCGGCTTCACCCTGATCGAGCTCATGGTGGTGATCACGATCATCGGGATCCTGGTCGCGCTCCTGCTCCCGGTCATCGTCGGCGCCGTCCGGCGGGCGAACGACGCCCGCGTGGCGGGCGACATCCAGACCCTCTCGGCCTCCCTAGCCCGGTTCAAGGACATGTACGGGGAGTTTCCGCCCAGCCGCGTCATCCTGAGCGAGCAGGGGATCTACTCAGCGAATTATTCGGGGGATGTGCCCTACAACGGGCAGCCGGTTCGTCCTACCGAAGCGGACAGCAAGACTCCGCTCAGCAAAGTACCCGCTGGCCTCTGGTACGCGGTGCACAAGCCTATTCCGACGCAGCGGTTTGGTGACTACGACATTTCGGTCGGCGAGCTTGCTACTCGTTCCTTAAGGGCCTTACAAAAGTTCTTTCCCCGCGCCGTTCTCGCTCCCCTGGATGGGAACAATGACAAGTCGGCGAGCGATTCAAAGATCGACTACTGGCCCGACTTCAACGGCAACGCAGGCCTCGTGAACCCCGACGACTCGACCAACTCAGGACCGGATGGCCGGTTCATCTACCTGGAAGGCCACGAATGCCTCGTGTTCTTCCTGGGCGGGAT